>JACQWQ010000022.1:11304-39580 GCA_016209205.1 Chloroflexota bacterium
GAGTGACCTCACCCCTGACCCCTCTCCTAAAAGAGGAGAGGGGAGTGACCTCACCCCTGACCCCTCTCCTAAAAGAGGAGAGGGGAGTGACCTCACCCCTGACCCCTCTCCTAAGAAGCGGGAGGGGAGTGAGCAAAGTGCAAGTTTCATCGCGCTGGTTACGGTTGCGGGAATTACTTTTTCGTTCTGGCATTTGTACGAATCGCGCATTGGCTTGCACACGATCAGCACGTATCTCCTCGCGGCGGCGACGTTCTATGTGTTTTGGTTGGGGTGGACGCGCAGTAATCGCGGGCTGTTGATCTTGTCGGGCATTCTCGCCGGTTTGGCGACGTACACGTATCGCTCCGGCATTTTTGTCCCAGTCACGCTGTTTGTGTTTGTCTTGTATTCATTGGTGTTTCATCGCAAAACGTGGGGCAAGAATCTCTGGCTTGTACCCGTAATTTTTTTGCTCGCGGCGCTGGTGTATTTCCCGTTGTTTTATTTCATTACGACGCATCCCGAAACCGCGTTGGCGCGCCTTGGCGATTTGAGCGGCGACATGGACGCACTGCGTCAAGGCAATCCTTTCCCGCTTCTGAACAACGCACTGCGCGTGTTCGGGATGTTCGGCGTCAGCGGCGATCCCGAATGGCGTTACAACGTCGCGCAGCGTCCGATTTTTGATCCGGCGTGGGCGATTCTGTTTTATGCAGGCATCGTCGTCGCGCTGTTTCGTTTCAAGCGCGCGCCGTACGCGTTCGCCTTGATTTGGCTGGTCGTGATGCTGCTGCCAAGTATTTTGAGCGGCAGCGATTTGTCGCAGCATCGCGCGGTGGGTGCAATCGGCGCGGCGTTTATGCTGCCCGCGCTGGCATTGGACGAAATTCGCGCGTTTGTGGCAACGCGTTGGGGCAGGGTGGGGAACGTCGCGCTGGGCGCAGGTATCGCGTTGTTGGTTTTGCTCGCGGCAGTCGGCGGCATCTACGCGTATTTTGTCACGTGGGTGAATAATCCCGAAGTGCGTTTGATTCAACGCGCCGATTTGGCGACGGCGGCGCGCTGGCTGGACGAACATCAAGGCGCGGCGCGCGCGCTCGTGTCGGCGGAATTTGCGAATGATTTGGATCGCGGTTCGTTCAGTCTCGTCGCGCGTACGCCGAACCGCGCGCAATTTTTTCAAGGCGCGGATACCTTTGTTTTGCCCGCGCGCACGAACGCTTTTGTGGTGAACCCGCGCAGTGGTCCGGTGACCGCAACCTTCGCCAAACAATTTTTGACGGACGCACCGGTGCTGGAAACGAAACTCGCGGACGGTACGCCTGAAGTGCAGATTTATGAATTGACGGAACAAGAATTTCAAATCTTGCGCACCACACGCGGTTTGAATTCCGTCGCGCAAACGCAGGATGGGCAAATCGCGCTTCGGGATGCCTATTTGCCAACGGGCGGCAAAACGGGCGGCGTGCTTGACGGCGAGTTGTGGTGGCAGATTGGGACGCCGCGTGTAACCGATGCGGACGGTTTGCTGTGGGTTGCCTCGTTGCAGGACAAAATGAAATATGTGTGGAGTGAAGTATCGTCTTTGGGCTATACACCGTCGCAGTGGCAGTCGGATGATGTTGTCATCACGCGCCTGCCGATAGCGCTTCCGCCGGACGCGCCGCCGCAAACGTATGCCCTCGATGTCGCGTTGGTCTCGGCGCGCGGCGCAATCCCGCTTGTCCGCAACGGCGCAACTCCAACCTCATCGGTCACGCTGGCGGAAACGAACGTGGAACGCGGACCGGCGCCGCAAACAAAACCCGACCTGGAAATTCGTTACCCTTCCAAGGCAAAATTCGGCGACATTCAATTGCTCGGTTCCGACGCGGCGGGCGAGGTTGCCGTGGGCGGCGTGTGGCGGTTGGTTTTGTTTTGGCAAGCCAACGCGCAACTCTCATCCAATTATAAATTGCAGTTAACCGCGCTCACGGAAGATGGACAAGAGATCACGCGCCAAGAAGAAACGCTGTTAAAAGGAATCTATCCGACGAAACAATGGCGCGCCGGTGATTACGTCCGCAGCGTTCACGATTTGCAGATTCCTGCCGATGCGCCGCGCGGGCAAGCCGTCATCCGCGTTTCGTTGTGGACGCCGGATGGCAAACCCGTCGGGCGCGCGGACGGTGCGCCGATTGCGGGCATTGAGCTGGCGGGACGCGCGCACAGTTTTGAAAAACCGAGTCCGCAAACCGCGCGCGTCGCGCGCTGGGGCGATGCAATCGAGATGATCGGTTATACTTTGCCGCAAACCACCTTACGCGCGGGCGAACCATTCGAGGTGACTTTGTATTGGCACGCGTTAAAACCCGCCGCCAAGGCGTACACCGTTTTCGTGCACGTGTTGGATGCGAACGGGCGCGTCATCGGGCAAAAAGATGCGCCGCCGCTCAATGGCGACGCGCCGACCGATACGTGGCAGCGCGACGAGTACATTGCCGACACGTACGCGTTTGATATTGCGCGCGATGCGCCGCTAGGCGCGGCGTCACTCGAAATTGGTTTTTATGATCCGGCGTCAGGACAACGCCTGCCGGTTTCCGATGAATCTGGAGTTACACAAGGAGATCATGTAATCATTCAGGGGCTGGTGGTCAAGTAGTCGGTTGGTCGGATAGTCGGATGGTCGGGTGGTCCAGTCATACGCGATTTGCGATAGGCGGTAGGCGACCCGCGACCCGCGATAAGCGATTTGCGATAGGCGAGAAGCGCATTTTGATTTATAATTCAGGCATGGCAGAGCGAATCCTCGTCATCGAAGACGAAATCAAAATCGCCGACTTTTTGCGGCGCGGTTTGGCTTATGAAGGATATAGGGTCGAGATAACATACGATGGAGAGTCGGGCTTGAAAGCTGCGCGCGATAATGAACCCGACCTTGTGATTCTGGACGTGATGCTGCCCGGACTCGACGGCCTCGAAGTCGCGCGGCGTTTGCGCTCGGGCGGCGAGACGCCGATCTTGATGTTGACCGCCAAGGATACCGTGTCCGACAAGGTCAAGGGTTTCGAGAGTGGCGCGGACGATTATTTGGTGAAACCGTTCGCGTTTGAAGAACTGCTGGCGCGCGTCAAAGCGCTGCTGCGGCGCAACAAACCGGCGGAACAAACGGTCTTTCGTTTTGCCGATTTGGCGCTTGATCGCAAAACGCGTGAAGTGACCCGCGCCGGACGCAAGGTTGATTTGACGACCAAGGAATTTGACCTGCTGCATTTTTTTATTTTGCACCCGCGCCAGGTGCTTTCGCGCGAATTGATTTATGATCGTATTTGGGGCTATGACTTTGGCGGCGAATCGAATATCCTCGAAGTGTATATTCGCTATCTCCGTTCCAAGTTAGAAGCCAACGGCGAAGCGCGGCTCATTCAAACCGTGCGCGGTGTGGGTTATGCGTTGCGTGCAGAATAAGTTAGTCGGATGGTCTGACAGTCGGATAGTCGGATAGTCACGACCAACCGACCAACCGACCATCGGACTAACCGACCACGCGACTGACCGACCACCCGACTGGATTTAGCTCCGCTCGAAAGTAGTAAATATTTCGCATGTCCATTCGTACTCGTCTGACAGTGTGGTATGTCGGACTCCTCGCCTTGCTCCTCATTGTCTTTGGCGTTGCGTTGTATGTGACGGTTTCCATCACCTCGTACCAAGAAGTGGACCGACAGCTGCAACAACGCGCCAATGACATTCAAGCCAGTCTCTCGACGGTTTTGACGTTGCAAGAAGACCCGTGGGATGTGTTTCGCCGCGGGGGTGTGTTTTTGCCAACGGCCGACGTCTTCGCGACGGCGGATATTTTTGTGCAGCTTTCGACGGTGGACGGAACCATCCTGAGCCGTTCCGAGAATTTGGGCAATCAGCGGCTCATGATTCCGCAAGACCAGCTGGAACGCGTAAAACGCGGCGAGACGGTGCCCTCGGATTTTACCGTGAATCGCACGCGCTTGCGCGCCTACGTCGCGCCGATTGTCACGCGCTCGGGCCAAGTGGTCGGCTTTATTCAACTCGCCCAGTCGTTGCGCACGGTGGACGCCACGCTGCGTGATTTGGCGACGCTGCTCATCATCAGCATCGCAGCGGGGTTGGCGACGGCGGCGATTGGCGGTTGGTTCATTGCGGGCAACATTCTCGAACCGATTGATCGTGTGACGCTGACCGCGCAAAAAATCACCCGCGCGCGCGATTTGGGCCGCCGCATCGAAGTACCGAGCAAGATTGACGAAATAGGACGTCTCGCGTTGACGTTCAACGAAATGCTCGCGCGGATCGAAGAATTGTTTCGCGCACAACAACGCTTTGTCGCGGACGTGTCCCATGAATTGCGTTCGCCGCTCACGGCCGTGCGCGGGAACTTGGATCTGTTGAAACGCGGCGCGGTAGAGGATCCCGCCGAACGCGCCCAGGTGATTGATGCGATAGATTCGGAAACTGCGCGCATGAGCCGTCTCGTGAGCGATTTACTTTTGCTCGCGCGTCAAGACAGCGGCGTACCGATTGCGAGACATCCGATAGAATTGGACACGTTATTGCTCGAAGTGTATCGTCAGGCGCAAATCACTGCCAAGGGCCTCAAGGTTACACTCGGTGCAGAGGATCAAGCCATTATCCTCGGCGACCGCGATCGGCTGAAACAAGTGCTGCTCAATCTGGTGGACAATGCCATCAAGTACACCGCGCCGGGCGGCGAAGTGACGCTGGCTTTGACCAAAGATGACGTCTGGGTAAAAATTTTGGTGCAAGATACCGGCATCGGCATTGCGCAAGACCATATACCGAATTTGTTCGATCGTTTTTATCGTGTAGACAAGGCGCGCTCGCGCGATGCCGGTGGAACGGGACTGGGTCTCGCGATTGCGAAATCGGTTGTGGAAGCGCACAACGGAAAAATTACAGTGGAATCGCAATTGGGCAAAGGAAGTACGTTTGCGGTGTGGCTGCCTTTGCCGCAGCCCAAAAGCGCGCCGGAAGCGCCCCCGCTCGCCGCGCCGACGCGTTTGGCATTGCCCTTTCAAACTTCTGAAATTTCTCGCGATATGACCATTCCAGAAGCCTCGGAGGTCTGAAAGGGGTTTTTTGAGCTTACTTTCTTTTTACTCTTTTCTCATTTTTCGCTAATCTGTTGACGATATGCTACAGGCGACAGGTTGGGGGATGCCAAAAAGGGTGAAGCGGAGCGAGGCTGCGAATATCCGGCCCTGGTAAGACATCGTAAGAGCGCACCCCAGTCGGAGGGTCCAAGCTCTATTCCCCGCCTGATCCTTTCGCAATTGGAATGTGACCACAACTCGGACGCGTTTGGTGGGACGCCCCGATGCGCAAAATCGGAATCAAGAAATTTTCCAGGACCTTGATTTCCGAGTGGTTTGTTCTCCTTTGTTGGGTGGTGATGCAATGACATCTCGTGAACGCGCGAGATGTCATTGCATTTTGTAAACAAGCGCCGCATGTAAATGGTACATGCGGCGCTCGTTTGTATGTAACGCATTTTTTTTCCGCGTTATAATGGTAGGGGCGATGCTTTATGCTCGCCCGCCGTGTATGTGGGTCAGCGGATGAGCCAATCAATGCCCAGGGCTGCCGCATAAGCCAGCGCAACATTTTTTATGACCTTGCCGGCAACGGTGACCGAGAGATAAATCCAAAAGGGCATGCACAGCGCGCCCGCGACAAGGCCCGCAATGTCAAAGAGCGGGTTCGGGACCAACGCCAATACAAAAATGGTGACTGCGCCATAACGCCGCATCCAACTCGCCATCCGAATATAACGCGGCGAGCTATCAATCAGCTCTTGTCCGCTGTAACCCGCCAAATAGCCGGTGGTTTCGCCGAGCGCCTGCCCCAAGCCCGCGACGATGCCGATGATTAACGGATTGCCTGCCGTTGCTGCCAAAGCCGTGAGCGCAATTCCCGGTACGGGCAAGATCAAAGTCGCATTGCTCAAAAGGGATAGAAAAAAAAGGACCAGCAATCCGATGGGTGAGTTGATCAACGCATCCAGTTGGGCGCGTCGGGCGGGGTCAAACAAAAAATAAAACGTTCCCGCAAAGGCAATGATCAAAATTGCAGCAGTCAGCAGTTGAATGAAACGCAGCCGCTGCGGGGGGGGGGGCGCGGGAATGGGTGTCATAAAAATGTGACGGCGATTGTCCCACGAGAATTATTTCGAGTCAAACGGGTCATGCTAAAATTTTTGCGCCTTCTTCCGTTTGTGGTGAGTTTCGGTCTTTTGTCGAGTGCGTGTAGTATCCAAGCGGTGAAGGGTGTGCCGCCGCCGACCGCAGAACCGCTCCAAGTTTCGCGCGTCGAACCTTCGCCCGCCCCTGCGCATACGCCGACGGCGGTCGTCCCTTCGCGTACGCCCACGCGTGCGGCGACCGCGACGCCTTTGCCGACACCCACGCCGTTTATTACACCGCCGCCGCCCGGCGCGCCAGTGAGCATTCCGATTTTGATGTATCATCATTTGAAAACGCTCGCGCCCAATGCGAGTGAAACGCTGCGGACCTGGACCGTTTCGCCGGAGCAATTCACGGCGCAGCTGGATTATCTGCAAACGCGCGGTTTTCACACGATAACGTTCAGACAGCTGGCAGAATTTTTTGAACGCGGGGCGCCCCTGCCGACCCAGCCGTTGATTCTGACATTCGACGATGCGTGGATTGACGCATACACGGTCGCGTTTCCCGAATTGCGCAAGCGCGGCATGGTGGGCGTATTTTTCGTACCGACCCAGTACGTGGACGCGGGCGGCGAATTGTTGATGAACTGGGAACAGGTGTTGGAAATGGATCGCGCGGGGATGGAATTTGGTGGGCACACCATCAGCCATGCGGATTTGACCAAAACGAATTTGGTGGAAGCGCGGCGGCAGTTGGTGCAAGGCAAAGCCATCACCGAAGAAAAATTGGGGCACCCGATTGTCGCCTTGTCGTACCCGTTCGGCGCGTTCAATCCGCAAATCGTTGCCGAGGCCGGCGCGGCGGGCTATCGCGCCGCAGTGATTTTGTGCTGCGGTTACAAACAACAATCGGATCTGCTGTTGATGCTGCCGCGCATTCGCATTTCGTACGGCGATACGTTGGACGAGCTGGCGAAACGTTTACCGGAGTGACCCAGAGCCGAGAGGTCTTAGGTCCAATACGGTTTAGTTAAGGATCCTCGCAGAGACCTTTCGTGGTTTGTGCGATGGTTACATCGCGAGAAACCTGAAAGGTCTTGGGTCACGGCTTATCTAAACCGTATTGGTCTTAGGTCAGCTTAAGCTGGGCTTAACGTCCGAATGAAATAATTTCGGTGTGTGGATTTTAGGAGGGTATCAAATATGTCGCGTTCATCCGGTTGGATTGTAATCATCGTCGTTTTGGGAATCTTGCTCGGCGTCGTGGGCGGCGGCGTCATGGGTGGTTTGGTAGGCATGTATGTGGCGCGCAATTCTGCTGCGCCGGTCGTCGCGCCCGTCCCCCAAGAAATCAAAGCGGTTTCCCCCGCGCAGCCGCCGGTCGTGCAAAACCTGACCGTCAATGCCGCGTCGGAAGTGGTCGAGGTCGTACGAAAAGTCGAACCCGCCGTGGTTACGGTGGTGTCCAATCTCGGCGGCTCGTCCTTTGGCTCGCGGACCGGGCAATCCGAAGCCTCCGGTTCCGGGGTGATCATTTCTCAAGAGGGACATGTCGTTACTAACAATCACGTCATCGAAGGCGCCAACAGCGTTGCGGTGATTTATAACGACGGCACACGCGTCGAAGCCAAGGTCGTCGGCGCGGACCCCATCACTGATATTGCGGTGCTCAAAGTGAATGGTAACGTGCCCGCCGTCGCCTCGTTCGGCGATTCGAGCGCGCTGCAATTGGGCGAGTGGGTGATCGCCATCGGCAGCCCCCTCGGCAATTATCGCGGTTCGGTTACAGTCGGCGTAGTGAGCGGTCTCAATCGTAGGGTGCAAGGTACGACGCAAGATGGTTTGGTGCAAACCGATGCCGCGATCAATCACGGCAATTCGGGGGGACCCTTGATCAATCTCGCGGGGCAAATCATCGGCATCAACACCTTGGTCGTGCGCGATACACCCAGCGGCGCGCAAGCCGAAGGGCTGGGTTTTGCCGTTCCCTCGAATACGGTGCGCTCGGTGGCGGAACAACTGATCGCGCGCGGGCGCATCGAATATCCTTTTATCGGCATTTCGTACACCGAAGTCACGCCGCAAATCGCTGCGGAAATGAATCTCGCTTCAAAAAGCGGCGTCATCATCACAACGATCACGCCGAACAGTCCGGCGTCACAAGCCGGGATACAGCCCCAGGATGTGGTGACCGCGATCAATAATGAAAAGCTTGACGAAAATAATTCACTACGTTCGATCTTGTTCAAATATCATGTCGGCGACACAATCACGCTCACGCTAGAGCGCGGGCGGAAAATGATTCAAGTCAAGGTCACGCTCGTGCAGCGACCTACCTGAGCTAAGGGAGTTCAACTCCGAACCCGTTGCGGAACAGCAGTTCAACTGCTGTTCCAACAAAAATTCCCGTTGGGGAACAGCAGTGCAACTGCTGTCCCAAACATTTCCCCACGCTGTTCCAACGATTTGTCCAAACAATAAAAAAACTGCAAGAGCAAACCTCTTGCAGTTTTTGTGTGCATCACTGTTGCAAATTCTTGACGCAAATAATACTCATCGTCGAAGGGGGAATCGTCATTTTGGAGGGCGGGCTGGCGTTTTCGGAAATTTTGCGCGCCAGCCAATAAAACGTGTGCGGTTCATTCGTCGCGTGGAAAACGGCAGTCGCAGAGACTTCGCTGTCGTCGTGGTCGGTGATAACGCGCCCGTTGTCAAAATCCAGTTCGCGGTGCGTAGGATACGCGGTGGTTGGGTTCCTATCGTCCAGCGTCAAGACAAATTCGTATTGTCTTCCGAGTTGCCGGGATAGTTGTACGCGTGCGAACTCACGATCGCGGTGCATTCGTGGTTGTGATTGTCGCTGAGATTTACACTTACTTTGAGCAGCTGTGTCCACACATCGCGACGACTCACTTCAATCGGATTCATCGTCGCGCCGCCGCGTGCACTGCCGACGTGTGCAGTCGAAGCGGTAAACGCGCGTACGGGCGGATCGTTAGCAGCTTGCGCGGCGCTGGCATACATCGCAATCGCGACCAGCAGCAGCACACTCGATGCCACATTCCAAAAAACGAGAAAACGCACGAGACGGGAATTCATTGTAGCGCCTCCATTTAGGGCAAATCCCTATTCGCTGTTTGGGTTGTAGGGGCAATCTGCGCCAAAGGACGGCGCTTGTGGTTGCCCCGGTCTAACCGAATTTTTGTCGCAAAATTTCACCGAGCGTTGGTTGCCCGATTTCCTGCAATTCATAGCGCACGCGGTCAGCGGGGTGTTTGATGTGAATGAGACGGCGCAAATCAATCGGCGTCGCGATCAAAACATAATCCACGTCCGCGCGGTTGATAGTTTCTTCCAAATCGCGCGTCTGGGCTTGCCCATAGCCCATCGCGGGCAGCACCGCGCCGGTGGTCGGATATTTTTTGTACGTTTCCGCAATCGTGCGCACGGCAAACGGACGGGGGTCAACGATTTCCGCCGCGCCAAAACGCCGCGCGGCGACCACGCCCGCGCCGTACGCCATTTCGCCGTGCGTGAGCGTTGGACCATCTTCGACCACGAGCACGCGCTTGCCGCGAATCGCGTCGGGGTTCTCGACAAAAATCGGCGATGCGCCATCCACGACTATCGCGCGTGGGTTGGTCTCGCGAATGCTCTGGCGCACCTTCTCCACGTCCGCCGGATGCGCGGTGTCAATCTTGTTAATCACCACCACGTCGGCGAGGCGCAAATTTGTTTCGCCGGGGTAATACGCCAATTCGTGTCCGGGGCGATGCGGATCCACGACGGTGATGTACAAATCGGGTTTGTAAAAGGCGTAATCGTTATTGCCGCCGTCCCACAGCACGACATCCGCTTCTTGCTCTGCCGCGCGCAAAATCTTTTCATAGTCCACGCCGGCATACACGACGGTGCCGCGCGCGAGATGTGGTTCGTATTCTTCGCGTTCTTCAATCGTCACGGCATGTTTTGCCAGATCGTCGTACGTTTCAAAACGCTGCACCGCCTGTTTGACCAAATCGCCGTACGGCATCGGATGACGCACGACGACGACGCGCATGCCCATGTCTTTGAGCGCGGCGACGACGGCGCGTGTGGTTTGTGATTTGCCGGAACCGGTGCGTACGGCGCACACGGCAATCACCGGCTTGGACGATTTCACCATCGTCGCCGCCGGACCGAGCAAGCGAAAATCCGCGCCTGCGGCTTGGACGAGCGACGCGCGATGCATTACGTACGCGTGTGAAATATCGCTGTACGAAAAGATAACTTGATTCACGTGCAATTGCCGGATGAGCTGTTCCAGTTCCGCTTCGGGAAAAATGGGAATCCCGTCCGGGTAAAGTTCGCCCGCGAGTGCGGCGGGATAGACGCGCCCTTCGATATTGGGAATCTGCGTCGCGGTAAAGGCGACCACTTGGTATTCGGGTCGCGTGCGAAAGTACGTATTGAAATTGTGAAAATCGCGCCCGGCGGCGCCCATGATCAGTACACGGTCTCGGGTCATCATTGACCTCCTGAAAAGTTTTTCCCACCGCGAATCTACGCGAATCTGCGCTAATTTTTTTTGTACTGATTCGCGTAGATTGGTGTAGACCTGTCCTGAAGCATTGAAGGATTCGCGGTTTCCTGCTTTGGTTTCGGCCTGTCCGAGTTAGGGAACTCTCAAGAATTTGTCTTGGCGGGAATTTGTTTTGCCGTCGTTTTCGCGTTGGGGCGCGCGACCCAGGCAAAGCCGATGCCCAGAACATAGAGACCGAGCATTGGCAGCGCGACCAGAGTCATGTTGAAAATGTCAATCGTCGGCGTAATCACAGCGGCAGCCGCCGCGATCACGACAACCGCATAACGCCACTGCTGCGCGAATTGACGCGCTGTGACGATATTAAAGCGCGCCAAAAAGAACATGACCAGCGGCAGCTCGAATGCCAAGCCCACCCAAAAAATCAGAGCCAAGGCAAAATCAATGTACTGTTCCAGCGCGGGCAGCGGTTGAACTAGATCGCCGCCCAAGGAAAACAAAAAGTCCAGCGCGTTGGGCAAAATCAAAAAATAAGTGAACAAGACGCCGCCGACAAACAAGATCAAGGCGATGGGCAGCAAAACATACAGCGGGCGAATTTCACGCGCCGTAAGCCCTTCGTACACATCCGCGCGTTGTTGTTCGGCCTCCTTGAGTTCTTCCGGCGAATATTTCGCTTTGGCTTCGTTCCACTGTCTTGCGTTCATGGCGGCGACCGCGTATTTCGGACCGCGCAAGAACAAAAGGACTTGGAGCAGGATCATGGGCAGCGCCGTTGCGAAACCGGTAATGAGCGCGATCTGCACGTACGTCGTAAACAATTCGGTCGGTTTCAGGACGACTGGCGTTGTATTGGCCAGGGACACCGGCAGCAGCGTGCCGCGCGGAATGGTTAGCGTTCCACTCACCGGACCCGTTGCCGTGATGACGGTAGTATTAATTTGAACATCTTGCGTGAGGATGTAATTGCTGACGGGGACGTTTGTCTGCGTCGTAGGCGCGATGATGCGCACGGGGCGAATGATATAAGCCAACAGCGGCTGCGCGAAGCCGAACGCCAAACCGAAACCGATGCCAAACGCAACCAGTACAAAAAGAATCCGTCGGCGCAGCTCTTCCAGGTGCGCCGTGACTTGGTACAGAATTTGGATGCCCGCATAGATGTTGTTCTTGGTGCTGATCCAATACCGGCGCGCGTTGTAGAGCGAACCCAGCGGCGGCTGCCCATTTTGCACGCGTCGAAAATCCGAGAGCGCGAGCCACAACGCTTCCATGCTTGCGGGCAAGCGGCGGGGTCCAATCACAAGCAGCGCGACCAGCGCCAAGAATAGGATAGAGAGGATTTCGGGCATAACCGGGTTTAGAGCGGATTCCTGATTCGTATGTGGGCAAAAGACCTTTCGGGTTTCCGAAAACCCGAAAGGTCTGCCCACCAATCAGACTGGAATCCGCTCTAGGTTTGCGGCGAGGATGATGAATCCGGGCTTGCGGGTGGGGCGATGGTTTCTGCCGGTTTGGACTCGACCGGTTGCGCGGTCGAATCCACGACCGGCGGCGCGGCGGGTTTGAGCATTTGCGCGTTTTCCAAATCCACAGATGTTTGCAGCGCGCTGTTCATTTGTTCATTCATCGAATCCAGATTGTCGCGAATCTCGCGCGACGCACCGCCGATTCTTTTTGCGATTTCCGGTAATTTATCCGGACCGAACAGAACGAGAATCACGATGAGGATGACAAAGATTTCCGTCGGTCCCACGCCAAACAAATTCATCACGCGCCTCGCTTTGCCAGTACCGGGCGCCCCGCAATGTACGCGCCCAAAACGCCGTTCACGAAACGCGGGGCGCTGTCGCTGCCGTACAATTTCGCCAATTCCACCGCTTCGTTGATCGCCACTTTGACGGGCACATCGCCCAGTTCTCTTAATTCAAACAAGGCGAGCCGTAAAACGTTTCGGTCTACGATGGCGAGTTGATCCACCGGATATTCGGGCGCATACTTGGCAATTAGGCGATCCAATTCCGCTTGGTTGTTTACGACGCCGTGCACCAGTGTTTGGGCAAATGCTTCGCCCTCCGGCGGCAGTGGCTCATGGTTCGCGGCAAGGTCTTCTTCGCGCGCGGCTTCGATGCGACGCGGTAAAGCAACGTCCAGTGGATGTCCCACCGAATCTACTTCGAACAAAACTTGGAGCGCCAGCGCGCGGGCTTTACGACGAACCTTCATAGCACCATTACTCAAATCAAATACGATGCCGCTGCAATGTCACAATCACCGCAGCTGCAAAAAACCATTCTCAGGTTGTGGGCGCGGGACTGTCGAACAGGTCTTGTACATCCGCGAAATGGATATTCACCATGCGCACGGGCATTCCCACCACGTCCGAAATCGCGCGATGAATTTCGTGCTGCAAGGTCTGCCCCAACGGCAAGAGCGCAGTGTTGGGCATGGCGACGACGTACACGTCAATCGTCACCGCGCCGTCTTCGACTTGAACATCTACCCCGCTGGCGGAACGACTGCCGCGAAAGACGCGACTCATGCGCCCCGAAAAACTGTTCGCTAGACGCGCCACGCCCGGCGTCGCTTCCGCCACTTGGCGCACGACGGTCGTAATCACTTGCGGTGCAATGATGACCGCGCCGGTGGTTTCATCCATAACTGCTGGAAGTTGGAAATTGGAAGTTGGAAGCGTTTCCAATTTCCAACTTCCAATCTCCAATCTCCAATTTAGACCATTCCCCCATCCACTGCCAACGTTTGTCCCGTAATATATCTCGCGCGGTCGGAAGCGAGAAATGCCACCGCGTCGGCGACTTCGTCTACGGTGCCGAAACGTTGGAGCGCGACAAATTTAACGATATTGTCTTTGACCTCTTGCGGCAGCGCATCCGTCAAATCGGTTGGAATATAACCGGGCGCGACCGCGTTCACCGCAATGCCTTTCGATGCGTATTCTTTTGCCATCGCTTTGGTGAAACCGATGATGCCTGCTTTCGCCGCAGAATAATTGGTCTGGCCCGGATTGCCGACGATGCCTGCGACCGACGTCATGTTGACAATGCGCCCGTAGCGTTGTTTCATCATTTGACGCAGTGCGGCTTTGGAGCAATTGAACACGCTTTTCAAGTCGTTGGCAATAATATAATCGAAATCTTCTTCTTTCATCAAGGCGAGCAAATTGTCGCGCGTCGTGCCTGCATTATTCACCAAAATGTCGAGACGCCCAAACGCGTCCAGCGTGGCTTTGACCACCGCCGTTGCTTGATCGAATTTGCTCACGTCACCCTGCACGGCAATGGCGGTGCCGCCGCTTTGTTGGATGGCTTGGACGACTTGATTCGCCGCATCAGCGTTCTTGTTGAAATTGACGACGACCTTGGCGCCCAAACCCGCCAAACGCAATGCCACCGCGCGTCCGATGCCGCGCGACGCGCCCGTGACGAGTGCGACTTTACCGGTCAGATCAATCATTGCGCTGCTCCTGCGAGGAATTTTTCAATCTGCTCTACAGTGCCGAGCGGTCGCGTTCCTGCCGATTTCGCGATGCGTTTGTTCAGCCCCGTCAGCACATCTTTCGGACCGATTTCCAAGAATTCGGTGACGCCTTGTGCTTCCATCAAGGCAACGCTCTTGACCCATTGCACCGACGAGGTCAACTGCGCCAACATTTCCGCGCGCATGGCATCCACATCAGCCATTGGCTGCGCGGTCACGTTGGAGACGACCGGCACGCGTGGCATCCGCAGCGGCGTATTCATCACGGCGGCGCGATATTCTTCCACCGCCGGGCGCATCAATTCCGAATGGGAGGCGATGCTGACGGCGAGCACGATCGCGCGTTTCGCGCCTGCCTTTTTCGCAAGCTCCACCGCGCGTTCCAACGCGTCGCGTTCGCCCGACAGGACGATTTGCCCGGGTGCATTGAAATTCGCGACCTGAACCGCGCCTGCCGCGTGACACACTTCCAATAATTTCGCGTCGTCCAGACCGAGGATTGCCGCCATCGCGCCGGGGCGCAGTTCCCCCGCGCGTTTCATTGCCGCGCCGCGCGCGCGTACCAATTTGACGCCGTCCGCAAAATCGAGCGCGCCCGCGGCGACGAGCGCGGAATATTCGCCGAGACTGTGTCCCGCGCACAACACCGGTTCGGCGAGCGCGTAATTGCTGGCTTGTTGCAGCGCGGCGAGCGCGGCGATGCTGTGCGCGAGCAAAGCGGGCTGCGCGTTGAGCGTGTCCGTGAGCGCGGCTTCCGGTCCCTCGAACATCAGTTTCGAGAGCGGCGCGCCGAGTACGGCATCCGCCGCTTCGATCACGGTACGCGCGCTAGAAAATTTTTCGTATAGGTCGCGCGCCATGCCGACAAATTGTGAACCCTGTCCGGGGAAAATCCATGCGTTGATCATGCTGATCCTATTTTATACCAAATGTCCGCGAACGAAACAACCTTCCCCCACGCTGGTCAAAAACCCGTTTTCGCTATGAGACTGTCTTAAAACTGTCATTGCGAGATGGTCAGCCCGCATGGGCTGTGTGATCCAAGAACTGTCACATCGAGCGGAGCGAGATGTCTCAGTCCCTTCGACATGACAAGTTCTGAGCAGCGCGACGTGAAGTGTGGATTTTTCCTGCCTGCTATGCAGGCGAAAAATCACACTTCATTTGTCGCACGAAGCAATCTCCGCATTTTGAGACTGCTTTGTCGCACAGAACACTCCTCGCAGTGACTTGAGACGCTCACTATGATTTTCGCACTCAATTTTGTATTAGGCAGTCCCATGTTGCACACTGACGCGTAGATTTGAGGTAGCCATTTCACGCCAGAAATCTCGACTCAAGCAGGTCGAAATGTGCAACTACCTGTTGCCTAATACATTTTCGCACTCAATTTACACGAACGCAAGAGAACGGGTTTTTGGCAACGGTTTTGGTACAAAAGAAAAGGTCTGGTGAGCGCACACCGCGCACAGCTTGGCCAGACCTCCAATCGTATCCTCAATGGTTCATTTGGCTTTTTTGCTTTTTTTGACCGCAAAGACTTCAGTCCCGTTGTAATATCCGCAATGGGGGCACACGTGATGCGGAACATACAAGTTGTGGCAGTTGGGACATTCCTTGAGATTTTGCGCCGTGAGTGCGAGATGGCTGCGGCGGCGGTCGCGGCGTCCTTTGGAAAGTTTCCGTTTTGGAAGTGGCGGCATCTTCTTTCTCCTTAATTATCTCGGTCCGGTTCATCCAGTAGATTTTTCAATGCGGCGAGACGCGGGTCCAAGCTTTCGGTTTTGCAATCGCACGGCCCTTCGTTCCAATTCTTGCCGCAGTTGGGACAAAGCCCGCGACAATTGTTGCGGCACAGCGGCGCCATCGGAAGCGTGAGGGTCAATCCCTGCCGTACGATTTCGGTCAAATCGAGCAGATGATGAATGTCTATTTGCGTGGCTTGGTCCGCGTCTTCGGGCTGCGGCAAACGCGCGCCGGTCACAATGTCAATCGTCGGATGAAATTCTTCATCCACCTGAAAGTGGACCGGGTATGCAAACTCGGTCAGGCAGCGGCTGCACGTCAATTCAATAGTCGTGCGCAAATTGGCGCGGACCAGAATGCCTTCATTCGTGTGAATCAAATCCACGACGCCGACTAGATCGGTCAGGGGCTTGATTGCCGGATCGAGGTCGGGAATCGCATCTTGCAATTGGTAATGGCGCGTTTCCCCGACATGACCTTTCAGCAATTGTGAAACATTGTAACGCATCACTCATCATCTGCCCCACGCGACTCGACACACCCTTTCCGGTGCTGCGCGTGCATCCGCCAAGCGCATACGAAAGCCAGCGCAAGACGCGCTGGCTTGGGCAGGACGCTGTTGAAAACGCCCGTCATTATAGCCGATTGAGCAATCCCGTCAATTTTCGCCAAGCGCCAAAGACCCCAAGTGTTTTATTCGCGCTGCGCGACTCGATTCGCAGTCCCGTTGAAAAACACTTGGGGTCTTGTGCTGTCTGCGATACGAACCCGGTTGAGTTAGCTCGAGACGGGACCCGTTGGTGGGGGGGGGGGCAGATTTCCACCCATTCCGCCGCGCTTGTCGTTCAACATGCGCAAGCCGTTGTGTACGGTGCCCTGCAAGGTTGCCACGCGCGCCGTTAGTTCGTCGAGCCGCTGCTGCAAATCGGTCAGGACTTGGTGCGCGTATTCATCCGCGCCGGCGCGCGTGCTTTTCGCCTCGGCGTCGGCTTGCGCTAATAAACCCTGCGCGCGTGTTTGCGCGGTCCTGGCGACCTCGCTTTGGTCTGCCTGATGGACGGCTTCCTCCCGCGCCAACTGCACAATGCGCTCCGCTTCTTCTTTGGCTTGCGCGAGGATGCGGTCTTTTTCCTGCGTGACGCGACGCGATTGCTTGATTTCTTCCGGGACGGCAATGCGTAACTGATCAATAATGTCGAGGCACTCGTCCTCGTCAATCATGCGCTTGTTGCTAAAGGGCACTGCCGTACCCTTGTTGATGGCGGCTTCGAGCCGATCTACCAAATACAGAATATCTATGGTGATCAACCCCTTTCGGCACTGCGCTCGCGCGCGAGTGTGGTTGAAGGTGTGCGCGTGATACTACTACAAAACGCGCGCAAAGACAATCGCACATTGGCTCTCTCTTTGTTTGGTTACAAATTGCAGAGCCAACCCGAAATTGACGCAACTTGATTCTCTACATTCAAATTCGCGGCGTTACTGAGCATACCGCTTTCCAATTGACTCCAAATCTCGCTTGCCATCTTTTTTTCAATTGCCGCACCTACGAAAAACGTGTGTGGCGATGCACCTGCTCGAGAAAAAGCATCGTGAATGCGCTGCAACGCGGTGCGCGCAGTTTTCCAATGTTCATCGGCGCCTGCAGGGTCTATGCCGCCTTTCAATTCGCCCAACGCAATGTACGATTTAGGGTTGGCGTATCTGGTTGTTTCGACTTGAGCAGGCGTGAGCTTGAACAGACACAGGTCTATATTGTTTTTGACGAGCGGAACCGTCAAATTGTAAATCAGAGTGCGCTTGACCTTTTGGCTTGTCCAACTCAAGCCGCGCAAATACAACTCGATGTCCGAATCATCGTCGGTCATTTCCGTCCACTGGCGTGTTTTAGAATGTTGCCAAGCATAGCCAATGCCCGCAATCGTCAGCGTCGAAATAATCGTACGCGTTAATTTGCGCTGCGCCAGTGCGCCGCCGACGTTGCGCATCGAACCGCCAAGCGCATCGCCGCGCGTGAGGAGAAAGCGAAAAACCAATTCCTCGACAAACATGCTTCCGGCGGGTTCAAGGAATTTCGTGATCAACCCTCCGATGGCTTCCGTTTTGTCTTTGGGTAACTGTCGAGTCCAACGACATCGTGCACATTTCCTCTGACCTTAGACGCCCGTAGATAGCTCAAGGCGACCGTAGACGCCCTTGGCTACCCGTCTGAAAATGGGCACGATGTCTCCGAACCTGACAGGTAACAAATGCACAAGCGCCTTGTCCGACAAACCCGCTGCCGTCAGCAAGCCCGCTTCGATGCCGGAAATTTTCATCAAGTCAGATGGGTGTTTAGCAATAGACGCAGCCGTTTGCAGCGCGCGGGCTTCCGCAACATACGGCGTGGCGCGCCGATTCTTTTCCAATGCCAAAGAGACAAAACCTGCGCGCGTCGCTTCGTAAGTTGTTACGAGATCATCACCGGATCGAAGATGGCTTCTATAAGCGCGCGCAACTTTGGGTCTCATGTCTTTCTCCAAACGTACACGCACTTGCGCAATGCCTCGCGCCCGTGCTCGCCCATCTGCTGGCTGCTATTGCCTTTACCGTTTGGCAACACCAAAATGTTCTCCACATTCAAGCCAAGTTGTTCGGCAAACGCGGAAAGAATCATGTCCACCGAAATGCTTGCTCCGGCGTACCGCACGTTATCATTGACCATAAAGAGCAGCGCATTGGGTTTGAGGACGCGGGAGCATTCTGCAATGACACAAGCCATCTCATAGAAATAACCTCTGACCATGCGCGGAATGCCGGTGTTGTTCAGTGCTCCCTCCGCTTTTAGGTTCTCCAAGTATTTCAAGATAGCTTGCAAAAGTTCTTGCGCGTCGGCGACTGTGATTGCCGTTTCCCAGTGCGGATTGATCTTTAGCAAATCCTTGGCGCGATTTTCCACAGTACAGCTGAGCATTTCTTGACGGAGTTTCAAGAGTCCTTGCTCATCCGCGCCTAGCAGCGCCAGCTCCAACGCATACGTGCGAGTGTAATCGTAGCGATTGCAGTACGGCGGCGAAGTCATGATTGCATCGTACGTGTCATCGAATAATCGCGGCAAGACTTCAAGACACGAGCCATTATGCAATCGAATTGCGCCCTGATTCTTTTCTGTTGGGAACAAACTCGGTTGTGCAACGATAGAAAGGTCGGCAATGATTTCGTTGATTTTTTCGGGGATGGCTTGCCCAAAATGTAAGATTTCGCCCTTATCAAATGGTTTCTTGCCCCAACTCCGCCCGGCGCGATAGTCCCACCGCAGATATTGCCCGTCCTTGCGCGTAAAGCTGATCGACTCGAGAACGCAAAGCAAAGCAAAACGCAATACCGCTTGGACGCGGATATTCTCTTGCTGGCAAGCGGCGAATCCGCAGATGTAAATTCCGAATCAAGCAGCATTTTGGTGGCTATGATTTGCTGTCCGATAGGTAACAGTTCGATGCCATCTGCGTCGAGTCCCAGTGCGCTTGCGGCGAACAAAGTTGTTCCGCTTCCGGCAAAAGGGTCCAGGATGAGACCTTGTGTGATGCCAGACTTGTGAAAGAAATGTTCGACCAGTGAAGCCGAGAATGCTTCCTTGTATTTGTACCAGCGATAGACGGGACGTGTCTTGTTCGCTTGGAAACTGACCAACGGGCGCGTAAGGGAGGACTGGACAATAAACTTGGATTTGAAGTGCTGCATCAAGCGTTTGTCCAGCTGTTCGATTTCATCCAATGCCGCATGTTCTCTGTGCGGCGCGGGTTTGGCTGGGGCAACCAAATCTAGCACGATCCTTATGCTCCCAATGAGACGCTATATTCCATCCAGTTCGATATGGTTTCGTTACCGTGAACGCGCGCGCTATTCTTGAAGCGACACCAGCTTTACTTTTTCCGTGCGGTCATCGCCGAGCTGCGCGATGCGCTGTTTGAGCCGCGTCGCGACGAACGGCGGGACCATTTCGGAAATGTCTCCGCCCGCCAGCGCGACCTCTTTGAGAATGCTGGAACTGACAAACGCATAGCGCATGCTGGTCATCAAGCACACCGTATCAATTTCGGGCGCTTGCTGCGCGTTGGTCAGCGCCATTTGATATTCGATTTCAAAGTCATACGTCACGCGCAAGCCGCGCACGATTGCGCGCGCGCCGATCTGGCGCGCAAAGCCGACGGTCAAGCCGTGATAGGAACAGACCTCGATATTGGACACATCGCCGACTGCCTGACGCATGAATTCGAGACGCTCTTGCTCCGAGAACAATAAATTCTTGAGCGGGCGGTCGTATGCTGCCCAAATCACCTTGTCGAAGAGGCGGGCCGCGCGGCGCGCAATGTCAATGTGCCCGTTGTGAATCGGGTCGAACGAACCGGGATAGATGGCAATGGTCATAGGTGATTTATGATTTGGGGCTTTTGATTTTGGATTCTTTTTTTCGTGTCGTGCGCTGACTGGTTTCAGGCGCAGATTTGCGCTCAAGATTTTCCAAATCCAAGCGGTCTTGAGTGCGCCCTGCCGCCGCTTTGTTTCGTTTCAGATTTTCAAGGTCAATGAAATTAACCATGACTCCACTCAGCTCGATTCGCTTGCGCGCCGCGTAGCATGTCTCGAAATTCAGTGCTGCGGGTGTTGTCAATATGTCAATTCGATTAGGCGGATAGCCCAGCTGGACAATATGATCGGATTTTGTGAAATCATCCTCTTGCAAATCGAGCGAGCCGAAACCGAATTCGCGTAGGACCTTGACCACGCGCTTGGCGTTTTCAGGTACTGCCTCCACCCAAACGTCGAGGTCTTTGGTGTAGCGCGGGTAGCCATGCACTGTGACCGCGTAGCCGCCGATGACGAGATAGCGGACTCTATTTTTGTTTAACAACGCGATAAACTCTTTGAAATCTTGGGATAGATCCATATTTCCAGATCATGTACGCGTGGCGCAGTTCCTCAAGAGCTGAAATGCGTTCGCTGTATGGACGCGTTTGCCAATACGCGAAATCGTTCGGTTCTTCGCCCATCTTGAATTTGGCGATTACCCGCGCGATGCGGCGGCGCGTGTTCTTTTTTCTTTTCGGCTGTTGCTTGACCTTCATTGTGCTTGCCTCAAGTCTATGTGCTCTCCACCGAAATCCATCCGGGCGGGTCGCTTGCCGGAAAGGATTCTTCTTGCTCTTGCGGACTCATACTCTCACCTCACTTGTCTACTCAGCTCAAATCTCCTTCACCCTTCCAAAAATCACGCATCCCTTTTTTCAACAACTGGTTTTCCTGTTCCTGCAGCTCCGGGTCGCGCGCGAAAATATCTTGCGCCATCTTGCGCGCTTGCTCCAGTAATTTTACATCCGTCAATTGCGCTACACGCAAGTCGGGCAAGCCCGATTGTTTCGTGCCGAAAAATTCGCCGGGACCGCGCATCAACAAATCCGCTTCCGCGAGCTTGAAACCGTCTTGCGTTGCTTCGATCACTTTGAGGCGTTCGTCGCTCGTCGAGCCGGATTGCTCTGCCAGCAGCATACAGTACGCTTGATGCGCGCCGCGTCCAACGCGCCCGCGAAATTGGTGCAACTGCGCGAGACCGAAACGGTCCGCGCCTTCGATCAACATCACCGTCGCGTTAGGCACGTCAATCCCAACTTCGACCACCGACGTCGCGACGAGAATGTCTATCTGGTGCTCGCGAAACTCGTTCATCACCGCGTCCTTTTCCGCCGGCCGCAGTTTGCCGTGCACCAGCCCCACGCGCAGGTCAGGAAAAATTTGCGTGCGCAGAGTTTCGTATTCTTCGACCGCCGCCTTGGCGTCAATCGTCTCCGATTCCTCAATCAGCGGGCAAATCACGAACGCCTGGCGTCCTTCGTTGATCTGCTTGCGCAGGAAGGAATACGCGCGCTCGCGTTCTTTCGGTTCGAGCCATTTCGTCATGATCGCCGTGCGCCCCGGCGGCAGTTCGTCGAGAATCGAAAGATCGAGATCGCCGTACACGGTCAGCGCGAGCGTACGCGGAATGGGCGTCGCGGACATGACGAGGATGTGCGGATTATATCCTTTTTGGCGCAGCGCCGCGCGCTGGTTTACGCCAAAGCGATGTTGTTCGTCAATCACCGCGAGCGTCACATTCGGAAAATTGACCGCTTCTTGAATCAATGCGTGCGTGCCGATGGCAATGTCAATCTTACCTTCGGCAATGTCCTGATGCGCTTGCTGCTTGTCGCGCAATTTCATGCTGCCGACGAGTAAACCCACGCGCGGCTGGACCCCGATTTTCTCGGCTAACGTCGGCAGAATTTTCTGGACGGTGTTAAAGTGCTGTTCCGCCAAAATTTCGGTGGGCGCCATGAGTACTGCTTGCGATTGATTTAGGTTCGCGACGAGCAGCGCCGCCATCGCCACCACCGTCTTGCCCGCGCCGACATCGCCTTGCAGCAGACGGCTCATCGGCGCGGTGGTTTGAATATCCTTGAAAATTTCGCCGATGGTGCGCCGCTGTGCGCCGGTCAACGCGTACGGCAGTCCGTTTTCAAATTGCTCTAAAAAATTCGGCGGAATGGACAATGGTTTTACCGGATCCTGAAGCCAACGGCGGCGTTGCTGCAATACACCCAGTTGAATATAAAGCAGCTCTTCAAATGCAAAGCGATGCCGCGCCCAAGCCATGCTCTGCATCGAAGTCGGGAAATGAATTTCGCGCAGCGCGTTGGGCAACGGCATCAGCCGCGCGTCGTGTCGAACGGACGCGGGCAGCGGCTCGACGACTTTGTCCGCCCAATAATTTACGACATCACGCACGGTTTTGCGCAACCAATTGGCTTTGACGCCCTCGGTCAAGGGATAGACCGGATACACGCGCGCAGAATCGAGCAAGCGCTGGAGTTCTTTGGTCAGCGGTTCGATTTCGGGCGACTTGAAGGACAGCTTGTTCAAGTCGCGGTCCACTTTGCCGCTCGCGACCACGTACTGCCGCGCGCGCAAATTCCTGGCGATCCACGGCTGATTGAAAAATTTCGCGGTGATGCCGCCCGTCGCATCTATCAACACCAGGTCAATGATGTGAAAGCCGTTGCGCGTTTTGTACTCGTTAATGTGCGAGACTTGGGCGACGATGGTTGCTTCGTCGCCGTACATCAACTCGCTGATTTTTTTGACGGGCCGATAGGCGCGCGGAAAGTGATACAACAGGTCGTGGACGGTCGCAATGCCCAAGCGCGCGAGTTGATGCTCTTTGGCTTTGCCGATGCCGTGCAAACGCGTGATCGGCGCATCAAGCCCGAAATCGAGGCGCGGCGGCAGCGCGCCGCGCGATACTGGCGCGTCGCCCTCTCCGTCGTCGGGAATCGGTTCGGGAGGGGGGAGCAGCGCCGCGTCGTCGCGCAGTTCGATGGGCGCGGGAAGAGGCGCCTTTTTCTGTGTCGCAGAAGCGCGATGGGGTGGTGCGGATGGCGGCTGCGCCGCGTGGTTTGCCGGTTGGGACGCGGCTTTGGGACGGAGCGGCGGAGCGGGGCGCGCAGGTTTGACGTCTCTTGTACGCGCGGCATTCACCGCGCGTTGAATCATGTCCTTGCGCTGGGCAGAATCCGCTTGCGCGTAACCTTTGAGCGCATCGAGAATTTGCTCGACGACCGCCGCGTTTTCGGACGTGCGCGTGCGTTTCGCCCAATTTTCGACATACGTTTCAATCCCGCCTACGGCGCTCTTGTTTGCGAAACCTTTGCTTTGTTCGTGTGCGAGAACTTTGGCCAGTTCGTTAAAATTCGACATGCGCGTGCCGTTCGCCTTGAACGGAGAAAAAGATTTCTGATCAGAACTTGCCGTTAATCCATGCGACGCCGACCGCGCCGGGTCCGGTGTGCGCGCCGATGACGGGGCCGGTCTCGCAAACCATGATCTGCTCTTCGAACCACGTTTCGGCGAAATGTTTGCGCAGTGCTTCGGCCATGTCCGGCGCGGCGGCATGAATGATTGCCAGTTCTTGAATCGGACCCGAACCCAACACGATGTCGGCGATGCGTTCCACTGCACGTTTTTGCGTGCGAATTTTTTCTACGAGCAAAACTTCGCCGCTCACGAGCGAAATGATCGGCTTGACATTCAGCAAACTGCCGACGACCGCCGCGCCTTTGCCGAGCCGTCCGCCGCGCACCGCGTAATCCAACGTGTCGAGCATAGCAATGCAGTGCGTGCGTGGAATCACGTCGGCGATCAGGTCGGTGATTTCATCTAACGCGTATCCGTACCGCGCCGCGCGCGCGGCATAGATTGCCAGCCACCCCAAACCCATCGAAGTGGCATGCGAATCAACCACCTGAATTTGCATCCCCAGCGGGTCGGTGGTGCGCAGCGCTTCGGCAGCGAGACGCGCGGAATTGTACATGCCCGTCAGCGTTCTCACGGAATGAATCGAATAAACTTGATTCGTCGTATCCGAAAGTTTGCTGAAAATTTCCGTGAACGTGCCGGGGGAAGCTTGCGACGTTGTGGGTACGACGGTGCTTGCCACCAGTTTCTGATAAAACTCGGTGGGCGTGATGTCCACGCGGTCGCGATAGCTCTCTTCGCCAAAATGGACATAGCACGGCACACGAATAATGTCCAGTTCTTGCGCAATGTCGTCGGGAATATCCGACAGACTATCGGTAACGATGCGTACTTGAGCCATAGAGAGTCACAGGTTGCAAGTTGCAGGTCACAGGTTACAGGTTACAGGTTTCAGGTCGCGAGTTGCAAGTTACATTCAAAAATGTCCTTGAGACTTGAGACTTGTAGCTTGTACCTTGTGACTTGCGACTTACATCCCTTCATAAACAACTACCCCCAACGCGCCGGGGCCAAGAAAGGCGCCGAGGGAGGGACCGTACATTTCTACCTTCATGTCAAGATTGGGAAGTTGAAGGTTGACCTGTTCAATCAAGAGTGCCACATCTTCCGGAGTAGTGGAGTGCAGCACATCCATTTTTTCAATATGTGTAAACTCGATAATAAACTCGACTAACTTTTCGACGGCTTTGGCGCGCGTGCGCACTTTTTCGAGGACGACGATTTCGCCTTCTTCGAGAATGAGCAGCGGTTTGATATTCAACATCGTGCCGAGAATCGCCTGCGCTTTGCGAATGCGCCCGCTGCGTTCGAGATAGTCCAACGTGTCGGCGAACGCAGCGATATAAGTGCGCGGGATCAGCCCGCGCGCGAGGCGTACCACTTGTTCCACGTCCGCACCGTCCAACGCCGCGCGCGCCGCGCTGCTGACGACCATGCCTAAACCGGTGGTCAAGAGCTGCGAGTCAATGATGCGAATTTTGGCGCGCCCCAGCAACGGCGACGCCGCGCGCTGCGCGTTGTGGTACGTCCTCGACAATTTCGACGAGTTGAGAATGGCAACGATTTCATCCGTTTCTTTCATCAACTCGTCCAGCGTCTGTTCGAACAGCGCGACCGACGGTGCATTGAGCACCGGCGTAACGGGACTGCGCGCGAGTTTGGTAAAAAATTCTTTGGATGTAAGGTCGATCCCTTCGCGATAGGTCTTGTTGCCAAGCTGGATCGTCAAGGGCAGCACGTTAATGCCGAGCGACGCCGCGAGTTCCGGCGAGATTTCGGCGGTGCTGTCAGTAATAATTTTGACTGGAGGCATTGAAGAGTGACGGGTGACGGGTGACGGGTGACGTTTCACGTTTGACGTTTTACTTGGCACGCCCCTTGTCACTTGTCATACGTCCATTGCTATTCTATCGAAATAATATACGGATACAACGGCTGACCGCCGGAATGCACTTCGATTTCTTGCCCCGGAAATTCGTGCTGGACGCGCGAACGCATTTGTTCCGCTTCGGCATCGGTGACTTGACTGCCGTAATAGAGAGTGACAATTTCGTTGTCCGCTGTGCCCGCCAGATGCAATACCTGTAACAGCAGCGCGTTCAGATCATCCTGTGCGGCGACCAGTTCGCCGTCCAGCAGCGCGATCGGTTGCCCTTCCTCCACACGGATGTTGGGCAGCTGGGCGGCGCGCACCGCTTGAGTGATTTCGACGGTGCGGATGCGTTTTAATGCCGCCGTCATGGTTTCGACGTTGGTTTCCAGATTCGCTTGATAATTAAAGGCGAGCAGCGCGGCGAGTCCCTGCGGCACGGAGCGCGTGGGAATGACGTGAACGTGTTTGTGCGTGAGCTCTTTGGCTTGATTCGCCGCCAGAATAATGTTCTTGTCGTTCGGCAGCAGAATGATCTGGTCGGAATTGGCTTGGTTGATGGCGTCCAGTAAATCTTGTGCGCTCGGATTCATGGTCGGTCCGCCGTTGACCATGGCGCTCACGCCGATGGATTCAAAAATGCGGCGCAGTCCGCTCCCCGGCGCGACGGCGACGGTAGCAATGCCCGTGCTTTCGCGGGTGGAAGCCGCAATCTGAACTTTTTCGTACGGCAAGATCGCGCCCAAATTTTCCGCGCCGACGCGTTGATCGGCCGTGCTGCCCGCCATAAAGTCAACATATTGCTCCTGCATATTTTCGATGATGATGTTGACCAACGCGCCTTGCTCTGCCCCATACTTGATAATCTCTCCGGGATTGGGCGCGTGAATGTGAACCTTGACGAGCATTTCATCGCCGACAATGAGCGCGGATTCGCCCATTGCCGAAATCGTTTCACGAATAGTATCCACATCCAACTGCTTGCCGCGAATATGGAATTGGATGTCGTACCCCCAGCCCTCTTCGCGCGCCAATGCTTCGAGATGCTGGGGCCGGCCGTATGTTTCGTCCAGTTCTAAGGTTTCGCCATTGAGATATTTCAGCGCGCCTTCCAAAAGGATGGCAAGCCCCTCGCCGCCCGCGTCCACGACCCCGGCTTCTTTCAAAACGGGCAGCAGCTGTGGGGTGCGCACGACGGCGCTGCGCGCGGCGTTCACAGTTTTTTCCAACACATAATCTACATCGTCCGATTGCGCGGCGGCGATGACCGCGCGGTCGGATGCTTCGCGAATGACGGTCAGGATGGTGCCCTCGACGGGCTTGACGACGCCTTTATACGCCGTGCGCGACGCTTCGACCAACGCGTCGGCAAACAGCGCCGCGTCAATTTTTTCGCGCTTGTCCACGCCGCGCGCAAAGCCGCGCATGATTTGTGAAAGGATGACCCCCGAATTGCCGCGCGCGCCAAGCAGCGCCCCGTGCGATAACGCGCTGCAAATTTCGCTCGCGTGGTGCGACGGATTCGCGTTGGCTTCGCGCATCGCCGACTGCATCGTCAGCAGCATGTTCGTGCCCGTGTCGCCGTCGGGTACGGGAAACACGTTGAGCGAATTGACAAAGTGCGCGTTGCGTTCGAGCCACACCGCGCCCGCGCCGAAAATTTTTTTGAGGTCGTTGCCATCCACTTGCTTGAGTGGTGGTCTGGTCGTTATAGTTGCTTCCAAAGCGATCCTGTCCGAAGCGTATTTTTTGCGCCCGCGCGCCGTTGAAACTTGTAGCAACCAGACCTGACAGGTTTTTGTAGCATTCGCGCCACGAGCCACATCTGTTGGATACATCGCGGGTGAGGTGCCCCATGCGCTCGCGATGGAAACCTGTCAGGTCTTGGGAATTATGCGCCATCGCTCACGCGCAAGCCCTGTACGTGCACGTTGACTTGGGCGACGGTCAAGCCGGTGTCGCGTTCGACGACGTATTTTACGCGATTTTTGATGCCGATGGCGACCTGACTGATACGGGTACCATACTCGATAATCACATATAAATCAATCAGGACTTGCATCTCGACATATTTAACGTCAACACCGCGCCGAAAATTCGCGCGCGGCAAAAGCGCCGCGACATACTCGCGCGAGTCTTTTGGCGCCATGCCGACGACACCGTAACTTTCCAGCACGGCGAGTCCGGCAATGCTTTCGATGGCGCGTGTTGCCACTTCAATGCGTCCGAGGTAAGGTTCGGTCATAGATTTGCTCAAACTTTTGCCCTGTGCTAATATACCGCCCGCCGAATTCTGGCGCTTTTTTGTTGCCTGTCCCCCACGCTTCCCAAGAGAGGGATCAAGGGTAAGATACCAACTTCCCCGTCTCGCGGGATATGGTTCGGCGTAAGGTACCAACTCCCCTCGCCTCGCAGGTCCGGGGTTCAAGTACCAACTCCCCTTGCCTCATGTGAGAGCGTCTGGGGTAAGGTACCAACTCCCCTCGCCTCGTAGGAGAGGGGCTGGGGTAAGGTACCAACTCCCCTCGCCTCGTAGGAGAGGGGCTGGGGTAAGGTACCAACTCCCCTCGCCTCATGTGAGAGCGTCTGGGGTAAGGTACCAACTCCCCTCGCCTCATGTGAGAGCGTCTGGGGTAAGGTACCAACTCCCCTCGCCTCATGTGAGAGCGTC
>JACQWQ010000233.1 GCA_016209205.1 Chloroflexota bacterium
CAACCACAACGCCGCGCTCGCGTCACTCCGCATCCGCCAATCCCCGCGCGGGGAAAGCGCGACCGAACCCACTTTCGGTCCATCCGGCATCGCCGAGCGTTTGAACTGCTGCGAGAAAAAACGTTTGTAAAAAACGCCGCGCCATTTCAAAAGTTATGCAGGCGCTACGCGCCCCCCTCCGGCTCGGGTGCAAACGTCGCCGGATCCACATTGTATGCGCCGCTGTAAACCTGAATCCCCAATTTCTCCGCAACGCCCTGCGCCCGCGGGTCCACCATCGGCGAAATCACCAGCATCCGCGTGGCTTTCCGACCATGCCGTTTTTCATAGAAACGAACCTTCCGCTCGAAGGTATACAGATCCGATTTGCTCATCGAGGATTTGGTCTCGCAGAGGATGAGCATGCCGTCCTTGATGATCACATCCAGTTCGACCTGATCGGGGCGCCCAAAGACTTCACCTTGATCGTCATAGTCGCTTATGTTCATCACCTGAACGTTAAAGGACTCTTCCAGGATGCCTTTGAGCGCATTGCGGAACGATTGCTCAGAATACAAACCCCAGCGCGCGCCGATTGCGCCGATCGTGCTGTCGTGCTTGTGCGAAAGGGCTTCAATGGACTTGAGCGTCTCATTGATCGTCTGCTGATTCTCGTCCCACTTCCGATCGTGCTTCTGCAGGGATGCGAGCATCTCGTTGATCGTCTGCTGATTCTCGTCCCACCTGCGGGTTTGTTCTTCCCGGTCACGGCGCAATTCGTCGAGCAGACGGTCAAAGCGATTGCCGGTCTCTTGTTTGTCGGCAAATTGCTCGCGGGACAGGCGTAGGATAAACTCCCGCACTTCCCGGTCGCTCTGCATAATCGCCGGCAATTCGCGTAGGATGATTTGTTTCACTTGCTGTTCGGTCATCTCGACAACCCTCCACGCTCCCCCTCTGCGACAGAGCCACTTGACCCTGTGAGCATCGCCACTTGTTCCAACCACAACGCCGCGCTCGCATCGCTCGGCATTCGCCAGTCCCCGCGCGGCGACAGCGCGACTGAACCGCCATCCAACCATCCGACCACGCGACTATGCCACCACCCGCCGACGTGGCTTGGTTTGACGACGACTCTTTTTGCGTTGTGTGCCCGCCTGCCGTTTCACCTTTGAACCGCTTGCGATGGCTCACGCGCTGTGTCGCGTTTTGCAATGGTCCCAAAACCACCGTTCACGAATAGCGCCGGATACGATGCTACCGCAGCAGCCCAGCTATAAGCACCGATAGCCGTCGGACCAAGCGCACGTCGCGCAAAAATCCCAGCCACAAGGGCAAGAAGGCGCTCAACGATCCCACTCGCACTCAACGAGGCAATATTTTTCAGAATCAGGCGCGGCGATGACGTTGCACGCGAGGCAGCGACATCGGTACTCATACAATTTGCCTCAAATTTTTTCCTCGACGTAAATGATCTTGCTCCCCTGCGGCTCGAAGGCAAAGGGGACGGGACACAGCTCGGGCAATGCGTTTATGATTGCAGCGTGGCACGTGGGTTCGGCGTACAACAAAAGAAACCCCCCTCCGCCTGCACCCGTAATTTTTCCTCCGATGGCGCCGTGCTGACGCGCCCGTTCATACCACGCATCAATCTGCGGATTGGTAATCCCATTCGCCATCTTCTTTTTTAGTTCCCAGCCCTCGTGCAAGAGCTGTCCAAACGAGCCGACGTCATTCCGCGCCAACGCTTCTTGCATTTCGCGCGCCAAGCCGACCATCAAACGCAGACTCAGATGTTTATCGCGGTCAGTTTGTGTATTCTGGATCTGCTCACGCAAGATGCTTTCTGCGGAACGTGTTATTCCAGTATACATTAACAACAAGCGCTCCTCCAAATGCCGTTTCGTCGCTACCGAGCAAATCACCGGGTCTACAAAGACGCTTTCGTCCGAGTTAAAGCGAATGAATTGCAGCCCACCGAACGCGGCAATGTACTGATCTTGTTTGCCGATGGCTTTGCCACAAAGGTCAATTTCAATCTCGCACGCCTCACGCGCCAACCGGTCGGCGCCAACATATTGCCACTGGTACGCGTGCAATGCATTTAACAAGCCAACCGTATAACTGGACGACGAGCCAAGACCCGTGCCCTGCGATGGAATATCTGAAATGGATGTGATCTCAATTCCATTTTCAATCCCGACATGCTTTAACGCCTCGCGGATCAGCTCGTGTTTGACTTGAGCCACATTCTCCACAATTTCAGTGACGGAATAACTCGCGCGAATTTTGCTGTCAAATTTTTTGTTCAGGGTAATGTAAATGTACTTGTCAATCGCGGTGCTCAGGACGGCGCCTTGCTCTCTGCGATAAAATGCCGAGAGATCGCTGCCGCCGCCTGCAAAGCTGATACGTAAAGGAGTGCGTGAAATGATCATATGCGCGGAATTTCTACTGTAACGTTCCTGTCCAAACGATTCCCTGCCCCCATCACTCGGACCTGTTCCAACCACAACGCGGCGTTCGCATCACTCGGCATCCGCCAATCCCCGCGCGGCGACAAGGCGACCGACCCCACTTTCGGTCCATCCGGCATCGCCGAGCGTTTGAATTGCTGCGAGAAAAAACGTTTGTAAAAAACGCCGAGCCATTTCAAAAGCGTCGCATCGTCGTATTCGTCCACGCCGTTTTGCGCGCAAAATGCTTGGTGTGCGAGAAAAAAGATTTTGCGCGGCGCGAATTGATGCCGCACCATGTAATACAAAAAGAAATCGTGCAACACGTACGGACCGAGCGTCGTTTCTGTATCTTGCCGCAACTTGCCCTCGGCGTCCAGCGGCAAGAGTTCCGGCGTTATCGGCGTCGCGACAATATCGTGCAAGATGCGCGAGATGTCGCCGCTAAATTCACTCTCCGCCACCCATTCCACCAAATAACGCACCAGCGTTTTCGGCACGCCCGCGTTCACATGGTACATGGACATGTGATCGGCATTGTATGTCGCCCAACCCAGCGCGAGCTCGGACAAATCGCCCGTGCCGACAACCAGACCGCCGATTTTATTCGCCACGTCCATTAAAATTTGCGTGCGCTCGCGCGCTTGGGCGTTTTCGTACGTCACATCTTGCACATTTTCGTCGTGTCCAATATCGCGAAAATGTTGGCGCACTGCGTCCGTGATCGGAATGGTGCGAAAAGTGATGCCCAATTGCGCCGCCAGTTGTTCGGCATTCGATTTTGTGCGCGCCGTCGTGCCAAAGCCCGGCATCGAAATGGCGACAATGCCGCGGCGCTCCAAGCCGAGCGTGTCAAATGCTTTGATGATCACGAGCAGCGCGAGCGTCGAATCCAATCCACCGGAAACACCAATCGTCACTGATTTTATGCCGGTATGTTTCAAACGCTTCGCGAGCCCCGTGGATTGCAACCCAAAAATTTCGCGGCAGTGCAGCGCGCGCCGTTCCGGGTCGCCGGGCACGAATGGCAAGCGCGCCAGCGGGCGTTTTAGTTCGTATGACGTTATCTCATAGAGGGGAGGGAACTCGAACTCGATAGTACGATAGCGCCGCGTCGGCGTCTGCGTTGAAAAACTCGTGTTCTTTATCCGCTCGTTGACCAATCGCTCCACGTCAATATCCGCCACCGCCATCTGCGTCTCAAAACGAAAGCGTTCAGTGATGGCAAGTTCCGTACCGTTTTCGGCAATCAAACTGTGTCCGGCAAACACCACGTCGGTCGTGGATTCATTCGCGCTCGCGCCCGCGTACAAATACGCCGCGAGACAACGTCCCGACTGATGCGTCACCAGATCGGTGCGATATTCCGACTTGCCCAACGTGTCGTCACTCGCGGAGGGATTGAGCAAGATGGTCGCGCCGCCCAATGCTTTGTCACTGCTGGGTGCGTTGATTGCCCACAAGTCTTCGCAGATTCAGTACATCACGAAATGATAAATCGGCAAAGGTGACAAAAGCGCTCATTCATAGCATGATACTCCATAAATCCACCAAGACCGACGGAGGTCCGCATGAACAAGCGCCAGATCAAACATACCAAACCTGTCCATTCCGAGTTGCCTTTGGGGATTGAGGGGCGTCATTTAGATGACGCCGCCGTTTGGGATATCTTGATCTATGCCTCCGTCCACGGTCTCACCATTGAAGCCGCCTGCACGGAACTGGCCAGTGTCTCTGGGAATACCGTCCGCGAACATCTGAATGACGCACTGGATGACTCGCACGCAGGTGTCGTGGCGTTGGAACAGCAATTGAATCAGGGCTTACTGTCTCAATTGCCGCAGCGGTTTCGGCAGCAGTTCCGGTGGAAGCACTATGATGTCGCCATTGATCTGGTGGAAGTGGCGTATCATGGGCAAGCCCAAAACGAACCGAACGAAGTGCGCCGTAGCAAAGCCAAAGCGGGCACGACGCACTTTCACACCTATGCCACCCTTGCGGTGGTGCATGACCACGCACGCTATGAACTCGCACTCACCTTTGTCTGGGCCCACGAAACTTTGGTGGAGGTGGTCAACCGCCTTCTGTTACGGGCGAAAATCCTCGGCGTGCAGATTCGGCGCGCCTATTTGGACAAAGGTTTTTGTAGTAGTGCGCTGTTCCGCTTCTTGCGACGACATCGGATTGCCTACGTGATTCCGGTGCCGCTACGCGGGAAAGCCTTAAAAGCCTTGTGTGCGGGGCGGCGCAGTTACCGCACCCAGTATACCTTCAATGCCGATACCCCAGAAGCCTATACGACCGATTTAGTCCTCGTGTGCAAGTATAGCGGTGGTCGACGCGGGCATCACCGGATCGAATGGCTGGTCTATGCGGTCTATGCGGTGGATGCCATCCCGCCGCAACAAATCCACGCATTGTATCGCCGCCGCTTTGGGATTGAAAGTGGGTATCGGCAGATTCATCAGGTGCGGGCGTGGACCACTTCGCGCAATCCGGCGCTGCGGTTGCTCTTGATGGGCTTGGCACTGTTGCTTTTCAACGTGTATATTACGCTACGCCAGTTTTGGTTGACGGTGCGACGCTTTGGGAACCGGAACCGACGCATCTGGCTAACCTTGAAACGCTTGGCGCTCTGGCTCGCACGCCTCATCGAGACACGCTATCAGGTCACGCCGCTGGCACAGGTCGCACAGTCTCAATTCGATGCGCTATCGATTTCGTGATGTACTGAGATTTCAATCCCGATGACACAGCCGGGCACATTCGTCGCACGGAACAATATGTCCGCGCCGAACGGGACATGCGTACCGTCAATTTCAATCGTGTCCAAGAGCGCGTAACGCGCGGAAGTAAACCAGCGCGCTTCGTAATATTCTTGCGTGTTCGGCAGGTACGTCTTGGGCACAATGCAGACAACCGCGCCCTCACACAAGAACGCCGCACAATTGTAGATTTTTCCGTCTTGCAGCAACGGCAGACCTACAACGGCGGCAATTTTTGTTTCGGCAGCCACGCGCGCCAGTGTGCTCAAGGCGCTGCGTGCACGTTCCAACAGCAACGATTGATAAAACAAATCGCCGCAGGTATAGCCCGTTACACCCAATTCCGGAAAAAGTACAAGGGACGCGCCGACATCCGCAGCGCGTCGAATGGAAGCACCAATCTCCGCAACATTGAATTCAACGTCTGCCACGCGCAGTTCGGGACTGATCACACCGGTACGCACAAAACCGAATTCAAATGGATTCAACAATCTTTATCTCTTGGTCATGAGCAGGCAATGCCAAACGCACTGTTTGCCCGTGCCTTTCTCAGACATACTGCCTCATTTGAGTTCCAATTGCTTTCGAATCACTTCGCAAAGTGTGTTTTTGATTTCTGTATGACGCGGCACCGGTACTTTCTTTCCATTTTTGGGATTCACGTAAATGTCATGCCTTTTGCCACGACGTTTCAGGTAGCACCCCGACTTTTCCAGTTCGCGGATAAATTCTTGTCGTTTCACACCTCCAACCTCAGCACCTTTGTTTGAACTTGGACGTGAGGTAGGTCTTCTTCCTCTTCTTCCATCATTAATTGGTAAGCATCTTGGATGTTCTCTTCAAGTTCTTCGAGGGACGCGCCTTGACTGAACACTCCCGGAACTTCCTTTAACCTACCAACGTACCAGTCGTCGTCCTTCCAATACTGAAGTGTAAAGCTCCGCCCCATAATCTTCTCCCTTCTGAAATTGCTTGAGCCGAGCTACTCTGGTTCATTCTGCATCACGTAGACATTCTCACGCTCGCGCAAAACTCCCGGCGCATTGAGTGAGGCGCGATACCACGCGATGGTCTCGCGCAAACCGGCTTCGAAGGTTGTGTGCGAAACGAAACCAAATTCTTGTTGGGCGCGTGAGGTATCGAGTTTGCGGCGCGGCTGCCCGTTGGGCTGACTCGTATCCCAAATCAATTTCCCCTCAAACCCGGTCAGCCGCGCAATCGTCTCGACCAAATCCTTGATACTGATTTCAAACGCGCTGCCCAGATTTACGGGAGCGGGTTTGTCGTACCGTTCCGCCGCAAGCAAAATCCCTTCCGCCGCATCCTCGACGTACAAAAATTCGCGCGTCGGACTGCCGTCGCCCCACGCCACAATCGCGTCGTCACCGCGCGCTTGCGCCTCAACACACTTGCGAATCAGCGCTGGAATGACATGCGACGATTCAGGGTCAAAATTATCGCGCGGTCCGTACAAATTCACCGGCAGCAAAAAAATGGAATTGAAACCGTACTGTTGACGGTATGCCTCGCCCTGCACGAGCAGCATTTTCTTTGCCAGACCGTACGGCGCATTCGTCTCTTCGGGATAGCCATTCCACAAATCGTCTTCGTGAAACGGCACCGGCGTAAATTTCGGATACGCGCACACCGTTCCGAGCGCGACAAATTTCGCTACGTTGGCGCGATATGCCTCGTGCATCAGCTGTGCGCCCATCATCAAATTGTCGTAAAAGAAATCGGCGGGATACTTGCGATTCGCGCCGATGCCGCCGACGTGCGCCGCCGCGTGAATAATGAGATGGGGTTTGAACTCGGCAAGCGCGCGGCGCACATCACCAATCTCTCGCAAATCGTAATCCGTCCTGCGCGGTGCGAAAATTTCGCGCGCACCGCGTTCGCGCAGCTGCGCAACAAGAAACGATCCGAGAAAACCCGAGCCGCCTGTCACCCACACGCGTTTGTCTTGCCAGAATTCTTGAGAGTGTTGCTCAGCCACATTCATTTATGAACTTCCTTTTTGCGTACGAGATTCCCATCCAATTCGAGCGGGATCAAACGCTCGACCGATTTGCGTTCCAATTCGTGCCGTTCCAGATAGCGCAGCAGAACACGGACACGCGCGGTCGGCGTCAGGCGACGGTCAAAGACAGCATCCAGATCTTGAAACGGTTCCCGTAAAATCTCGACGGGATCACCCGGCTCGAGCGGCGTCCCGGACTTGTCCCACATTTGGGGTTTCGCCAATTGCGCGCGCACCCGCGCTACGTCTGCGTCCGCGACCACTGCCGGTTCTCCGCCAAACATCACCACGCCGCGCCATTGCAAAAGTTATGCAGGCGCTACGCGTCCCCCTCCGGCTCAGGCGCAAACGTCGCCGGACCCACATCGTACGCGCCGCTGTAAACCTGAATCCCCAATTTCTCCACAACGCTCCACGCCCGCGGGTCCACCATCGGTGAAATCACGAGCATCCGCGTGGCTTGCCGACCATGCCGCTTTTCATAGAAACGAACTTTCCGCTCGAAGGTATACATATCTGACTTGCTCATCGAGGATTTGATCTCGCAGAGGATGAGCATGCCGTCCTTGATAATCACATCCAGTTCGACCTGATCGGGGCGTCCAAAGACCTCGCCTTGATCGTCATAGTCGGTGATGTTCATCACCTGAACGTTAAAGGACTCTTCCAGGATGCCTTTGAGCGCATTGCGGAACGATTGCTCAGAATACAAACCCCAGCGCGCGCCGATTGCACCGATGGTGCTGTCGTGTTTGTGCGAAAGGGCTTCAATGGACTTGAGCGTCTCATTGATTGCTTGTTGGTTCTCCCACCACTTGCGGTTCTGCGCGTCCCAATTCTGCTGATTCTCGTCCCATTTCTGATCATGCTGCCGTAGGGATGCGAGCATCTCGTTGATTGCTTGTTGGTTCTCCCACCACTTGCGGTTCTGCGCGTCCCAATTCTGCTGATTCTCGTCCCACTTGCGCGCTTGTTCTTCCCGGTCGCGGCGCAACTCGTCGAGTACGCGGTCAAAGCGATTGACGGTTTCTTGCTTGTCGGCAAATTGCTCGCGGGAGAGGCGTAGGATAAACTCGCGCACTTCCCGGTCGCTCTGCATGATCGCAGGCAATTCGCGTAGGATGATTTGTTTCACTTGCTGTTCAGTCATTTCGGCAACCCTCCACGCTCCCCCTCCGAGACAGAGCCACTTGACCCTGTGAGCATCGCCACTTGTTCCAACCACAACGCCGCACTCTCATCACTCGGCATCCGCCAATCGCCGCGCGGCGACAGCGCGACTGAACCGCCATCCAACCAACCGACCACGCGACTATGCCACCGCCCGCCGACGCGGCTTGGCTTGACGACGGCTCTTTTTCCGTTGTGTGCCCGCCCGCCGTTTCACGCCGGAACCGTTGGCTTTGGAGGGAGACCAGGGATGCTCGGCGATGCGGCGGAGCATAGCAGTGGTCCCTCGCCGCTCTGACCCGCGCCGGATGTTCATCTCCACGCGCACCCCGGTCTGCAGATGTTGGAAACGCAATCCGACCGATTCGGGTTTGTGCGCCGCTTTGCGGCGGGTGCTCTCATCATAAAGGAACTCCCAAAGTAAGCAACTTTCAGTGATTTTTTTTCATTCGCGCAAATTCGCGGAGATTCGCGGATGAAAAAATCTTTGCTTTTTGCGCAAGGATTTCACAGGTAAGGATTCGTCCAACAATAACTTGAGCAGTTTGCCATTAAAGTGCCCCAAGAATCGCCATTGTAAACGATTTCATGCCGGCTTTTTGTGGAAAAGTGCTCAACTTATTTATGGACGAGTCCTAAGGTACTGCCCAATCACCCAACCGCACTGCCAGCGGGGACTGCAATTGCATCGGCTGGCGGCATCGCTTCGACCTCGTGCGCCACGGGCGCCTCTGCAGTCGTCTGCGGCTCTTGCCAGGGATGCACCACCACGCGGCGGACGAAGGCGTCGGTCTGTTGGGTATCTGGAATTGCGAGTAAGCCAACGACCGCACGGACGTTGGTTGTTGGCTGTTCAAAACGCAACACCGCCGATTCGGTCAGTCGCGAACTTTTGTCTGTCGGCTGCGCCCACCCTCGTTGCGCCATCTCAGTTTGATACCAGATAATGGCCTCATCCAGCGACAGTGGAATGATGAACCGCCCCACGACCGCTTCAATCGTGCGCTCCGGCTCGAGAACGATTTGCCAATAGGGATGCAGCGGAATTTCATGGTCTGCTCCGACCCTGACAATGGCGCTATCCGCCGGCAGTGGCACATCCGTCGGCCAGTCCTCAAGCCGTAAGCGGAACTGAATGCCATCATGCAGCCGCCGGAACGGACGCAGTCCATCTAGTATGTCCATACAGGCACCCTCAGTGTTTTCATCAGCGATTCAAGTATCTTGACCGTTTCGGGATTCACGCCGTATTCTGACCAAACCTTGGCGGTGTTGTGCGTGCTTTGAAGCGCTTCAATGAAGCTATCCATCTCAGCCTGCGACAACCCCTGCTTCTGCAAGATTTTCTCCAGCGACAGGCCCGGATTCTTTTTGACGATCTGATTTAGAAAGTTGTTGATCTCCTTCACCCAATCGTTGACGTCTTGCGCCGTATAACGCGCATCCTTGACTTTGTCCCGGTAGTCCTTATCGTCTTTGGGCGGCTCGAAGCCCGGAAACCCGCCGACACTTGCCCCGCGCTGCATTTTCGACAGATGCGCGGCGGTCTGCCGCAGCAAGCCCTCGGTGCCATTCGCCAACCGCGCTTCGGAAACCTGCACCGCAGGCGCGGATATGAACATCGCGCGGCTCGCTGCCAGACTCAAAGCGATTGCGCCGGCAAGGGCAAGCGAGAGCAGGACGGCATTGAAGCGTGTAGAGTGAACGACGACCATGGGCTTGGGCTCGATGCTCAATTTGCATCTCGGGATAAAAGTAACTACTCAGCCCCTTGTCATTTCGAGATGTCCAGCCCACGCGGGCTGCGTGAGCGGAGAACTGTCATAAGGACATCTCACATTGCCTATCACGCCAACCAGGCTGCCAACGCTTCGGCGGCGAACACTGCCTGCCCATCCTGAAGGACAGCAACATTTTGGGCGCGGGCGCTCGCTTCGCCGTCCCGTGTAATTTGTTCGCCCGCCACAACCGGTATCGTGCGGAAACCGGCGCGTCGGAGCAAGGTGGCAAGCCGCCAAGCACGTGCGACATCTGCCTCATTCAGCAGCGCGGCGACTTCAACCGCCAGCCAAACCTCCGGCCGCTCTGGCCGCTCACGCCAGCGCCCGTTCACCACCAAGTCAAGGCGCAAGACGTCCAACACCTCGTCAGGGGTGAGCGCGCGTTCAAGGTGCTCTTCCAGATCAACTACCGGGATAGTGTGCGCATGTCGGAGCAAACTGCCAAAATAGCCCGCTACATGTTCACGATAGCGCAGCTCCAGTAAGTCGCCTATCACTCGGCCCAGCCGCTCCTCCATCCGTTTTTGGGACGCGGTCAGATCATGCACGGCGACAGTCAGCTGGCGAACATCCTCCGTTAGCGCGCGAACATCCTCCGTTAGCTTGCGAACGTCCGCCGCGAGCTGCTCGAGGCGCGCTTCGGTGCGCTGCTGCGCCGCCGCCAATTCCCGCACGATTTCGGGAAGAGTGAGCAGTTCGTCGCTAAGCAGCAGCAGCCGCAGGTCCGCGCGCCACTCTGGATGTTCAGTCAACAGCCGGGTCAGGTCATAATAATCTTGCACCACAAATGCCATAGCCCTCACCGTTTTTGTCCACTGCTGGCCCTTCTCAGTCCTCAATCCTCAACCCTCAATCTTGCGCAGCGTGCCCACCGCCAGCATCCCCGCCTGCGCATCGCTGTAGTAATCACGCAGGTCTGGCTGCTGCGCACCCAATCGCACTGCACCTCACGTGCCAACAGGAGCGCCTGCAATTCGCCTGCATCCAGCCCTAGCAGCGGCGGCTCGATTGTAGGCGAAGCTGCTGGAGACTGAACCTTAGAGCGAATTCCTGATTCGTTTGTGGGATGGTAGGGGCAATCCCTTGTGGTTGCCCAACTGGAATGGGCGAGGACAAGCCGTCGCCCCTACGCTGACACCACCAATCAATTCGGAATCCGCTCTAATCCAATCAACGTTGGCGAGAGCAACCCCGCCGGGTTGATCCACGAAGGACACAAAGAACACCAAGAAAACTTCGCGCCCTTCGTGTTCTTCGTGGATCACTCGGTTGGCGCACACGCCGAACGCGCGTCGCCAACCTCTGTATGATCTGCACTCCGAGTGGTTACCTCAGCGTACACCGCTGGAGGGACAAGCACCTCATCGAATAACCGATGCAAGAGAGCCAGCCGGTTGATCAGGGACGGGGCGATCAAAGGCGTGGCATCAAGGACGACCTTCACGTGCCAGCAATCTGTCGGCACAACTCGCCGCCAATCGAGCCGCCGCCGGTGACCATTACACATTTGTCCCGCAGCAGCTGGCTCACCGCGGCGGTATCCGTCTCCACTGGCTCACGCCGCAGCGAGCGCTCTTTCCCAACCCTGGCTGCGTCCATCCAACATCAGGATGATCGGCTCTTCTTGAAGGCGACGATTCGCCTCGGGGGTCAGCCCTTGTCCGGCGACCACCGGAACCGCACGGTAGCCAGCCCGGTGCAGCAAAGCGGTGCGGCGCTCGACGCGTTCCACATCGCCGAGATCAATCACTCCCGAAATCTCGAACGCCAGCCACACTTCGGGGGTATCCGGAACCCGTCGGGCGCGTCCTTGTATCAGCAGATCAAGGAGCATGATTTCATCCACTTGTTCTTCGCTCAGCTTTGCTTCCAAGGTCTCACGCAAAGCTTCGAGTGGGACGACGGCGACCGGGCGCAGCCAGTGCTCAAAGAAAACTCCCGCCTTCTCGCGATAACGCGCCTCCAGTCGCCAGCCGAGCAGGTCACCCAGGTGATCCTTTGCCCATTTCATCTCTTCGGTGAGTTTGGTAATCGCGTACTCGGTGCGCTCCTGCGCCTGTACCAGTTTCTCGATACGCGTCTCGGTACGCTTTTGCGCTTCCGCCAAATCGCGCACTGTCGCTTCCAGACTCTCCAGACGCGTCTCGGTGCGCTGCTGCGCCGCCGCCAATTCCCGCACGATTTCGGGAAGAGTGAGCAGTTCGTCGCTCAACAACAGCCGGCGCAGTTCCGTACGCCATTCCGGATGCTCATGCAACAAGTGAGTTAGATCATAATAGTCCTGCACGACAAAAGCCATCTCTCCCACCCCCTCCCCAATGCCAGCCACACCCTAGCGCGAATTCCACATTCGTATGTGGGTTGTAGGGGCAATCCCTCGTGGTTGCCCAACCGGAATGGGCGAGGACAAGCCGTCGCCCCTACGCGGATACCACCAATCAACTCGGACTCGGAATCCGCTCTAATCCGCGGGGCGTTCGTTCTACACCCAGCTATCGCAAGAGTCGGGCATAATGCGCTTCCAGCTGCTGTCCAATGAGCGGCAACCCAAAAACCGTCTCCGCCGCGTGCCGCGCCTGCTTGCCCATTTCTTCGCGGCTTGCGGGGTCGGCTAGCAGCTCGTCAACCGCTTGCGCGAATGCCGCCGCCGTGTCCACCGTTGCGCGTCCGATGGGATATTGTTCAAACAATCGTCCGACATCACCGACAGCACAGGCGACAATGGGGCGCCCGACCACCAGGTAATCATTGAGCCTGGAGGGCCAGCGCCCTCGACGCGCTATTGTATCCTTGAGTGGGAGTAGCAGCAAGTCACACGCGCCGAGATAGCCCACGAGACTCATGTCGCCTTTGAGCACACTCCACAGCTGCGGGAGTTCGTTCAAACTGTACTTGCGCAGAAACCTGCCGAGCGGCGTGGCGCGCGGGTCATCCTTCATCTTGAACACGGGTCCCGACTTCTCGTTCTGCCCCATTAGAGCGGATTCCACATTCGTATGTGGGTTGTAGGGGCAATCCCTCGTGGTTGCCCAACCGGAATGGGCGAGGACAAGCCGTCGCCCCTACGCGGATACCACCAATCAACTCGGAATCTGCTCTAGGTCCGCTTTGCGCGCATCAGCATCCTCGAACTGGAGAGGAAGCAGTACCTCGAATCGCCGGCAACTCACGCAGAATGATCTGTTTCACTTGCTGTTCGGTCATTTCGACGACCCTCCACGACCCAGCCCGGGTCCAGAGTCACTCGAACCCGTGAGCACTGCCACCTCTGCCAACCACAACGCCGCGCTCGCGTCACTCGGCATCCGCCAATCGCCGCGCGGCGACAACGCGACCGACCCCACTTTCGGTCCATCCGGCATCGCCGAACGCTTGAATTGCTGCGAAAAGAAGCGGCGATAAAACACGCCAAGCCATTTCAATATGGTTGGCGCGTCGTATTCATCCGCGCCGTTGTTGGCGCAGAACGCCTGCTGCGCGAGAAAAAAAATTTTGCGCGGCGCAAACTGGCGGCGGATTATATGGAACAAAAAGAAATCGTGCAAAATATAAGGACCAATCGTCGCTTCCGTCTCTTGTTGCAATTTGCCTTCAGCATCCAAGGGCAAGAGTTCGGGCGTAATCGGCGTCGCGACGATATCGTGCAGAATGCGCGCTGGCTCGCCGCGAAATTCACTCTCCGCCGCCCACTCGATCAAATACCGCACCAACGTCTTCGGCACGCCCGCGTTCACGTGATACATGGACATCTGGTCGCCGTTATACGTCGCCCAACCGAGCGCGAGCTCCGACAAATCGCCCGTGCCCACAACCAGCCCTTCGATTTGATTCGCGACGTCCATCAAGATTTGCGTGCGCTCGCGCGCCTGCGCGTTTTCGTACGTCACATCGTGCACCTTTTCGTCGTGTCCAATATCGCGAAAATGTTGGCGCACTGCGTCCGTGATCGGAATGGTGCGAAAGGTGATGCCCAGTTGCGCCGCGAGCTGTTCCGCATTCGATTTCGTGCGCGCCGTCGTGCCAAAGCCCGGCATCGAAATGGCGACGATGCCGCGGTGATCCAGCCCGAGCGTGTCATACGCTTTGATGGTCACGAGCAGCGCGAGCGTCGAATCCAAACCGCCCGAAATACCGATGGTCACATTTTTCACACCCGTATGTTTCAACCGTTTCGCGAGACCGGTGGATTGCAACGCGAAAATTTCGCGGCAGTGCAGCGCGCGCCGTTCCGGGTCGCCGGGCACAAACGGCGTGCGCGACAACGGGCGGTAGAGACGTTTCGGTGAAACGTCTCCTTGGGAACGTTCCGGTGAAACGTCTCCGTGGGAACGTTCCGGTGAAACATCTCCGTGGGAACGTTTCGGTGAAACGTCTCCGTGGGAACGTTCCGGTGAAACGTCTCCGTGGGAACGTTCCGGTGAAACGTCTCCGTGGGAACGTTCCGGTGAAACGTCTCCGTGGGAACGTTCCGGTGAAACGTCTCCATCGAGACGTTCCACCGGAACGTCTCTACGCGGCGCCGGCAATTCAAATTCGACGGTGCGATAGCGGCGCGTCGGCGTCTGCGTTGAAAAACTGGTGTTCTTGATGCGCTCGTTGATTAAACGCTCCACGTCAACGTCCGCAATCGCCATTTGCGTATCGAAATGAAAACGTTCGGTGATCGCCAGCTCTGTCCCATTTTCGGCAATCAAACAATGTCCCGCAAACACCACGTCGGTTGTGGATTCGTTCGCGCTGGTCCCAGCATACAAGTATGCGGCGAGGCAGCGTCCCGATTGATGCGTCACCAGATCGGTGCGGTACTCGGACTTGCCCAAGGTATCGTCGCTCGCGGATGGATTGAGCAAAATCGTCGCGCCCGCAAGCGCTTTGTCACTGCTCGGCGCGTTGATTGCCCACAGGTCTTCGCAAATTTCAATCCCGACGACACAGCCGGGCACATTCGTCGCGCGAAAAATCAAGTCCGCGCCGAACGGAACACGCGCGCCGTCCACGTCAACGGTGTCAAACAGCGCGTAACGCGACGATGTGAACCAGCGCGCTTCGTAATACTCTTGCGTGTTGGGCAAGTACGTTTTCGGCACAATGCCCAGCAAATCGCCCGCGTTCAAGAATGCCGCGCAGTTGTAAATTTTCCCGTCTTGCAGCAAGGGCAAACCCACGACCGCCGCAATTTGCAATTCTGCCGTCACTTGCGCGAGCGTTTTCAACGCGCCGCGCGCCCGTTCCAGCAGCAGCGACTGGTAAAACAAATCGCCGCACGTATAACCCGTCACGCTCAATTCGGGGAACAGGGCAAGCGCCACACCTTCCGATAAAGCGCGGCGCAGCGCGGCGGCGATTTCCGCGACATTGAATTCCACATCCGCCACGCGCAGTTCGGGACTGATGACTGCTGCGCGCACAAAACCAAAAGAGAATGGATCCACCAAATTACTATTATCCGCCGCCGTGCAATTTTGAATAGAGGACGTACCACTTGGGCATGACCCGAACAAGGGTCAAAATCGCCGTGTGTCAAAACGTGTGGCAATGGACCCCAAGCGTTTTTTGGACGAACGAACCCTGTCCCGCAGCGGCGGCGCGATTATAGCACACCGCAGTGCAGCGCCAAAGAAATCAGCTGCGCCGGACCATTCGGCGCGTAAAAAGATTTCGAGCGCGCTCCGCCCGTCTGTCAATCAACCGTAACAGACAAGCCACCAAAATATCGTATCGCAGCGCGCCCGGAATCGCCGCCGGGGCAAATACATCGCGCCCCCCTCACTGGACGCGTCAACATTGGCGCAGCAAAAAAAAGCGCGCTGTGGCGCAGCAGCGCAGTCAACCTCGAAAGTCTTTTACCCTCGCAGGACTTTCGCTTGTCATTTCGAACAGAGTGTCCGATGCAGTTCATCGGCGAAATCTCGGTTTTGCCCAGAGAGATTTCTCGCAAAACTTGTGGCGATGCAGTTCATCGCACGAAGCATTGAGGGAACGGCTGCACAGGACTTGTCATATCGAAGGGACTGAGATATCTCACTCCGTTCGATATGACAGTCCTGAGCCC
>JACQWQ010000242.1 GCA_016209205.1 Chloroflexota bacterium
AGGGCGCTCGATTTTTGCCAACATTCAGAAATTCTTGCGCTACTTGTTGTCGTCCAACATCGGCGAAGTGTTGGTGATGTTTTTTGGCGTAGTGTTGGGACAAATCATCGGACTGATTCCCGAAGAGGGCTCGTCCATCATTGTGCCGCTGCTTTCGACGCAAATATTGTGGATCAATTTGTTGACCGATTCGGGTCCCGCGCTCGCCTTGGGCGTCGAGCCGCCCGACCGCGACGAGATGCAGAAACCGCCGCGCGATCCGAAAAGCAGCGTCATTACGCGCACGATGTGGTTCGACATTTTTTTCGTCGGCATCATCATGATGTTTGGCACGCTGGCGGTCATGGATTTGTCGCTGCCGCACGGTTTACTTGCGGGCAATCGCGGCTCGATGATTTATGCGCAAACGATGGCATTTACCACGCTCGTCTTTTTCCAACTCTTTAACGCGTTGAACGCGCGTTCGGACGAACTCTCGGCGTTCACCGGATTGTTCGACAACAAATGGTTGTGGATCGCGCTGGGTGTTTCATTCGCATTGCAAATCGCGGTCGTGTATGTGCCATTTTTGCAAAAAGCATTCACGACGGTGCCGTTGGCGTTGAACGATTGGGTGATTTGTATCGTGGTCGGCAGCACGGTGTTGTGGCTGCGCGAAATAGTGAAGGTGTGGCAGCGGCGACTTCCAAAGCATAATTCGGTAGTAGAATAGGCATGACCGCGCCGCATCGCTTGCGCGATTTGGCAGATGTGCAAGATTTGATTGTGGCGCTGAAACTGACGCGCGAATTTGCCGAGCAGTTGGATAAATCCGTGCGCGAGGAATATTGGAAATTGTGGGACGCGGCGCAGAGTGGCGTAGGTGAAGCGCAAGAGTAAACACAGGAGGGCGGATTGCGTTGCCGCCTTGCAATGCTTGAATTTGAAAAAGACGTGATGCAAAGTGAGTGTGTTGGATTTTTGCTAACCCGCAACGTTTTATGCGGCATGCCCCCCCAAAAGTAGGTGCATCCCGCATAAAAGATGCGTAGAATATAAGTTTGCGGACACGCCATTGCTATCCGAGTGTCGTGATAAGTCGAGCGAACAGGAGGAATCTCATGGCTACATCTGTAAAGACAATCAAAGCATACGAGGAAGTGGTAGAGTTCATCGCGACGGGAACAACACCAAAAAGCATCATTGCCTTCCAACCATCGGTCGCAGCAAAGAAACGCGTGGCAGACCTGATTCACCGAGAGAAAACTACGGGACTGTCACCCGATGAAAAATCAGAATTGGATCACTACATGCAATTAGAACATCTCATGCGGCTTGCGAAAGGGCGGGCGCGCCGATACGTTAGCAATGAGTAGCCACATCAGCGATGACCTTCGGAGGCAGATTGCCGCGCGCGCCGAGTATCTTTGCGAATACTGCCTCGTTCACGAAGACGATACCTATTTTGGGTGCGAAGTGGATCATATCATCAGTCTGAAGCACGGCGGCCCTACTACCACAGTGAACTTGGCGTATGCTTGCGCGTTCTGTAATCGTCAGAAGGGTAGTGACATCGGGTCTATCTTGTCGCAGACAGGCGAGTTCATCAGGTTCTTCAATCCACGCACAGATCGCTGGGGGGATCACTTCCAACTAGACGGAGTTATTATCAGACCAATCACTGGGATTGGTGAGGTAACCGCTCGTATCTTGGGTTTCAACGACAGTGACCGCATTTTGGAACGGCAGACATCGGTAGACTTGGGAAGGTATCCGACTGCAGCCGCACTCCAGCGCATGATGCCGTAGATTATGCGCGCCCGCAAACACACGCACCCCGACAACGGCGGAAGGGACGGCGCGTCGCGGAAGGGACGGTGACTGCCGCCGCACGTCAGGGGGCTACGGCGTTCCCGATGTTAGCAGGCAGTTGGACTGCCGTTCGCGGATCGCAGTCCCTTGCTATGCAAGGAAACAATTTGTTCCCGAACACGCGACAAGTTATCCTTTTATGAACCCCAAGCAATTAAATCCAGTCAAATGGAGAACGCAGATTTATGGCTCACCCTACTTGTCTCACCGACCCAAGTGTTCTGGTTGCACTCTGGCAAGCGTGGCAAGATTCACGCCCCGGCGCGAGTGGTGGGCATGAAGAAGGTGGCTTTGTATTGCGTGAACCAAATGGCAGTTTTATTGTCGAGCGATGGTCAAAAGGCGAGCAAGCCACGATTATCTTGTCGCCACACAAGGATTGTAGAATTGGCGAACGCGAAATTGTTGTGTCGTTTCACACGCATCCGAACACGGGGAGCGACTATTTGCAAGAACCAAGTGAAACAGACAGACGCGCAGTCCGTGATGACCCGGATTTGAAAGATAAATTCTACGAGGGCGAGTTGGTCATTTCACAAAAGAAAATCTACTTGATTGAGCCAGATGACCAAGTCAGCGAAGTTGGGAATACGCAAGAGATTCTTGCGCGAGATTAAGGGAGGTTTTTTCTATGGCAGCAACATTAACAGCCGAAGTCCTTCAAGATGATATTGCGGTATCGCTAGCGCGGGCGATGGCGGCAGCCAACAAGCGCGCACGTGAATCAGGAATTGATGTATTGCAAAGTCTGATCAGCATTTCACAACGTGCGCTCGACGGAGATTTGTTGTGGCGCATCAACTATGGTCCAAAAGAATACATCGGACGACGGGGTGGGGACTTGATTGTTGAGGTTGACCCAAGAGACGCAAGCATCAAACGCGTACTGCGCGGACAGTAAAGCGCTTCCCAAATTGCGCGGCGGTAAACACACGCACACCGACCACACTACTGACACGGCTTTCTGGCGCAGGTAGTTGGCATACACCGGTGACACGAATACTTTTTCCACATCAACGCCAAAAAGCAGGAATATAATGCCAGCAAGAGATATCTACCACGATGCCGTCAGGCGCGCGCTTGAAAAAGACGGCTGGACGATTACACATGACCCGCTCAAGTTAAAGTTGGGCAGAAAAGACATGTACGTGGATTTGGGCGCAGAGCGTCTTTTGGCAGCGGAAAAACGCGGATAACAAATTGCGGTTGAGGTCAAGAGTTTCATCGGCACTTCGCCATTGCATGATCTGGAAGAGGCATTGGGACAATTTGTGCTCTATCACGATGTGCTGACAGAGTTGGAACCACAGCGCGCGTTGTATCTTGCCGTTCCATTCAAGACCTTTGCGGACCTCTTTGAAGAGCCGCTTGGACAACTGCTGCTAAAGAATAATCGTGCCCAGTTGATTGTGTTTGACCCACGCGAGGAGGTGATTGTGAAATGGATACCTTAGACGCCTATCGGGAAGTCATCGAGCAAGTGCTAACAGAATATGCGCGTGTTCCGTATGCGCATGGCGACATTCAAACGGAAACCGTGTTCGACCGCGTGAATGATCACTATTTGCTTGTCAACGTGGGATGGTTTGGCGACCGTCGCATTCACGGCGACATTGTTCACGTTGACATCATAGAGGACAAGGTGTGGATTCAATACGACGGCACCGAAGACGGAATTGCGAATGAGCTCGTACGCGCAGGCATTCCCAAAGAGCGCATCGTGCTTGGCTTTCACGAACCCGAGGTGCGACAGTACACCGATTTTGCAGTCGCATAACCCCAGAACGCGCGAACCAGAAACCCTTGCTATCCAATGGGTGTTGTGGCTGCGCGAGGTTGTCGAGGAGTGAGATGGGGGACGAGAGGAGTAAGTAATGACGCCTACGATTGTTCAGGAAGAAATTCCTTTGCGAATTGATGCGGACGGAGTAATTCGCATCGGTAACACGCGCGTTATGTTGGATACCGTCGTGTATGCGTTTCAAGACGGCGCGACTGTGGAGGAGATTGTTCAACAATATCCTGCGCTCAGGATACGGGACGCCTACTTGGCAATTGGATATTATCTTTCCCACCGCGCCGAAATAGACGCGTATTTGCGCGACGCAGAACAACAAGCCGAACGCGTCAAACGCGAAAATCAAGCGCGCTGGGATACACGCGACTTGCGCGAACGATTACTGGCGCGCCAAAGCACGCGGGAATAAGACGCATGTTGCGTTTTGTAGCGGACGAGAATTTCAACTATGACATCGTGCGCGGGTTGTGGCGACGCAATCCCGATTTAGACATTGTGCGCGCGCAAGATACTGAGTTTTCGGGCAGTGACGACCCGCAACTACTGGAATGGCTTGCGCAAGAGAACCGAATTTTGTTAACGCACGATGTTCGCACCATCACCCGTTACGCATATGAAAGGGTTCGCTTGGGGCTGAAGATGCCCGGAGTCTTTGAAGTGAAGCGGCGCGCCCCACTCGGGCAAGTCATTGAGGACATTCTGCTTTTAGCCGAGGTGAGCCATGCGAATGAGTGGGAAGGGCAAATCATCTACTTGCCATCGTAAGGATACCGGGTAAGAGTGAGGTGTGGCAGCGACGAAAAGCGAAAACGTGATTTGGCTGTGGAATGGATGCGATATGCTCAATTACGAAACGCGGCTGCGCGATTTTACGGAACTGCTAAAGGAAGCGGGGCAATACTACATGTCACGTGGAGCAGTATACGAGACGTTGCGGCGCTTGACCCAACGCCTCGACCAAGAAAACATTCCTTATGCGCTGTTGGGTGGGTTGGCGTTAGGCGCGCATGGTTTCATTCGCATGACCGACGATGTAGATATTTTGCTGACCCGCGCCGGTCTTGCCGCGTTCCGCGACCGTTGCATGGGGCGCGGTTATGTGCCTGCCTTTCCGAATGCGCAAAAAACATTCCGCGATACGGAGACTCAAGTACGCATCGAATTTTTGACGACGGGCGAATATCCCGGCGACGGCAAACCAAAAGCGGTCTCGTTCCCCGACCCTGAAGATGTTTACACCGAGCGCGCGGGTATTCGCGTTATCACGGTCGAAAAATTGATTGAACTGAAATTGGCATCCGGGATGACCGCGCCGCATCGTTTACGCGATTTGGCGGACGTGCAAGATTTGATTGTGGCGCTGAAACTCGAACGCGAATTTGCGGAACAGTTGGATGAATCCGTACGCGAGGAATATCGCAAATTGTGGGATGCGGCGCAGAGTGGGGCGAGTGAAGCGCGAGAGTAAAGACAAAGCAGCGGATTGTCCTACTGCGCTTGCAATACTTGATTTTGAAAAAGGCGTGATGCAAAGTGAGTGTGTTGGATTTTTGCTAACCCGCAACGTTTTATGCGGCATGCCCCCCCAAAAGTAGGTGCATCCCGCATAAAAGATGCGTAGAATATAAGTTGTCGAACACGTCTCGCATACGCGGGAGAGTCGTGTCACGCGCCGTTCGGAGCCGAGTCCGTTTTTGGAACCCGACGCGTGGTGTGCGGAACGGTATGACTGGGGCGGAAAGATGTGAGCACCATGGACAAAAATTTTTCCCCCACACATCTCGCCGCGTCCCACAACATCTGCTTACCGACCGCGCCGTGAAACGCGTGCGACGAAACGTGTAAACGTAGAGGCGTGACCGCGCGGGAGATATGCGTGGGCAGAGAATGCGCGGCGGTAAGCGCGGCGATCCACGAAGGACACAAAGAACACCAAGAAAACTTCGCGCCCTTCGTGTTCTTCGTGGATCACGCGGTTGGCGCACACGCCGAACGCGCGTCGCCAACCTCTGTATGTTGGCGACATTCCGCTTGCAGATCGGAGCGTCTCAATCCTGATGGAGGTGCAACATGGCACAAATCCTTAGTACGACTCGTGAAAGAATTCAGGCGCAGGGCTTCTGTGGTTTGGATGATGAAATCTACGCGCAAATCAATTACCCATTACGGATCTCGCCTGCGATCTGCATGACGTGGGCGGCAGTGGGAACCGCGCTTGCTTCGCCAATCATCCTGTGGGTACTAACGCCCTTCGCGGCACTGGGCGCAATCCTGCCAGGGCATCCGTTCGATGTCCTCTACACGTACGGTTTGCGTCACGTCTTTGGTACACCCCCGCTGCCGCGTTACCCAATCCGACGACGCTTTGCCTGCTTCGTTGCCACAATCATGCTTGTCGCAGCGGCCTGGGGTTTTCAGACGGGCGTGCCCATGCTTGGCTATGTCGTAGGATGGTCGCTCGTTGCTGCTGCCTTCGTGAATGTGAGCACGGGGTTCTGTATCCCCTCGTTCATTGTTCGGATTTTCTTTGGCAAGGTAGTCTGCAAGTAATCATAGAGCGTTGCATAATTTGCTCAAGTTTGTGTGGGAGATCCACGCTGACTCCCAGCGCAGAAACTTGGGCTAATTATGCAGTGCTCTGTAAACCAACTAAATATTGGCGCGGCGAGCGCGAGAGAATAGAACGCCGCCAAACACACACGCCCCGACAACGGCACGCGCGCGGTTTTTGGGCGCGTTTGGCCGGCAAAGGGCATCGCATCTTCTCATCAAGCGTGCCGCTGCGGGGCGCTCCAGCGCTCTGTTTTCAAGTCCAAGACGCGACGCGTTTGTCGTTTGAAAATAATTCATTCGATCTGGTCGGAACGTTTCAGGTGTTGCATCACATTCCCGATTGGCAAACCGCATTTGGAGAAATGGCGCGCGTCCTCGAACCGGGCGGCTATCTTTTGTTTTCCGATTTCGTCGCGCCCGCGTGGCTCGCCCCGCTCGCACAACCGCTGCTGGGCAAAGGCGCGTTGCTGACGCCGCAAACGCTCGCCGCCCAAGCGCAGCTTTGCCAACTCACATACATCCATCACGACAGCAAATTTCCATTCGATGAAACGATCTTTATGAAAAAATAAAGTGGCGCACAATACCCGCACGATTCTCGTCATATTCGTAACCCCGCAAGCCATGACCATTATCCTCTCGCAAAAAAAATCATCCCGAAAGGAATCGTCCGGGATGAGTCACTTGCAGCAAATGGGTGCGGGTCACGGCTGCGCGCCGCGTAGTTTTTCGATCTCGGCGCGCAGCCGCGCCACTTCGGCTTCGGCGGCTTGACGCGCGGCGGCTTCACGTTCCGCGCGTTCGGCTTCGCGTTCCGCGCGCAGTGTTTCCAGGAGGGCGCGTTCCTCCGCCACTTGCCGCGCGGTTTCTTCTTCATCAGGATAAAGTAAATCTATCCCGCGCGCGGGGTCGTGGACGCGCAAATGTTCGCCGTCCACGCGAAACTCCAAACCGAGCATCTGGCTTGCTAAATTCTCGCCGTCAACGGAAACGTAGGAACCCTCCCGCAGCTGATACTTTTTCAACGCGGGCTTGAGATACTCACCCAAGGGGTCGAACAGGAAATACTCGTGCACGCCCAATTCCTCATAGAGACTCCGTTTGGAACGCACATCTTCGCGGCGCGTGCTTTCGGAGGTGATTTCAAAGATTACCGCAGGCACTTGACCCTCTTCCCACACTTTGTACGTACGGCGCGCGCGATTCGGCACGCCGAGAGCGACAAAGACATCCGGCGCGACCACTTCGGTCAGGTCGCCTTCGACGAAATAGAGAAACATGTTCGCGCCGATATACACATCCGCGCGTTCGCGAAAAAATGTGCGGAGCGCAAAGCGGAGCGCAATCAGGGCTTCGATGTGAATGGGAGATTCGGCCAAAGGTTTGCCGTCACTTTCGGGATATGTGATTTCGCCTTTGGGCGGCGCGGGAGAAACTATCATCGCTGCACCTCACTGCACATCATAGGCGTGTCACTGCGTCTTGTCAATTCATGCTTGCGGGAACGCTTCATAATAACTTTCCGCGTCGTAATAGAACACGCGCTGCATTTCGGTTTCAAAATCGGGCGCGGGCTGGAAACTCGGCATCGTCTCGATGCGATTCCACGCGAAACGGTACCATTCGCGTTCGGCGATTTTGGCGAGCGGCGACAAATCGGGCAGCGGCATTTCGTCGTGCCACGAAACGTACAATGTGAACGCGGGAAAGATGTGCGTGTACACAATGTCGTAATTACACATCAATTTTTTCTGCCAGTGCTTCCACTTGTTCAACGAACCTTCGATCACCGTCGCGCCAAAATAGCCGGCGTGTCCATCGCCCGCCTTGAGCAGCGTCAAACCTTTTTCGACAAAGAGCAACAGTCCATCGCGCGTTTCGGGCGGGTCGCAGACGAACGTGTCGAACGTCCCCAGAAATTCTTGCGGCAGCGGTTTCGTCAAATCTTGCTGCACGACGCGAATCGGCAAGTTGCGCGCCTTTGCGACATCTGCAATGTAACTGCACAGGGTTGGGTCAATTTCAAACACGACGATTTCTTGCGGATGTTTCGTCAACGCCAGCGCGATGCTCGTCAAATCGTCGTCGCCCAGGTGCGCGATGCGTTTGCCCGTAATATCGCCGAGCGTGAGCATCCACGAAATGCGGCGGAACGTGGACTCGGGCGTCATTTCACCTTGATTCAAATCTTGATTTTGACTCGTCGGACTCGCGTTGAAAATTTCTTGAAACATCGCGTATTCTGCGGACAACGCGCTCCAGTCGCTGCCGCTCGTGCCGCACGTCGGACACGTCAGCGTCGGCACGGCGTACGCGCCGACCTCGTGCGCCAACGCTCGCCCGCGCGGGGTCAATTCGGTTTTGTCGCCGACGAAATGAATGTAACCGTTCGCTTGCAATTCGCGCAAAATGTTCACTGCAAACGGAAAGGGAATGCGCGCGCGTGCGAACCAGTCCCACGGCGCGTTCTCGGAAAGAATCGCGCGCATGATTTTTTGCACATCGGCTTGGGTAATGTGGTCGGGTAATTTCGCGCGGAAAGTTTGGTATTCGCTCATGTCACCTCGGGTTGGAAGTTGGAAATTGGAAGTTGGAAATTGGAAGTTGGAAATTGGAAATTGGAGGTTGGAAATTGGAAGTTGGAAGTTGGAAATTGGAAGTTGGAAGTTGGAAGTTGGAAGTTGGAAATTGGAAGTTGGAAGTTGGAAATTGGAGGTTGGAAATTGGAAGTTGGAAGTTGGAAAGGCAAAATCGTAGTGACGAATTTATTCGTTCTCTGGCGGTTGGAAACGCGAATCCACGCGAAGGTTTTTGAAAATAGATTTTTCGCGTAGATTCGCGTTTCCCTAACTTGGCACAGCAAGCGGCATTGGCTCTACGACCAAGTTCGTTCTCATTCTGCCGCGCGGGATTTTAATGTATTCCGTGTCGCGCGGACGAAAGTGTGCTTCGAGCGACTGCACAATTTTCTGCGGGTCGGCTTCGCCGCACGTGAACACATCCAACGCGACATAACCGAGTTCGGGCCACGCGTGCAGCGACAAATGCGATTCGGCGAGCAGCGCGACGGCGGAATACCCTTGCGGATAAAAACGGCGCACTTGTAAGTCCAACAGCGTCGCGCGCGCGTTGCACACCGCGTCGGCAATCGCTGCGGCAAGCCCCTGTTCCGATTGCGCGTTTTCACAGTCCCAAAATTCCGCAATGACGTGCCGCCCCAAGCCGTACTGCGCTTGTTCCGCGCGCTGTGCGGACGCGTTCAAAAATTCTTGCGGAATCGGAATGGGCGATTGCGCGTCGCCGCGCGCCAGCACCGCCCACGCTTCGTCGAGCGACTCGGCGTCCTGATACAATTCATCGCGCGGGTTGCTGTCATAATCCACCGGCGGCACAAATTCTTTTAACGTCTCGACACGGAAAAACGACGCACGGTACCACGGCGCGCGCGGCGGCTGCGCCAAGGGCGCAAAATCCACTTGCACGTCGCCGCCGATTTCATTGCCTTTGGCGTACAAGCTGAACGGTTCGCTGATGTGCGTAAACACCAGCGCGTGATTTTGCAATAAATGGCGTTCCCACAAATTCCATTTCAACATGGACGCTTCAATCAGTGTGACGCCAAAATAGCCCGCGCGGCCCCCGCCCGGCGCCAGCATCGCCAGCCCTTTTTCGACAAAGAGCAGCAGCCCTTGAATGGTTTCCGACGGGTCGGTGACGAACACATCAAAGTGTGCGCGCAAATCGCTGGGCAATTTTTCGCGCGCGTCGTGTTGAATGACGCGCAGGTTCAAATGTTTCGCGTGCGCGACGGCTTGAATAAATGCGCACAGGCGCGGGTCAATTTCGACCACCACGATTTCGCGCGGCAACCCCGTCAACGCCAGTGCGATGCTCAACAAATCGTCGTCGCCCAAAAGCAAAATTTTTTGGTCCGCCACATCCCCTTTGGCGTACATGAGCGCGAGGCGGCGAAAGACCGAATCGGCGGTCAACGCGCCTTGATCGTACGTCGCTTCCGCGGGCGGGCGCTGCGCGAGCAGCGGCGCGAATTCGGCGTACGCTCGCGCAAACGGCCCAAATTCAAACCCGCTGCCTGCGCACACCGGGCACGTCACGGGTTCCGCGCACGTTACGCGGAGCTGCTGCGCCAATTCAGCCCCGTGACGCGTGAGCAGCAATTCCGAACCGTGAAATTCCAACATTCCACGGTCACGTAATTGCTGCAGAATGTCCACCAAATCGGCAAACGGCACATTGGCGCGCCCCGCCACTTGCCACGCATCGCTGTGTTCCAGTAAAGCGCGCAAGATACGCGCAATGTCGTCACTTCCCGCGCGCAACTCGCGCGAGAGCACCGTCATGTCCATTTCAAAACGGGTAAGATGGCGGGTGACGGGTGACGGGGTTCTCCCCGCCGCTCGTCACTCGTCACCCCTTGAATCTTTTAAGCTGCTTGCGCAGTTCATCCCACTCGAGCGTATTCAACACATTCGCTTTCGTCAGCCACGCGCGCCGCGCCATCGCGATGCCCCAATACAAATCGTCGAATCCGTCCGGGTGATGCGCGTCGCTGTCAATCACCAGTGGCACGCCGAGTTCCGCCGCGCGCCGCGCGTTCACGTCGTTCAAATCCATGCGGTCGGAGGTGCCGTCAATTTCCAAAAGTGTGCCCGTCTCCAACGCGACGCGAAACACCTCTTCCAAATCCAACGCGCTCGGTTCGCGCGTGCCGATCAGCTGCCCGGTCGGATGACCGAAAATGTCTACGCGCGGATGCCGCAGCGCCGCGACGACGCGCTGTGTAATTTTTTCGCGCGTTTGATTCAATGCGCTGTGCGTGGTCGCCAAAACAATGTCGTACCCCGCCAACAAATCGTCGGGTAAATCGAGCGTGCCGTCCGCGCGAATTTCCACCTCGACGCTTTTGAGCACCCGAAACGCGTCGCCGTATTCCTTGTTCAGCGCGTCGATTTCGCGCCATTGTTCGCGCGTGCGTTTGGGATCAAGACCGCGCGCGACGCCGAGTCCTTGCGAATGATCGGTGATGGCAATGTAGTGTAAGCCGCGTTGGCGCGCGCCTTCCGCCATCTCGCGAATCGTCGCGCTGCCGTCACTCCATTTGGAATGGCACTGCAAGTCGCCTTTCAAATCGCCCAGTTGAATCAAGTTCGGCAGTTTGTGTTCGAGCGCCGCTTCGATTTCGCCGGACGCTTCGCGCAGTTCGGGCGGAATCCAATCCATGCCAATTTGTGCGTACACCTCTTTTTCGTCCGCGCACAAGATTTCTTTGCCCGATTTGACGCGCGTGTAGCTCCATTCCGAGAGCGACAATCCTTTTTTCAACGCGAGCTCGCGCACGCGAATATTGTGCTCTTTGCTGCCCGTAAAGTATTGCAGCGCGGTGCCCCACCGCGCCGGTTCCAACACGCGCAAATCGGCTTGCATTCCATTGTGCGCGACAATCGTCGCTTTTGTGTCGCCCTTTGCCAACACCTCGCGCACCTGCGGCAGTTTCACGAACGCGTCGAGAATCACCTGCGGCTGATCCGACGCGACGAGCAAATCAAGATCGCCAATCGTCGGGCGCAAGCGGCGCAGACTGCCCGCCGGCGAAATTTTTGCCGCAGCGTCGCCGCACGCGTTTTTCAATTCGTCAATCAACTCTTGGACAAAATACGACGCGACGGCGAGCCGCACGCGCGTGGTGTGTGCGCCGAGCGTGCCGATGCCCTGCTTGAGATTTTCAATCGTCTTGGCGCCCAAGCCCGCAAGATTTTTTTCGGGATTTTCCAGCGCCTGTTTCAAACCTTCGAGCGTCGTGATGTTGTATTCTTTCCAAAATTTCGCGACCGTTTTGGGTCCTACGCCGGGGATGGCGAGCATGTCTACTAACCCTTCGGGAATTTGCGCACGAATTTTTTCGTAATAACTCATCTGCCCCGTGCGAAACAATTCGTCCAACTTGTCCGCGATCGCTTCGCCGACGCCGGGAATGGCGCGCAAATTCGCGGGGTCGCCCTGCCACACCTCCTGCACGCCGCGCGAGGAATGTTCGATCACATCCGCCGCGCGTTGATACGCGATAATTTTGAAACGGTTCTCGCCCTGAATCGAGAGAATATCGCCGATGCGGTCGAGGAGCGCGGCAATTTCTTGATTCGACCACAGGCGCGGCGCATCCGGTACGGAACGAACGCTCGAATCGTTCGCCAAACTGCGGCTTGGCACGATTCGCTTTCGTTCCTCGCGCGGCGCGGGTGAACGCTGCGGCGAGCGTTCAGTACGGGCATTCGATTTTTTTGGTTTGGCGTATTCGCTTTTGCGCGGCATGGCGCCTCACCCCCTGACCCCCTCTCCCTAAAATTTCGCGCGCGAAATTTTAGGGAGAGGGGGAATGAGGATGCAAATAAAAAACATTCACGTACCGAGAATTAAACTCGTCGCAAATCACACGACAAAAGGAACGCCGTTTGTTCCTTTTGTCAGCAACCGTGCGTGAGCCGAATCGTTCGGCGCGCAAATGTTTTGGAAAAGGCGTGATAAATTCAAGTCCATTATAAGCGCGTGGTGCGAAATTGCAATATAGAAAAATGTGGGGATTACCTGTGTTCAAAACCTGTGAGGGTCTTTGCTTCGCGCCGACCTCACAGGTTTTGAACACAACTGTATTCTTCCACCTATAGGCAATCACCAGATTGCACACATTGACGCGCCCATTACGCGTGACATATAATCGCGTGCATTCTGCAGAGGAGTCACAAAAATGATTTCACCCGTCCCTATCTTGTCCGATGACGCATTACACTTTCTCCAACAAACCATTGGCGCCGAATTTGTTTCGGTCAACGCGTCCGACCGCGCATATCACGCGCGCGATCAATCGTTTCACCGCGCGCACTTGCCCGCCGCCGTCGTGTTTCCCGAAACCACGGCGCACGTCAGCGCGATTTTGAAATACGCGAACGCGCATTTGATTCCTGTCACCGCGTGGGGCGCGGGCACGAGCATCGAGGGCAATCCGATTCCCATCGCGGGCGGCATCGTCATGGATTTTCTGCGGATGGATAAAATCCTTCAAGTGTATGACGCGGATTTTCAGGTGGACGTGCAGCCGGGCATCAAATACAAGGACATGAACGCGAAACTCGCGCAGCACGGCTTGTTTTATCCGCCCGACCCCGGCGCGAATGCAAGCATCGGCGGCATGATCGCCAACAACGCGGCGGGCACGCGCACGCCGGGTTACGGCGCGACCAAAGACAATGTGCTGCGTCTGGAAGTGGTGCTGGCTAACGGCGATGTGATTCACACCGGCACGCGTGCGGTGAAAACGTCGAGTGGTTACGACCTCGTGCATCTCTTTGTCGGCTCGGAAGGCACGCTCGGTATCGTCACTGCGGCGACGCTGAAACTGTATCCGCTGCCCGAACATTTCAGCGCGGTCGTCGCGTCGTTCGAAACCATCGCGGGGGCGACGCGCGCCGTGTCCGCGATCATGGGCGCGGGCTTGGGTCCGGTCGCGCTAGAGTTTCTCGACCCCGTCACCGCGCGCAATCTCAACACGACGGGCGAATTCAAACTGCCCGAAGCGCCGACGCTGCTTTTGGAATTTCACAGCGCGACGCCGCACGCCATCGAACACGAGCTCGCGCTCGCGCAAGAATTGTGCAATGATAACGGCTGCACCTTTTTTGAAACCGGCGTCGGGCGCGCGGAACGCGATCGTTTGTGGAAGATGCGACATTCGACGTACGAAGTGTTGGTGCGCAATCATCCCAGCATTTCGTTTTTGGTGTGTGATGTTGCCGCGCCCGTTTCCAAATATCCCGAACTCGTCGCGGAATGCGAACGCGAAATTCGCGCGTTGAGTTTGCCCGGTGCGTCGATGGTCGGACACGCGGGCGACGGCAATTTGCACCCGCTCGTGCCTTATTTGCCCGACGACGAAGCGAGTCACGCCCGCGCGGTGCAAGCATTGGGCAACATGGTGCGCGTGGCGCTGCGTTTGGGTGGCACCGCGACCGGCGAGCACGGCGTTGGCTTGGGGAAAATTCAATTCATGCCGGAGGAACACGGTGCGAGTTTGGAATTGATGCGCACGATCAAGCGCACGCTCGACCCGCATGGGATTCTCAACCCGGGGAAAATGTTTTGACGGGGCAGTACCCGCAAAATGCCAATGCGCCGTTTCGCAGTTTGCACTGCGAAACGGCGCATTCAATACTACGCAAACGTAGTAACGTGCGATGAACTGCATCGCCTCAATCGTTCTACGACGAATAAATTCGTCACTACGCCACCGTAATCGTTCGTGCGCGCTAACGCACGCCACGCACGCGCACGCGCACGACGGGACTCCATTCTGCCGCTCCAGAAACACGGACAACTTCTATTTTGTACTGATACTTGCCATTGCGCGGGAATTGGCTGTCGCGATAGGTATACGTAGCCCCATTGACGGTCCCAAGTTGCTGCGCCGCAATCAACGCTGCGTTCAATTTTGTCCATTCCCCCTTGGGCGCTTTACGCCAGACATTAAAGCCCATCACGTTGAGTTCGGACCCGGTTTCCCATTTCAGGTTTACTTGGGGTTTGGGTGTCGCCTTGGCGCTGAAACCGACCAGATCGGCGGCAGTAGGTGTGCCTGCCTCTGCCAATGCCCAGTTCGAAAAGCTCGTCACATCAGTGAGTGTTACGTGATTGTTTGTGGTGTCCACTGTTGTTGTTCCAGTAGTTTGCTCGAGATATCTCGTCGCGCCGGACTGCTTGAACAACTTGAGATTTGCTTCAATACGAGAGCCAACTTCAGACTGCAGGTACCGCAGTCGCAAGGTCGCACTGCCGAACGAACCGGCTGGTGTGATGGCATAGATCCGTTGCAACGCGCCGCTGCCACCAAAACCACTGGGTGTGGTCTTGGACAGATTCACGCTCAATCCTGTTAGGGACGGACTGGTCAAGGTAATTTGGTTATTGACGTTGCCGAAACAATACGCAGTTCCACCGCTAAAACTGTTACGGGCAACGGTGCCAATGACATCGCCGGCGCCGGAGCATGTTGTGCCGGAATGGGTGAGTGTGAATGCACCGGTGGTGTTCAAATCACCCGTGAGCGTCAGCGTGCCATTCACCGTTACGCTTGCGCCAAGCGTCACACCGCTCGCATTGCTAATCGTGAGATGATGTACAGTTGCGGCAAGTTCAGTGCCCGTTGTTTGTGACGCGCCTCCGGCATATTCAAGCGTACTGCCCGCGGCATAATTCAGTGCGCCCGTTACGGTGG
>JACQWQ010000243.1 GCA_016209205.1 Chloroflexota bacterium
GAACATATCCCAGTGCTGGCGCGGCTGAGCGCAGCGGTCGGTGAAACGCGCGGCGATTTTCTGGCGCAGTGGAAAGCCATCCTCGATCAAGAGAGCGCGCACCCGTCGCTGGAGCGCATGCGCGCGCCGAACGCGTTGGATCATGCGGCAACGGTTTTGCTCGACAGCTTGCATGTGGCGCCCAATGCGTCGGTGCAAAATTATTTACAGACGGTTGCGGCGTGGAGCACCGAATTGTATGTGAGCGGTTTGGATTACCCTGATTTTGTCGCGCTGTGGAGCACGTACCGCCGCGCGCTTTTGCCTTGCCTGCTGCACGCGTACGCCGCAGGTCCGGAATTGACGCTGGTGTTTGCCGCGTTGGATGTGCAAGAACGCGCCGTGTTGGGTATTGGCGCGGTGATGGGCATTCAAGTCGCGCACGCGCAATTGGCGCAGGGTGTACACTTGCGTTCGGTGGGCCGTTTGACGGGCGGCATCACGCATGCGCTCAACAACACGATGGCGGTCATTGTCGGGCGCGCGCAAATCGTCGAGGAACAGCTCACCGAAGAAGCGCAGCGCGAGGAACTGCGGACGATTCAACGCATCGCGCGCGCCGGCGCGGATTCGCTCAAACGCTTGCAGCAATTCGCGTTCGAGCGCGACGGGCACGCGAACACGCGGCTCGACGTAAACACGCTCATCAACGACGTGATTCAATTGACGCGCTTTCGATGGCGCGACGATGCAGAAGCGAGCGGCATTTCCATCGAGGTCGTCAAAGATTTGGATGTCGTGCCGCCCGTGATGGGCCAAGTGTCGCTGCTGCGCGATGCGTTGGTCGAATTGATTTTGAACAGTGTGGAAGCGATGCCGCTCGGCGGCTTGGTGACGATCCGCACCGATCGCGCCGAAGGGCGGGTGGTGGTTCTGGTGAGCGATCAGGGAGTCGGAATGGACGCGATTGCGCAGGCGCGCGCGACGGAACCGTTCTTTACGACCAAAGGGGCGGGGCACGTCGGTCTGGGCTTGACGACGGTCGCCAGCATGGTGCGTGAAATGAACGGTACGTTCAGTTTGGCGAGCACGCCGGGCGAAGGCGCCACCGCGCGGATTACCCTGCCGATGGCGCAGCCATCCGCCGGGCCCGCCGATTTGCGCCAAGCGCGCCTCGCGCGTTGGGCGAAGATTTTGGTCGTGGACGACGAACCGCTGGTGCGCGATGTCGCGGCGCGGACGTTTCTCTTGCGCGGTTTTCAGACCGTCGCCGCCGATTCGGGCGCGGACGCGCTGCGCGTGTTTACCGAGCAAGGTCCGTTCGAGGTCGTGATTGTGGATTTGGGGATGCCGGGCATGAATGGGTTTGAAGTGGCGCGTGCGCTCAAAGACTTGAATCCCAAAACGATTGTAATTTTGATGACGGGTTGGGCGGCCGAACTCGACGCCAAGAAAATGCGCGAAGCAGGGATTGACCGCGCGCTGGCTAAACCATTCGACGCCGATCAGGTGATCCAGCTGATTAGCGAGGCGCTGGCGATTCAGGAAAAGATGTGATTTTACATTTGCGGCAGAATCTCTTAAACTGTTGATCACACGCGGCGAATTTAATGAACAAAGTCATCTCACGTGCATTTACCATCATGACATATAAGCAGTTGTTGGACAATACACAGCGCGGAAATCATCTTAAATACAGGGGGAGATGTTATGAAAGGGAATGTTACTCCCACGGAATGTAGCAGCCTTGATCTTTCACTAGAAGAGGCGCATCGGATTAACTTGCTCATTCAAGGAGCATGGGACGGTCAAGAGCCTGCGCTCTCAAATGGCCGGTATCGCTCAGAGTCTATTTATCTTGTAATTAATAAAGAGGTGATGCCCTTAAGATGCCGACTTGCGTTAGTTATGCAGGAATCCGAAAACACAAGTTATCACTACGATAGGATTCATCGAAAACTATACTCCGAGGGTGAGGAGCTACCTTTTCAACTATTGTTAGCAGATCGATCAGTCAAGCCCCATTATCTTCGGCAAACGTCTGAGGGCGACCATCCTATCCTCAATCTCAACCCGATAGATGCTTGTGGGAGAGGATGTCTCTTTTGCATGAGAAGCGCAAACGGGTATACCCCTAAACCGAGTATGATTAGAATGCCTATGGATGCATATATTGACAGTGTCCTGGCGGACTACAAGATGCAAGATCTATCCAAGTTTTTTCAAATTGCTTTGGTCACCGCAAGCTTCAGGTCTGAGGCGTCTTTACTTGCATATCTTACTGAGCTTATTGTGGCTAGCCGTAACCGGGGGTTTGAAGGGGAGTTTTATATACCGACGCACCAGATAGTTTCAGAAGAAGCAATGGAAACATTGTTGCAGGTCGCGGGCCCGGGCCATGTTCGGTATTCTTATACGGTCGAAGTCTTTTCAAATAGACGGGAAATTATATACGATCCATATCGAGGAGACCCACCCATTTACAACACTGGCTATAAAGCCCTGTTCCATGCTTGGTAATTTGGCCTAGATAAAGGTAGGTGGTCATGAAAGCTGTTGCTGCCGTGAATATACAAAAAATCTATGGGAATGGAACCGTTGCCTTGGAGGAAGTTTCTCTTGAAGTAGAAAGAGGAACAATCACGGGGCTTATTGGGCCGAATGGTGCGGGAAAAAGCACACTCATAAATATCTTAACCACAGCAATTGATATGACTTCTGGGCATGCGTCTGTTTACGGTTACGATGTGGTTCGAGAAAGAAAGCAAGTTCGAGCGGTCATTGGAGTTTGTGGCCAAGAACGAGAGATAGACTTTACTCTCAGCGTGTATGATAATCTGCGCTTCTTCGCTGGTCTGTATGGTCTTGACAATCCAAATGGTGTAGTCAAAGATTATCTAGCACAGTTTGAATTGGAATACATTGCTCGTCGTTCTCCAATGCAAATATCGGGTGGGGAGCTAAGGTGTATTCAGTTCATCAGGGCTATCATGCATACACCGCCTGTCCTCTTTATTGATGAGCCGACTACCGGACTCGATCCAGTAAAGAGTGAATTGGTGTTGGAGCAACTGATACGGCTGAAAGAAAGGGGGGTGGCGATACTTTTCTCAACGCATGAGATGAATCAAGCACAAAAAGTCTGCGATATTGTTTGTTTCCTACAAAGCAGTCGAATCCTCTACGCTGGCACGCCAGAGGAAATCATCCGGGAAAACTGTTTACTCGAACAAGTGGAAATCGAATACGAGGGAACTCTTCCAGCCCAAGTCCTGAAGACGCTATCCGACAACTATGAAGTTGAGCGGATACAACCATTGATTATTTCGATGCAACGGGCCGAGCAATTTATAGATGAGGCGGCAAAAAGCATTTTAAGCGTTTCAGGTTTGAAGATAATTGATATACGAATACATCGTCCTAATCTTGATTTAGCGTTCAAGAAGATCGCCCGAAGAAAACACAGTACAAATAATAGGTCTCTTGCTTAGATACACCAAACCCCGCCTGGAAACAACATGAAATTCTGACGTATACGAAAAAAGGCGAGCTTTTGTTGAACATTACTCAATGGATCTGTCGAGAGTTCGCCATGGAAACTTCCGACGTCCAAGTTTCTATCAAGAGATGAGGGTACACAGCATGAAGAATGTGTTGGCTTTCTTTACCCGAGACATTAAACAAACCCTATTCTTTAGAAGTTTTCTCGTCGAAGAGTTAGTAAGACCCATAGCATGGTTTATGCTCTATACGATTACAATCACCCATAATTTCAGAACTATCAATTTCAATGGGCAAGCTATGGATTATTTTTCGTTTCTTATTCCTGGAATCATGGTACTGCTGGCTTTTCAGCGATTCAGCAGTACAGTTGTAAAGGCGAGTAATGAGAGGCGCCATGGGATGTTCAAAATGATCATGGTGTCAAATGTCAGAGCACATGAATATATACTGGGTCGTATTCTTTTTGCATCAACTGTTGTAACACTGCAAGGCGTTTTAATTTACATTGTAAATAACTTGTTCAACTTCTATCGAATAGATTTCAGAGGATTCTATACCGATTATCTAGTGCTAGTGCTAATGGTTTTCCTTGCAGTTGTGTTTTGGGTGACGGTTGGAACCATAATGGGTCTATGGTTGGATTCAGCCGAACAAAGCAGTGCTGTTAACGTGATTTTTTATCTACCGGTTATGTTCTCCAGCTCAATTTTTTATGATTTAGATCGAGCGCCCTACATGCTGAGAATAATAGGAATGCTCAATCCATTATCATATCAGACCCAGGTTGTTCGAAAGCTGTTCCTTTTTGGCGATTTAGATATGTTGGCAATGAGCATAGTCATTTTTTCAAGTATTGGTTCATTAGCTTTAGCCATTCTAAAAGTAGGGAACAGCGAGTTGGTTCCGTAATCGAAAGCATTTTACGTTGCAACAGACGCACACCGCCAATGCTAGAGTGAATTCTGTTTTGGTTTGTGGTTGTCATTCCGAACAGCGTGTCCGATGGAGTGCATCGGCAGAAGCTCTGGCATTGGGCAGAGACACTTCGCTCTGCTCGGTGTGACAACCCGTAAATGAATTCGGAATCCGCTCTAGGCGCGCGATTTGGAAGCGGACTCGAACCAGAACGTGTTGCAGTGTGTTGGAGCGATCCCGGTGATCGCGCCGAAAGCAGAAACGGGATGGTATCACAAACTATTGACAAGCCAGCAGCACTTGTACGCCAGCAATCGGCGACGCGGTTATGGCGGCGACTCCGCGAAATTGGGTTGGGTTATCTCTTGCTTGCCCCCGCACTTTTGATCCTCCTGGTCTTTGATATTTTTCCCCTCTTTTACGGTCTGTATATCAGCATGTGCGATTGGCGCTTGTCGTGCGTCAAGTTTGTCGGCGCGGACAATTATGTGCGCGCGTTGAACGACCCGGCGATGTGGCACGCGTTGGGCATCACGGCAACGTATTCCTTTCTCACCGTCCCGCTGCAATTGGGGTTGGCGCTCTTGGTCGCGTATCTGTTGTTTCAAAACATTCGCGGCAAGAGCGCGTTTCGCGTCGCGTTCTTTTTGCCGTACGTTACTTCGACCGTCGCCTCGGCGGCAGTGTGGGCGTACCTGTACAGTCCCGACAAGGGTTTGTTCAACAACATTCTGAAAACGCTCGGTTTGCCGCCGCTCAAATGGCTCGGCGAACCCGGCGGGGTGTTTCAACTCGTGGCGAATAATTTCGGCGTGAACCTGCCCAACTGGGCGGATGGGCCCAGTCTCGCGTTGATCGCGGTCCTGCTGTACGGCAGTTGGGTTTTTCTCGGCTACGATGTTGCGATTTTTCTCGCGGGGTTGGGCAACATCCCGCGCGAATTGTACGACGCGGCGAAGGTGGACGGCGCGAGCGGCTGGGCGCTCTTTCGTCATATTACCTTTCCATTGCTCTCGCCCACCACGTTCTTTTTGCTCATCCTCACGGTCATTGGCACGTTTCAGGCGTTCAATCACATTTATGTCATGACGCTGGGTGGACCGGGCGACGCGACCAAGACGGCGAGTATTTTTATTTTCGAACAGCTGTTCCAATTCAATCGCTACGGCTACAGCGCGGCGCTGTCCTTCATTCTCTTTTTCGTGATTTTGCTTTTGACCATCGCGCAAAATCGCGCGGCCAAGAATCGGGTGGTCTATGAATAGGGCGGAAACCAAAACGCGCGCCGGTGAATCAGTCGCGACAAGTGTATTCCCATCGCGCCGCCGTCCGCGTTCGTGGGTGCGAGTGCTGATTTATGCGTTTCTGCTGGCGGGCGCGCTGGCCGCCGTGACGCCGTTCGTGTACATGATCATGACTTCGTTGAAAACGTACGGCAGCGTTATCAACAATAATATCTGGCCCTGGTTCCCGTTTGGCGACGAGCCGCTGCAATTCAACAATTATGCGGAAGCGATTGACCGCATCGGTTTCGACAAAGCATGGGGTGTGCCGCTCTTTGTGCGCTATCTTGCCAACAGCATCATCATGTCGTCGGTCATCGTCGGCGGCGTGTTGATCACTTCGATTCTTGCCGCGTACGTTTTGGCGCGGATGCAAGTGCCGGGCAAGAACCTCGTCTTTTTATTTATTCTTGCCACCATCATGATTCCGCCCGATCTCACACTGGTCCCCAAAGTCGTGATGATGTTCAATTTGAAATGGTACAACACGTACCTCGCGCTCAGCGTGCCGTTTCTCACGAGCGTCTTTGCCATCTTTCTGCTCCGTCAATTTTTCATGCAAATTCCCAAAGACTTGTATGACGCCGCGCGCATGGACGGCGCGGGGCATTTGCGTTTCTTGTTCTTTATCGTCGTGCCGCTTTCCAAACCCGCCATATTTACCGTCGCGCTGCTCAATTTCATTTGGGCGTGGGACAGTTTCAAATGGCCCCTGCTCGTGACGCGTGACAACAACATGCGTGTGCTCGCCGTCGGCTTGCAGCAATTCCTCGCGGGCGAAGGCGGCACGAATGTACAATTTTTGATGGCGTTCGCGACGCTCGTCGTTCTGCCCATCGTCATCTTGTATTTCTTTACCCAAAAATACTTTACGGAGGGGGTGATCACAACTGGCTTGAAAGGATAAACAGCGTCACCAGCTAATGGTGAAAAACATGTTCGATTCACTCAGGAGGAGAAGCATACCATGCGTACATACAAAATTCTGACGGCGAGTTTACTGCTCGCATTGGCCTTGATCGCCGCCGCGTGCGGCGGCGCGCCCGCGCCAACAGCAGCTCCGCCCACCGCGGCTCCAGCGCAACCAACTGCCGTACCGGCACAGCCGACCGCCGCGCCGGTGCAGCCGACTGCCGCGCCCGAACCGACCAAAGCGGCTCAAGTCACCAACCCGCCGAGTTCGCCCGAAATGGTAGACGCCATTGATTTGACGGGCAAGAACGTTACGGTGGTGTACTGGCACAATCGTCCGCAAAAAGACCAAGACCTGCTGCAATCCATGTTGGACGAATTCAACAAATCGAATCCGTACGGCATCAAAGCGACTGCCGAAATCGCGGGCGCGTCGTATCCCGACGTGTACAACAAAGTGAATGCGGCGATTCAAGCCGGACAGCCGCCGGAAATGAGCGTGGCGTATCAAAACCAAGCCGCGTTCTATCGCAATCAAAGCGCCGTTATTGATCTCAATCCGTTCGTCAACAGCAAAAAATATGGGTTGAGCGATGCAGATTTGAAAGATTACTTTCCGGCATTCTTGAGCAGCGACGAGAATCCGCAGTTCAAGAACGAACGGCTCGGGTTCCCCACGCAGCGTTCGATGGAAGTGATGTACCACAACAAGGATTGGCTCAAACAGCTCGGTTATGACGCTGCGCCGACGGATTGGAAGACGTGGGAAGAGATCGCGTGCAAGGCGAGCGATCCTGCCAAGAACAAATACGGCTGGGCGTTCCGCCACGACGCGTCCAATTTTGCGTCCCAAGTCTTTTCGCGCGGCGGACGGATCCTGGCGCCAGATGGACAATCGTATGCCTTTAACAGCCAAGCCGGGCAAGATACGCTCGCGATGATTCAACGCATGTTCAAGGCCAAGTGCGCAGTTGAGATTCCGACCAGCGAACGCTTTGGCGAACAAAATCGTTTCGCCAACGGCGACATCCTGTTCGTGTTTGCCTCGTCTTCTGGTTTGCCGTTCTATCAGGACGCGGTGAGCAAGGGCGGCAAATTCGCGTGGGACATTGCGCTGCTGCCCAATACCGGCAAGCCCACGGTGAATTTGTACGGCGCGAGCGTTTCGGTGTACAAGACGACGCCGGAAAAGGAACTCGCTGCGTGGCTCGTGCTGAAATTCTTGGGTGAAAAAGCGCAGACCGCCAAGTGGTCGGTAAATACCGGTTACTTGCCCGTGCGCCAGAGCGCCAAAGACGAAGTGGTCACATTCTTCAAGACAAGCCCGCAGTGGAAGGACGTGGCGGATACATACGGCAAGATGTTCGACTGGGCGCAGTACGCGATGATCGAATCGCCCGTCGCGGGGTACGACCCCGTCCGCAAGATGCTTGACGAAGAAGTGATGAGCAAAGTCATTTCCGATCCGAACGCCGATGTCAAGAAACTGCTCGACGACGCGGTGGCAAAGGCAAATGACATTTTGAAAGAGAACGCGCCCAAGTAAAAATTCGCAAGTATAACGTTGCGTGTTTGGTCGCAGTTGGACTGCGACCCGCGAATGGCAGTCCAACTGCCTTTTAACATCAGGAAACAGCAACCGAACCTGCTGCGCTCAATTTGAACGCAGCAGGTTTTTTCATCAGGTTTTGACGCATACGGTACACGGCGTATAATTGCTTTGGCGATGAGGCTCGCTCAGCGCTGCGGCTACATTCTTGTTCCGCAGTGCACAAACTGTCCTGTGTGACTGATGGCTTCTATGGATTTTGTGTCCATAGAAGTTTTTTTATTTTAGCGCCGCGCAGCCAAAGCACGCGCGGAACGCGCTCCGGCGACGGGCGCACTTGAAGTAGGAGGAAAAAACGAATGGGCGCGTTTGATCGTTTTCCACGCGTCGTCGAGCGCCTCGAACAATTGGAGGCGCCGGAACAACAAGCCCTCGGTGCAGCGGCAGAACAAAGCGCTTTTGATTTCATCGCGCGCTTTCCGCCGTTTGACCTTTCGCTCAGCCAATATGCCAGACGCCGAACGCGCGGTAAACGCCCCGAGCCGCCCCTGCTCGCGCAAATCTGGGCGCGCCAGCAAAACCGGCTTTATGTTTTGCGGCGTACAACTGAACAGCTTCGCGTCGAACCCTTTGTCCTCGAAGATATTCTTACGTTTGAGTTGGGCGAAATTTTGCTCCACGATTGGATCGAACTTGAAATTCAAGCCGGAACCCAAACGCGCAGCCTGCATGTGGATTTTAACGCGGTTGGTTTGGATTGGATTCAATCTCTGGTGAACGAACTGCGCGTCCGCGTCTCCGATGCCGCGCCGAACGATTCGCCGCAAATGGAAGCGCAAATTGCGCAATTCCCGTACAAATGGCAAATGCTCGCCCACAAGCACGCACATGTCTATGGCGAGCTGGCGCGGATACTCGTATACGAACCGAGCATCTCGCCACGCTGGTTTGGACGGAGCGGGCGCGAAGGCAAACTGGGCATGTTCATGCCGCAGCATGTTGTTCTCGTGCGCGAACCGCTCGAGTCCTATCCCTACGGTTGGATTACCAAATCCTGTGTGCGGTCCAAGGTGCAGAGTGCGCGCGTCACAACCACCGAACAGACGGCGGCATTAGAACTGACACTCGGCGCGCACGATTTCAAGTGGCAGATTGAAATGACGCGCGCGTACGCCGACGCGCTGCAGGTGATGGCAAATGAACTACATACTGCTGGCGCGTTTGCAGTTTCTTGAACTCGAAATGCCATTGCTCGATGTCATAAAAATCTGGAGTAACACACATGGATGTAACACAGATCAGTGTGGCGGCGCAGCGCGTACGCGAAAACGTCGCGCGCGTCATTGTCGGCAAAGACGAAACGATTGAATTGTTGTTGGTCGCCTTGTTGTGCGAAGGACATGTTTTACTGGAAGACGTACCCGGCATTGGCAAGACAACGCTCGCGAAAGCTTTGGCGAAATCGCTCGGTTGTTCCTTTCAACGTATTCAATTCACGCCCGACCTTTTGCCGAGCGACATTACAGGCGTGAGTGTGTTCAATCAAAAGACGGACGAATTTGAGTACCGCGCGGGTCCATTGCGCGCGCAAATCGTTCTCGCCGACGAAATCAACCGCGCCGGTCCGCGCACCCAAGCCGCGCTACTGGAAGCGATGGAAGAACGGCAAGTCACGGTAGATGGATTGACCCATGCCCTGCCGCGTCCGTTTCTCGTCCTCGCCACACAAAATCCCGTCGAGCTCGAAGGCACGTTCCCGCTGCCCGAAGCGCAAGTAGACCGCTTTTTAATGCGCGTCGCGCTCGGCTATCCCGACGAACCGGACGAACGCGCAATTTTGCGGCGCTTTCGCGAAAACAATCCGTTGACCGAACTGACGCCGGTCGTCTCTGCTGCGGAAATTCTGGAGCTGCAAAAACAGGTGCGCCGCGTTTTTGTGCATCCCGCGATGGAAGAATACATTGTGCGTCTCGTGCGCGCGACGCGCGAAAATCAGGCGATTCAACTCGGTGCAAGCCCGCGCGGTTCACTGGCACTGTATCACACCGCACAAGCATTGGCGGCAATACGCGGGCGCGCATTTGTACTGCCAGACGACGTGAAGCAATTACTGCTTCCGGTATTGGAACATCGCATCATGACGACGAGCCGCGCGCGTGTGCGCGGGCGCGGGGCGCACGAAATTCTGCAAGAGCTTGCTGCACAGGTGGCGGTACCGGTGGAAGAAAGTTGGAGTGTAGAGCAGGAGGCAGGTATACAGGGAGACAGGTAGACAAATTGGGTACTTGATTACTTGTTTCCTTGTTTACTTGTATATCCAGCGATGATTCGCCTGCTCAATTTCCTCGCCCTTTTTCTTTTCGCGGCAAGTCTGCTGTTGCAAAATCCGCTGTTGTTTTTGCTCGCCGCGCTACTTGCGTTGGTTGCATTGACCACCGCGTTGTGGGGACAATACGCGCTTGCGGGCGTGACGTACAAGCGGCATTTGGGTGCGGCGCGCATGTTTGTCGGCGAGGAAACGGATTTGTGGGTCGAGATTGTGAATGCAAAACCGCTGCCGCTCGCGTGGCTGAAAGCGAATGACGAATTCCCCGCCGAAATCGAATTGGTCAAAGGGACGCTGCATTTTACGCACAAGCAGACGCGGCGCATGTTGACGAATTTATTTTCGCTGCGTTTTTACGAACGCGTACGCAAACAGTATCGCGTGCGTGCCACGCAGCGCGGCGCGTTTGAATTCGGTCCCGTCGAATTAAGTTCCGGCGATATGTTTGGACTGCGGACACAGCATCAAGAAATCGCGCACACTGATTTGTTGATTGTCTATCCGCGCGTCGTTCCGGTCACCGCGCTCGGTCTGCCCGCCGCGCATCCGTTCGGCGACGCGAAAATGACGCGCAAAATCGCCGAGGACCCGCTGCGCTTGATGAGCGTGCGCGCGTATGCGGTGGGCGACAGTACGCGTTTCATCCACTGGAAAGCGACGGCGCGACGCGGCGCGTTACAAACCAAAGTGTTTGAACCGAGCGCACAGCGCATGTCGGCAATATTTCTCGACGCGCAAACAGTGCCGTTCGAATATCAGGGCTTTGTGCCCGAATATCTCGAATTTGCGATTACGGTAGCCGCGTCCATTGTGCGGTATCTGCTCGACGCGCGCGAAGCGGTCGGCTTGTACGCCAACGCGTCGCGGCGTAACGAAAGCGAGATGGTGAAACTTGCGCCGTCGCGGCGTCCCGCGCAGTGGTTTGAAATTCTCGATACGTTGGCATGGCTAAATTATTTGACGACGACGCCGCTAGCAAAATATCTGCGCGCAGAAATAGGCGCGTTACCATTTGGTGCAACCGTAATTGCCATTTCTGCGGTGATAACCAATGAACTTGTCGCCGCGCTGCTCGACGCGCAGCGTACCGGACATCCGACGGCGCTCATCGCCATCAGCGAAAGCGCGCCGGAAAATATTCCCGATGCATTACAAACCTACTGGATCGGCGGACGCGGGCAGTACGGAAAACTGGCAGACCTGAAATTTTGAATTTTGATTTTCGAATGCGCGCGCCTGCAAGCAGAAATCGAAAATTCCCCCATGCGTTTTACCGAAATCGAACGAATGTGGAATTGGCTGGACGACGGCGTGCTGCCCTATGCGCTGGCGGCAATGCGCGCAATCTGGATATGGCTGCTGCTCCAGGTGTGGGCGAATTGGATGCAGCCGCCGCGCGCGGGTCTCATCGCGCCGCTCAATGTGTTCACACTGCTCGCGCTGAGCACGTTGTTTGCCCAAATCGCCGCGTTCAAACTGCGCGATGCGCGCGGCACATGGCTCGTCGCATGGGGGGGGATAATTGCGGTTGCACTCGCGTTGTACGGCGCATTCGGCTTGGCGGTGTTTGAAAATCTTGGCGCGTTCGTAGGAGTGTTGCTCGCCGCCGCGTGGTGCTGGCGCTGGGGCATTTTGGCGGGACGCGAACCGTTGACGTACGACACATTTGGGCGCAATTTCATGTACGGCGTCGTCGCGCTTGCGTTGAGCGCGTTTATTGTGTTCACAACGCATGTCCTCGCGCCGGGCGAATTGATTTTGCCGATTTTGCTTTTCTTTGCATTCGGACTCGGCGCGCTCGCATTGGCAAGTTTGCGCGACACGCAGCGTTATGAACGCGCGAAAGTGGGTGCGGCATTCGCGCTGAATCGCTATTGGCTGGTCACCGTCGGAGTGGTCATTGCGGGGATGCTCTTTATCGGTTTATTGCTCGGCGGCACTTTCGCGCCGGAATGGGCACAGCGCGCAATCGCCGCGCTGTTACTCGTGTGGCAGTTTGTGACAGGGATTCTTTTGGTGCTGGCATTTGCCATTGCGTTTGTATTCTTTGGCGCGTTGGATTTGTTGGGGCGCGTGATTCATTTTACGCCGAGTGAAACCAAACCGCCGCAGGTACAAGTCCCGCGGCTGGATGAATTGTTTCAGAATCAATCCACTCCGCCGCCGCAGGTCGCCCCCGAATTGTATTTGCTTGCCCAAATCGCGGCGGCGATATTGATTGCGCTGCTGCTTGCCGCGTTATTTGCATTGGCGTTGCGTCGCTTTCACAATTATGGCGAAGAGGATGTGACTGAAACGCGCGATTCGGTTTTTTCGATGGGCTTGTTGCAAGCGCAGCTGCGCAAATTATTTCAACGCAATGCAGCAAAACCAAGCGCGGTTGCGCCGTACGCGGAAATACGCGGCGATGATGCACGCGTCCAGATTCGAAAACTGTATCAAGAGTTTCTCGCATGGGCAGAGACGCGCGGCGTAGAGCGCCGCGCCGGACAAACGCCGCGCGAATTTCAACAGGCGTTGGAAACCCACTTGCGTGTCGCACACGAACCGCTCACGCTTCTCACTACCGCGTACGTGAATGCGCGCTACAGCATGTCACCTATCACGGCGACAGAGGTAGCGCAGGTAAAAGACGCATGGCAAACTCTTGTACAATCTAATGGAGTCCGTGATGTGTAAAAAGTTTGACATGCTCCATTGTCAGTGTTAGGATAAATTTGCTTTTCAAATAGGGGCGATGAGGTTCGCCCGGTTTTTTCAAAACGGTCATATGACCTGATAACCTCTACCGTGAGGATTTGTCTGCGGTAGAGGTTTTTTGTTGCACGCGTTTAATGATTTTCAATTCCGCGAACTGCAATGAACTCGCAGAATCAAAGGAGCTTCAACTGATGCAAACACAAATCAAAAAAACAACTGCACGTGAAATTTTGGATTCGCGCGGCAATCCGACGCTCGAAGTCGAAATCGTTTTGGAAGGCGGCGCGATGGGACGCGCCGCCGTGCCGTCGGGTGCATCCACTGGAACGCATGAAGCGGTTGAACTGCGCGACGGCGACAAGAAACGCTACAACGGCAAAGGCGTCGCGCACGCCGTCGCGAATGTGCGCGGCGAAATTGCGCAAGCCATGCTAGGCACAGACGCCGCGCAGCAACAACGCTTGGACGAGAAACTGATTGCATTGGACGGCTCGCCGAACAAGGGACGCTTGGGCGCAAATGCACTGCTTGGCGTCTCGATGGCAGCGGCACGCGCGGCGGCGAATGCGCAGGGGCTGCCGCTCTATCGCTATCTTGGCGGCGCGAGCGCGCACATTCTGCCGGTACCCATGATGAACGTGTTGAACGGCGGAGCGCATACAGGTTGGACAACCGTCGCCATGCAAGAATTTATGCTTGTCCCCCTCGGCGCGCCGACCTTTGCCGAAGCGCTGCGCTGGGGTGCGGAGACGTATCGCGCATTGCAAAACTTGTTAAAGGAAAAAGGTTTGGTCACGACCGTCGGCGATGAAGGCGGTTTTGCGCCGTACTTGAAAACGCACGATAAAGTTTTGCAGCTGCTGGTGTCGGCGATTGAACGCGCAGGGTATCGCCCGTTGGAAGATGTGGCGATTGCGCTCGATCCCGCGTCGAGCGGTTTCTTTCACGACGGGCGATACAAACTGTCGGAAAACGAAAAATTGACGGCAGCGGAAATGACGGACTTGTACGCGCGCTGGTTGGAAACCTATCCGCTGATTTCACTCGAAGATGGCTTGGCGGAAGAGGATTGGGCGGGATGGAAAATTCTTGCTGCGCGATTGCGCGACCACATGCAGTTGATGGGCGACGATCTTTTTGTGACGAATGTGGATTTCATCCAACGCGGGATTCAAGAAGGCGTCGCAAATTCTGTGCTGATTAAATTGAACCAAATCGGCACGGTGACAGAAACGATTGCGGCGATTGATTTGGCAAAAGCGGCGGGATGGACGGCGGTGGTCTCGCATCGCAGCGGCGAAACGGCAGACACGTTCATCGCGGACTTTGTCGTCGCGATGGGGAGCGGACAAATCAAAACGGGCGCGCCGTGCCGGAGCGAGCGCGTGGAAAAATACAATCAATTGTTGCGCATTGAAGAGGAATTGAGCGAGCACGCGCGGTACGCGGGACGCAGCGCGTTCGTGCGAAAATAAGTGTTGATGGACGCGGCGTGTTCAGAGAAAAAAATGGATGCGCCGCGCAATTTTCTCAAAGGAATTTTTTGCATGCCCTTTCACAGCATACTTTTTCCCAAGACGAAAGGCCGTGACGGCGCGGACGCTGTGGACATGCCCGAATGCTTTGTGGATTTGAATCTCGACCAGATTATTGATGCGGTCACGGCGGGCAAACAGGAATACAATCTCAAGCCATTTTTTTATACGCCGTTGCAAAATCTCGACGCAATTCAGTATCGTCACGAAATTATGCGGGCGCTGGAAAATCCGGTTCTGTTTGACCAGATCAAATCGTTCGCCAACAAAATGCGCGCAATGCGCGAACAACTCGCGCAAGCCGCCAAGCTTTTCTACACGTACCAAAAGCAAAGATGGGTTTTGGACGCGGTGCAAACGTACTGCGATGCCGTGCAAGAGCTGGCAGAAAATCAGAGTTCGTCAAATTTGCAAGCGCGCGGCTTGTTGGCATTTCGCGAGTACCTGACCGAGTATGTGAACTCGGAACGATTTATGTCCCTGCACGCGGAAGCGCAAACACTGTTGGACGATTTGTCTCAAGTGCGCTACTGCGTGCGCATCAAAGATAACAGCGTCCGCGTTCGCAAATATCAAGAGGAAGCGGATTACAGCATTCAAGTCGAGGAAACCTTTGCCAAGTTCCGGCAAGGCGCGGTCAAAGATTATCGGGCGAAATTTAGCGAAGGGCACGAGATGAACCATGTCGAAGCGCAAATTCTGGACCGCGTCGCCCAGCTGTATCCCGACCTCTTTTTGCGTCTCGACACATTTTGTGAGAATCACACGCATTTTGCAGATGACATCATTCGCACGTTTGATCGCGAAATTCAATTCTATGTCGCCTATCTCGAACACATCGCGCGGTTCAAACGCGCGGGCTTGTCCTTTTGTTATCCGCGCGTTTCCGATACGGACAAGCAAGTGTGCGCCGACGAAGCATTTGATTTGGCTCTCGCGTACAAGCTCCTAAATCAAAACGCGCTGCCCGTGTACAATGATTTCTATTTGCAGGACCCGGAGCGTATTCTGGTGGTCACGGGTCCGAATCAAGGCGGTAAAACAACCTTTGCGCGTATGTTCGGACAGCTGCATTATTTGGCAAGTCTCGGTTGTCCGGTTCCCGGCAATCGGGCGCAGCTCTTTTTGTATGACAAGTTGTTGACGCATTTCGAACGCGAAGAAAAGATCGAAAATTTACGTGGCAAACTGGAAGACGATTTGGTGCGCATCCACATGCTCGTACAACAAGCCACTCCGCACAGTGTCATCATTCTGAATGAAATTTTCAATTCCACTACATTGCAGGATGCGATTTTCTTGAGCCGGGAGATTTTGGAAAAAATAATGGCGCTCGACGCGCTAGGCGTTTTCGTAACGTTCATAGATGAATTGGCATCGTTGGGCGAGAAAACGGTCAGCATGGTCAGCACGGTCATGCCCGACAATCCCGCCGTGCACACATTCAAAATTGTGCGCCAGCCCGCAGACAGACTGGCGTATGCGCTGGCGATTGCGGACAAATACCGGCTGACGTACGATGATTTGAGAGCGCGGCTGCAAGCATGAACGCATTTTTATTGTTTCGCGACCGCGATTTTGATGTCACTGCAAAACTGCCGCCGAATCATCCCGACTTGGTCCAAGACCTCGAATTGAGCACACTGTTTCACGCGATGGCAGGCGAGGATGAATTCTTGCTGGAGGTGGCAAAACAAGCGGTATTGTCCGGTTTGCGCAATGATTCGGACACTATCCGCTATCGCCAAGATATTCTCCGCGATTGTTTGAATCATGCAGCGCCGGTGCGAGACATGTACTCTATTGCTGTCGAAGCAATTGACCGCGAGCGCAAAGATTATTTCAGCGCGTTGAGCAGCAGCCCTTCGACCATGATGTATCGCTCGACTGACGTGATGCAAATGTTTGTGGGCATGCTCAAGAAGCTGAAACGGATTGCCGACGAACACGCCGCGCACTTTGCATCAGAAGGTTTCACGCGCTTTTTTGCGATGCTCCAACGCGAGTTGGATGAGGAATACTTTGCGCGCGTGCAACAGCATCTCAAGGAATTGAAATTCAACCACGGCGTGTTCATCAGCGCGGCATTAGGCAAGGGCAACAAAGGCGCCGATTACATTCTGCGCAAACTCCCGGACAAAAGATCGGGGTGGATGGAGCGCTTGTTTGGTGCAAAACCGCGCGAATATATTTTTTACATCCCCGACCGCGACGAGAACGGGTTCCGTGCGCTTTCAGAATTGCAAAACCGCGGCATCAATCTCGCGGCGAATGCGCTCGCTCAGTCGAATGACCACATCCTCAGTTTTTTCAAACTGCTGCGCGCCGAATTGGCTTTTTACATCGGTTGTTTAAATTTACAGCAACGCCTTGCTCAAAAAGGGGAACCGCTTTGCTTTCCGCTCCCCGTGAGCGCGGACGAACGCAAACATTCGTTTCACGGCTTGTACGATGTTTGTTTGACTTTGAGCATGGAACCACGTGTGGTCGGCAACGCTGCGAATGCGGACGCTAAACAGCTGGTCGTCATCACGGGCGCGAATCAGGGCGGCAAGTCCACCCTTTTGCGCGGCATCGGTTTGGCGCAATTGATGATGCAGTGCGGGATGTTTGTGCCGGCGGAATCTTTTTGCGCAGAGGTGTGCGACGGTCTTTTTACGCACTATAAACGCGAAGAAGACGCGACGATGGAAAGCGGAAAATTTGACGAGGAACTCAAGCGTATGAGCGACATTGTTGACCGGCTCACACCGAATTCCATGCTGCTGTGTAATGAATCTTTTGTTGCAACCAACGAACGCGAAGGGTCGGAGATTGCACGACAGATTGTCAGCGCGTTGTTGGAACAAGGCACCCGAATTTTTTTCGTGACGCATTTGTATGAATTCGCGCGCGGCATATATGACCAACAAAGGCGCGACGCGCTTTTTCTGCGCGCAGAACGGCAGCCGGACGGCACGCGCACGTTCAAGCTCATGGAAGGCGAACCATTGCAGACGAGCTACGGCAAGGATTTGTACGGAAAGATTTTTGGAATCGCAAGCGCAAATGCACAAGAGCGAGTTGACACGTAAAATTATTGTAGATATAATCTTGACACAATTTAGCAGTGCCCGGTGATGAGGCTCACCGGACGCATGAATACAGCGCAAACTGGTCTTGGACCTAATGGCCTCTACCTTGGCGGAATGTCAGCGGTAGAGGTCTTTTTTATTGCTCGTGAATAGAAACACCGGCAAGAATCTTGGAGTGTGCAAGCGATGACCAATATCCCGGCAGCGGTTTCAAAAATAAATCTTTCTCGCGCGACGGCAATCAAGTTTGTCATTTTGTTGGGCATCGTGAGTCTGTTCGCCGATATGACATACGAAGGCGCGCGCAGCATCTCGGGACCATTTCTCGCCGTGTTGGGCGCGAGTGGCTTTATCGTCGGGATCGTTGCAGGATTCGGTGAACTGATTGGGTACGGGCTGCGTTTGGTGTCGGGTTATTTCAGCGACCGCACGGGCAAGTATTGGACAATCACACTCGTCGGTTACGCGGTCAATTTGATTGCCGTGCCGCTGCTTGCACTCGCGGGCAGTTGGGAAATCGCGGCGCTGTTGATGATTTTGGAACGCACGGGCAAAGCGATTCGCACCCCGGCGCGCGATGCAATGCTTTCGTATGCCACACATCAAACGGGACGCGGCTGGGGTTTTGGGTTGCATGAAGCGATGGACCAAATCGGCGCAATCTTGGGGCCACTTATCGTCGCAGCTGTGCTAGCGCGGCGCGGAACATATCAAAACGCGTTCGCGATTTTGCTCATCCCCGCGCTGCTGGCGTTGACCGTGTTGATTGTCGCGCGTGTGTTGTATCCAAACCCGCGCGAGTTGGAAATTGACACGCCTGCGCTCAAGACCGAAGGATTTCCGCGCGTGTATTGGATTTACCTCATCGGCGTCGCGTTGGTCGCCGCGGGCTATGTGGATTTTCCGCTGATTGCGTTTCATTTCCAGCAAGCGGCTGTCCTGCCCGACGCATGGATTCCGATCCTGTACGCGGTTGCGATGGGAATGGACGCTATTGCCGCGCTGGTGTTCGGGCGTTTGTTTGATCGCATTGGCGTCGCAACGCTGGTTATCGTGTCGCTACTCTCGGCGTTATTTGCACCGTTCGTGTTTCTCGGCGGTTTTGGGCTCGCGCTCGTGGGCATGGCATTGTGGGGCATCGGTTTGGGCGCGCAGGAATCTATTTTGCGCGCTGCCGTCGCGGGGATGGTTTCACCCGAACGACGCGGTTCGGCGTATGGCATTTTCAATACGGGCTTTGGCGTAGTGTGGTTTTTGGGCAGCGCGTTGATGGGCTATTTGTATGATGTGTCGCTGCCCGCGCTTATTGCATTTTCGGTTTTGACCCAGCTGGCAGCCATTCCATTTTTCTGGAGCGCGCGCCGCGAAATTCGCTGAGTGGATTTTTGCGATGGAGGAAAACAATGTTGGTCAAGGAGATTATGCACATTCCGGTGGTAACAATCCAACCGGACGACACGCTGCGCCAAGCGGCTGAGCGCATGGTGGAATATGGGGTAAATGGTTTGCCCGTCATCGATGCGCAGGGATACGTCATTGGCATTATCGGGCTAAAAGATATTCTGCGCGCGCCGTTTCCGAGTTTAGTACAGTCGCGTGTTTCCCGTCAGACGCGCCCGGAGGAAATCTTGAGGCATCTGGACGTGACGCGCGTCGAGCGCGTAATGGCGACGATGGTGTGGAGCGTACGAGAGGACGATGAAGTGATGAAGGCAGTCGTTGTGATGGTGAATGAGGGACTGCATCCTCTTCCCGTCTTGCGCGAGGGTCGGATGATTGGCATCATCAGTCGCGCCGATGCGGTGCGCGCCATTCTGTCGAGCGATAGTGACACCGCAAATGAATAGACATGTCGCGTGCGAATGACGTTTAACAAGTGCAAAGAGTTCGTTACAAGCGGAGAACCGTTCCTTGGAAAATTTATGGATCGCAGCCGGAGCCGGCGCGTTGATTTTGGCGGCGAGCATTCTGTCCGTCGAGTTGGGTATTTCCGTTGCCATTCTCGAAATTTTACTGGGCGTGGTCGCAGGAAATTTTCTCGGTTTGCATACAACGCCGTGGATGGATTTTCTTGCGTCGTTTGCCTCCATCGTGTTAACATTTCTTGCGGGTGCGGAAGTAGACCCGCAATTGCTGCGCACGGAATTCAAGTCAAGCATCTTGTTGGGCGGCTTGTCGTTCCTGCTGCCGTTCGGGTTGGCAATGGTATTTGCACTGGTGGCGTTGGGCTGGACCTTGTGCGCATCGCAAATCGCGGGCATCGCTTTGTCCACCACATCCCTTGCCGTGGTGTACGCGGTGCTGGTCGAGACGGGCTTGACGGAAACGCGCCTCGGCAAAATCATCATGTCCGCTACCTTTGTGACCGATTTTGGAACGGCGTTGACCTTGTCCCTGTTGTTCATTACACCGGGCTGGGAATTGATTGTGTTCGTGGTCGTTTCCATTGCGTTGTTGGCGCTTGTACCGCGCCTCGCGCCGTGGTTTTTTCGACGTTATGGAGACCGCGTCATCGAACCCGAAATCAAATTGATCTTTTTTGTGCTGTTGGTGCTGATGCTGCTCGCGGAATTTGGCGCAAGTCACGCCGTGCTGCCCGCGTTCATTTTTGGCTTGACGATGGCGCGCGTACTGCAGCAGTATCGTACCCAGCAGCGGCGCTTGCGTGTCGTCACCTTCGCGTTGTTGACGCCGTTCTTTTTTCTGAAATCGGGATTTAATGTTTCACTTCCCGCCGTCGCCGCGAATTTGCCCGCTGTGGTTCTGTTGCTCGGCGTAAAACTTGCCGCAAAAGGAATCGGGGTTTTTCCTGTGGCGCGTCGCTACGTGCCGCAAGACGCGACGTTCACCACATTATTGATGAGCACGGGCTTGACGTTCGGCACTATCTCATCGTTGTACGGGTTGAATGCAGGAATTCTGGATCAGGCGCAGTTTTCGGTGTTGATCACCGTCGTGATTTTGAGCGCGGTGGTGCCGACCGTGATCGCACAGCGCTTTTTCCAACCCGCACCGCCGCTGGAATTTGGCGGACTGTCCGGGGAGACTAGCCCTGCCGAATGAAAAATAGAGGAGTCGAATATATGTCTGAAATTGTTCCCTGGAAAATCTTGTCGCACGTGATTGCCTACAAAGGGCGCTTCCACGTCGTCGAAGACCTCGCGCTGACGCCGCATGGTGAAGTTCGATACAGTTTCATTCACAGTCTGGCAGAAGTGGTTGCCACACTCGCGTTTACGCCCGACGATAAGGTTGTGCTGATTCACGAATACTGGCATCCGCTCAAGCGCGTGATTTACGATTTGCCCAGCGGCAGCGCGAAAACGGGAGAGACGCTGGAAGATGCGGCGCGGCGCGAATTGGAAGAAGAGACGGGCTGGGTCGCGGGACCGCTAGAAAAATTGGGATACCTGGTCGCGTATCCGAACGCGATCAACGCGGGCGTGCATCTTTTTATCACGCATGTCGCGCAGCAGGTCACGCGGCACCCGAATCGGTTCGAGTTTGGCGAACCGGTCGAATTGGATTGGGAAACTCTCGTGCTTCAAGTACTATCGGGCGCCTACGATGACGCGGCGCTGCAATTGGCAGTATTATTGGCATTGAAACGAATGCCCCTGAATGGAAAGCATGGAGGATAGCGCCATGAGCGCGCGAACGCGCGCCATTGGAACGCATACAAAGCGGCAAGGCAGGTGATCGCGATGTTTCGACACATTCTCGTCGGATTGGACGGCTCGGACGCGGCGCAAGCAGCGTTGAAACGCGCCCTTGAAATGGCAGCGCAAGGGGGGGGGGAATTGACCGCGCTTTCGGTTGAAGAACGCTTGCCCGCGTACGCCGCGTCCAAGGGTGAAGTGGAAGAGACGAAACGCGAAATGGACGCGTACTTTCAGAAGGTACAGGACACGGCAAAAACATTGGCACAGGGACAGAGTATTCCGTTGCGTACACTTGTCGCGGCAGGACACGCGGCAGAAACGATCATACGTCACGCGCGCGAGGGTGGCTACGATTTGGTCGTATTGGGCAGCGGAGGGCGCGGCATGGGCGGCACGGCGGATCGCGTCGCAGAGCAAGCGCCGTGTTCGGTCTTGATTGTGCGCGTGTCGCCGCTTTCGGTTTGGGTCGAGGACATCATGTCGCGCAACGTGGCAACGGTGCGTCCCGATGCGCCGTTGCGGGAGGTCGTTCACATTCTCATCGCGCGCGGCGTCAAAGCAGTCCCCGTTGTGGACGTATACGAACACGTGCAGGGTATCATCACAGGCGGCGATCTGATGGAACGCGGTGGTTTGCATCATCGCTTGAGCATTATGAGTGGGATGGATGCAACCGCGCTGGCGCAACAATTGCGCGAGTTGACGCAAAATGGCAAACGCGCCCGCGACGTAATGACGCCACACCCATTAACGATTCCCGCGCGTACGCCCCTCGCGCACGCCGCGCGCTTGATGGCGGAACGCCAATTCAAACGTTTGCCCGTCGTGGATGATGAGGGCAAACTGGTCGGCATCGTCGCCCGGCTCGACGTACTGCGCGCCATTTTGCACGCCGCGCCGCGCGCAGAAACAGAGCTGGAAGCTGCGCCAGTGCTCGGCGCGCGGCTTGTCCGCGAGGTAATGATTAGCAGCGTCCCGACGGCGAGCGCAGAAGAGACCGTGGCAAAAGTGATGTTACAGCTCTTGAGTTCACCATACCGCCGCGTGGTGGTCGTAGACGCGCAGCGCCGTGTCTTGGGTTTGATTACCGACCACGAGCTCATCAAGCGTCTAGGTCCCGAAACACACGCGACGCTGCTACAGCGTCTCATCGGACATGGCGCGGCATCGGAAGAGCTCACGGTACAAGGCAAGGCGTCCGAATGGATGGTTCGTCCTGTGTTCACCATTCAAGCCGATGCGCCGATTATGGATGCCTTACGCTCGATGATGGAGCACAGGATCAAACGTTTGCCCGTCGTCAACGGCGCTGACAAATTGGTGGGAATGGTGGATCGCGATGCGGTGCTGCGCGCCGTCGTCGGCAATTTGTGAGCCGAGCCATAAACCATGCACGCGCATTTCTTGAACGAGAGTCAAAAACGCTCGATCACGATAACCTTGCGTTTATTCGAGGAACGCCTCGCGGAAATCGAACACCTGTTGACGGTGGCGGAACGCGGCGTGCTCTATGAACGCGTCGCGCATTTTTCGCCGCGCCAGCAAAAAACGATTCGCAAATTGATTGCCGAAGCCCGCGCCGCCATTCAAGAGATCGCACGCGAATTTGGGCTGGAGCGCGAAACCCAAGACCCGGCGCGGCGCATCTTTGGTTTGTTGACCGTAACGTGGGAAAGTTTGGAAGAACTGCATTCCAAGCCCCTCCGCGCGTATGGTCCTGTGGATCCGCGCTTGCCCGCGATCATTGACCCCTGGGCAGAAAAATTCACGCGACTGGCGCTGGCAATTCAAGCCGCCGCGCGCCAGTCGCTCGATGGGACAGAACACGTCAAGGAAAGCGAGAGCGAATGACCCATTTTATTTTTGTGCGTCACGGACAAAC
>JACQWQ010000244.1 GCA_016209205.1 Chloroflexota bacterium
CGAACACAGTTCGCAACGAATCGAATAGATTCGCGACCGCACACTGAAATCCCAACCTGCGAAGGCAGGTTTCGTGATTTTGTAGCGAGCGAATTGATTCGCCCAAAATTGTGACGCACACCCATCCACTGCTATTTCAATTTCGGCAGCGCAGGTAAATTTTCTGGATGCGCCGCTCTGGCGCGTATCAAGTATGCTTCCACCCACCCGCGCGCCTGGTCGGGATGCTCGCTTGCCCACACGAACGCTTCGTGGTCGAGCGAATTGATGCGGTCGTTCGCCGCGCGCAAGGCGTCCATCGAAATTTTCAGCGCGGTGTCTACCGGCATCCGTTCGGGATTAATGTCAATGCCGAACCAACCCGCATAGCCGTACATCTTGAGCGCGTACAACATCGCCTCGGTCGCTTCGGTGGAAATCACACCGACGTTTAAATCTTGATCGTAATTGCCGAGCGGCTGCGAATTGAGATGAATGTGCGCGAGGCGTCCGTATTCCATCGCCAAGCCGTACGCGTACGGCAAATCTTCATAGCCCATCAATATATGTCCCACTTCGGGATTCAGCGCGACGAGCGCGTGACCTTCGTCCAACAACTTTTTATTGACGGGGTGCTGTAACAGGCGCTCTACTTTTTCGCCGAGCAAGATGCCTTCGGACGTAGAGCCGTAAAGAATGTGCCCGCGCGGTTCGTACGGTTTCGGCTCGAACGCGACGCGCACGCCGGGGACGGCGTCCAATGCTTCGGCAAGCCCCGACGCGAAACGATCACGCGCCGCGCGCAAATCCACGCCAAACGCGTTTTCGTACCCGTCAATGCCGGGCCACACGATCATAAATTCGGTGTCGAGTTCTCGATTCAACTGCGCCGCTTCCCGCGTGCGTTCCATCGCCGCGCGACGAATGGCGGGATTCGGATTCGAGAGCGAACCCCATTCGAATTGTTCGTCCCAAAACAAGAGTGGGATTACGGTGAGAATTTTGATGCCCGTGTCGCGCGTAAATTTCTGCCAGCGGTCGAGATTGCGCGCGTTAATTTCGTTCGGATAGTGCGCCTCCATTGCGCCCAGCCCATACGCCTTGAGCGGCGCGGCAATCTCGAGGCGCGCCGCAATGTCGAGCACCGGCTTGTAGCGCTCGTGAAAACGCGATGGCGCGGGTGAAAAGAACCACACGCCGGCCGAAAATTTCAAATCGAGTTCGAACGATTTGAGATGCTGCACCAATTCGTCGGGCGTGCGGCGGAGGGATTGGGAGCGGAGATCACGAAGCATGGTCAGTAACGAGTGCAGAGGACTGAGGACTGAGAGCGGCGTTCATTGCCGCCGCTCTCAGTCCTCAGTGCTCAGTCCTAATACTTTACCTCCACGCGCCGACCATCCAGCGCGCTCTGCGCTATCGCGTCGCAAATCACGGCGTTGCGATAGCCGTCAACAAAGTCCGCGCCGTACGGCGCGACGGGTTTATCGTTTACAATCGCGTCGAGCAGGTGATTGATTTCGTGCACAAAGGTGTGTTCCCAACCGATGATGTGCCCTTGGGGCCACCAGTTCGAACACCACGGATGATACGATTCGCTCACGTTGATTTGATGGAACCCTTGCGTCTCTTTCGGTTCTTCGCCGACCCAGAATACTTCCAACTCGTTCAGCCGTTCCATATTAAAATGGAGGCTGCCTTTTTCGCCATTCACTTCGAACGAATTGAAATTTTTGCGTCCTGCGGCAAAACGCGTCGCTTCGACGGAACCGAGCGCGCCGTTTTCAAATTCCACCGTCGCGACGAACGCATCGTCCACGTCCACTTTTTTCATGGCGCCGCTGCCGTCGCGACGCTCGGGGATAAACGTTTGCGTTGCCGCGCTCACGCGGCGCGGTTCGCCGACGAGAAAGCGCGCGAGGTCAATAATGTGCGCGCCGAGGTCGCCCAATGCGCCGCTGCCCGCGATGCGCTTGTCAACCCGCCAAATATATCCCATCTTGTAATGCGGCATGATCCATTCTTGCAAGTACACCGCGCGATAGTGATAAATTTGTCCGAGCCGCCCTTGTTCGATCAACTCGCGTGCGAGGCGAATGGCAGGCACGAAACGGTAATTGAACGCGACCGCGTGCTTGACGCCCGCCTTTGTCACTGCCTCGAGCATCCCCGCCGCTTCCTGCGCCGTACGCGCCAGTGGTTTTTCACACAAAATGTGTTTCCCCTTGTGCGCGGCGACGATACACGGTTCCGCGTGCGTGTCGTTCGGTCCGCCATTGTCAAACAACTGCACCGCGTCGTCGTCGAGCAGCGCGCGCCAATCGGTGTAATATCTTTGATACCCGTAGCGTTCGGCGGCGGCGCGTGTCGCTTGTTCATCGCGTCCACAAATCGCGACGAGTTTCGGAACGGCAACGGGCGGATACATCATGTACGGCAATTTTTTGAACGCGTTGCTGTGCGCCTTGCCCATGAACGCGTAACCCAACATCCCGACGCCGATTTCCGGCGCGTGTCCTTGCGCCTTGGGTCCTGCCATGGTTACAAAACCAACTTGGTCGCTCATAGGAATTCCTTGTGAAAAGTAGATAGGTAGACAGGGAGACAAGTAAAAAGTGCACGTCTCTACTTGTGTACCCACATACCTTGTATACCTGTTCCCCTGTTTCCCTGTCTCCCTGCATACCTTGTATACCTGTTTCCCTATCTCCCTGCTACTTTCTCTGAAACGCCGCGTCAAACGCCACTGCGCTCGGCGCGAAATCAGTGCGGCGCACGAACGCGAGCGCGTCTTGCACGCCCCATTCACGTTCCATGCCGCTGTCCTCCCATTCAATCGAAAGCGGTCCTTGATAGCCGATGCGATTCAACGCGCGGAACAACGATTCGAAATCTACATCGCCGTGACCGGGGGAAACAAAGGTCCAGCCGCGTTCCGCCTCCCCAAAGTCAATATGCGAGCCGAGAATGCTGCGGCGACCATTCAGATATTTTTTGGAATCTTTGACGTGCACGTGGTAAATGCGGTCGGCAAATTCCAAAACATAAGCCGCGCTGTCGAGGAATTGATGCGCGAAATGGCTTGGATCAAAATTGATGCCAAATTCGGGGCGGTTGCCGATTGCATCCAGCGCTTTGCGCGTCGTGACAAAATCGTACGCGATTTCGGTGGGATGCACTTCGAGGCCAAATTTGACGCCTTCGTACTGGAACACGTCCATGATCGGATTCCAGCGCCGCGCGAAATCCGTGTAACCCGCTTCCACCGTTTTCCAATCGTTCGGGGGAAATGGATACATCATAGACCAGATACGCGAACCTGTAAAACCATTCACATGCGTCACGCCAAATCTCGCGGCGGCGCGCGCCGTGTCCATCACCCGCTGCGCGGCGCGTTGGCGGACGCCTTCTGGTTCACCGTCGCCCCACACTTCCGCAGGCAAAATTCCTTTGTGACGCGCCTCAATCACGTCGCATACGGCTTGGCTGACCAGGTGCGTCGAAATCGCAAAACATTTCAGATTATACTTGTCGAGCAGGGCGCGTTTGTCTTGCACATAGTCCGCTTCGGCAAGTGCGCGGTCCACCTCGAAATGATCGCCCCAGCACGCCAGTTCCAAACCATCCAAGCCCCACGCGTGCGCTTTTTGCGCCAGCGTTTCGAGCGGCAAATCCGCCCATTGTCCGGTAAAGAGTGTAACGGGTCGCGCCATGTTGAACCTCCTTGGTTAGAATAGATTGACTCGGACGCTGGCTGGCATTTCCAAACGGAGCGAACCTTGTTCAAGATATGCTTGACGCATTCCATCGTCGGCGATCAAGGCGGCGATTTCGTTCGTCAAAGCATGCGCTTGCGCGTATTTCCTTTCCGCGTCGGCGGTGCGGCCCAGGGCGGTGAAACTTGAAGCCGCTGCGAGTTGCGCTTCGAGGATGGTGGGGCGCATTTGCAGGGCTGCGGCGCGCGTTTCCGCGTCAGCAAATAATTCCAGCGCGCGTTCGTGCAAGCCCCGTGCGGCTTGCAATTTTCCGTCCGCGAGCGCGATGATGGCTTGAAACGGACGCATCGCCTTTTCCTCGGCCAATGCGCGCGCTTCGTCAATCCGTTTTTGCGCGGTCTCGAAATCGCCGCGCAGTTTTGCCAGTTCCGCCAAGCCGAGCAAATTGCGCGGGCGCATGACCAAACGAAAGAACGATGGATAGGTGAGCGCGCCTTCAAACAACTTGTGCGCCAGATCAAGATTGCCGAGATTCAGGGCGCACCAACCCATGTCCGCCCAGGCGCTCCCGTTCGACATACCGCCAACCGGGCTTGACGAAAGGGCGAGCGCGTGTTTGTGATAATTCAGCGCGGCTTCGCGTGGAAATGCGCCTTCCAGCATCACACTGCCGAGGGTTGCTTCCGACATGACGGACAAAAAGGGAATGAATCCGGCAAATGGTTCTGCCGCGCGGCGCGCGGCTTCCAATGCCGCGACGGCGGCGCTGTACTCGCCGCGCTGCCCGTGCACCCAACCCGCGCCCCAGTAGCCAATGACCACATACATCGCCAAACCGATTCGTTCCGCAATTTCCGCCGAAAGTTCTCCATCCGCAACCGCGGCATCGAGGTTTCCGTTCCGCCAATGCAGCAGAGATTGCGTTGTCAAAATGTCAGCTTGAAACTCGCGATTGTCTATTTAGCGTGCCAATGCCATTCCTTCCGCAGCCACTTGCGCCGCGTCCTCAAAGCGCAGCATAAACACGTACGTGCCCGAAAGGTGCGCCAGACCCCAGGCGATTTGTTCTTTGACATCGAGATCTTTGCCGACCTGCACCGCGTCGCCGATATAGTGCATCGCCTTGTCAAAGTCAGACATCCCGGTGCTGATTTGGCAGCGAATTACGTACATCTCGCCGAGACCTTGCTTGTCTTGATATTCACGCGCAAGGGCTTCGGCTTGGAGCAGCAGCGGTTCCGCCTGTTCCATTTGTCCCATGCGAAGCGCCAGAAGGTTTGCCTGTTTATTGAGCGCGGAGATTTGCATCAAGGCATCGCCATGCGTTGCGCCGAGCTCGAACATTTCTTGAAACACCTGAACGGCGCGCGGCAGCTCGGTTGTAAAAGACAAGGCGTTGCCCAATCCTTCGTAGGCGCAGCGCAGCGCGGGCACGTCGCCCAATGGTTTGGCAATGTCGCGGGCGCGCGTATAGTACGCTATCGCTTCCATAGTGGCGTAGGCGCGCGCCGCGCGCTCCGCCGCTTCCAATACAAACGGCAGCGCGCGTTCGTTTTCTTGCGCGTCGAGCCAGTGCCGCGCAATGTCGTTGACGCGTTCGCGTTCTTCCAAAAACGCGGCGGCGCGCTTGTGCAGCGCGCGACGTTTGCTCAGCAGGAGCGAGTTGTAGGCGGTCTCTTGGGTGAGCGCGTGTTTGAAAAGGTAGGAGCGCAACGGCGTGCTGGAAAGCTGCGGCGTGCTTTCCCTACGGCGCACGAGTTCGCGCGCCTGCAAGGTGTCGAGCGAGGGTTCGAGCGCGGCGGGCGATTCATACAAGGCGGTCAGCGGCGCAAATTCAAATTCGCGTCCGAGAATCGAAGCCGTTTGCGCGGTGCGTTTCGCTTCTTCGTCCAGCCGGTCCAACCGCGCGGTAATGACGCCGGCGAGCGTGTCGGGAATCGCCAGGTTGGAAATTTCGCGCGTGGCGCGCCAGCGGTCGCCGTCGCGGATGACGAGTTTTTGATCGAGCAAAGAGCGGATCACTTCTTCGACATAAAACGGGTTGCCTTCCGCTTTTTTCAAAATCAACGCGCGCACGCTTTCGGGCAGGTCTTCGATTTCCAAGAGATTCGCGACGAGTTCGCGTGAAGCGTGTTCGTCCAACGGCTGCAATTCAATCGTCGTCAAACGTGAAACTGCCTGCCCTGAATGCCATGAAGGGTGAAACGTCAAGAGGGATTCGTAAAATGTCCAGGATGGATCGGTCTTGTTCGGGCGCATCAGAATCAAAAACAGCAACGGCGCGTTTTCGGCGAGTGGCAGCAACGCGCCCAACAATTCGAGCGAAGTCGCATCTGCCCAATGTAAATCTTCAAACACGATTACCGTCGGCTGCTGCGCGGCGAGCGCGCCAAAAACTTGCGCGGCGGCTTGCATCACACGGGCGCGCAAGAACGGCGGCATCAAATAGCGCACGCGTTCCAAATCCTCGCCCGTGAGTTCGACGCCCATCAGCGTTGCGATGAACGGCGCGAGTTCGTTCGTCGGTTCGCCGACGAGGGCGCGCAATTTTGACTTTATTTTTTCATTCGCCGTCGCGTCCGTGTCGCCCACGCGAATTTCAAAGAGGTGATTGAACAAATCCACAAAGGGCGCGTACGGCGTTTGTGTTTCGTACGAGAGGGAACGACCCTCTAACCATTTTAGATTTATGATTGCTGATTTTTGATTTTCGATTGGCGCAAATTGCTTTCGTGCTTCAGCAACCAAGCGGGATTTGCCGAGACCCGCTTCGCCGATGACGGAAACGATTTGTCCATCGCCGCGCATGAGCGCGTTTACGCGATCTTGCAAGGCGTTCAATTCCATTGTGCGTCCGACGAGCGGCGAGGAGAGACCGGCGATGCCGCGCGTGGATTCGCGCGTTTCTTTTTCACCGCGTACGCGATACGCGTTGACGGGTTCGGCTTTGCCTTTGACGGTCAGCGCGCCGCGCGGGGCAAGAAAGTAAATCAAGTGGTGAAGGTTATCAGTGTGTGCAAATTCTAGACGATTTGGCAGGATGGTCAAGTGGGGGGACTGTTCCCTCTTGCAATTGTCCTCGCTGCGGACGCATATCAATCCATCTTATTCTCCCATAATGCTTCCGACAGAACAAGGTCAATTTCTGCTCATTTCCTGTTCAGTATGCGCGGGATCCACGAAGGACACGAAGAACACGAAGGGTTTCTTAGTGCCCTTGGTGTCCTTCGTGGATCACCCAAAGGTTGGCGACGCGCGTTGAGCGTGTGCGCCAACCTTTGGTTTCTCGGAGTTCAACTCCGACACCGCACAGGCGCACGAGTACAACTCATGCGCCAACACTGACAACTCATGCGCCAACGCTGACAACTTGTGCGCCAACGCTGACAACTCATGCGCCAACGCTGGGCATCACCAGAAAAAGAACTATGGCCAAGTCGCGTTCGGCAAGGCATAATAACCTGCAACGCGCAGGACACAGAAAGCGCGGGTCGCTATGAAAGCAAACACAATTTGCTCGATTTCCAAGCTGCTTGTGCTGCTCTGCGGCTTGCTGCTGGCGTGCGCGAATCCGACCGCGCTGCCCACGCCCGCCGCAGTCACACTCGCGCCGCGTACAAGTTCGGCAACGTCAGAGGGTCAAACCACTCCTCCCCACGTGGTGGCGACATCCACAAGCGCACACACACCCCCGACTCACACGCCCGTCGCGCACGCGACCGCGTACGGAACGGTTGCCACACCGTTCCCTGCCACACCGTTCCCGCCGCCCGCCGCATTCACGCCCACGGCGAATGTTTCACTGCGCGTCGATGGCGCAACGCGTTATCAAACCTTTAGCGGTTTTGGCGCGACCTTTGCGCCGTTCAATCGTCCCGGCAACAAACTCGACGACCCGAACGCGCCCGCGTTTGTCAGCGTGACCGACGCGCAGCGCGATGCGCTGATTCAAATTTGGTTCCGCGAGTTGGGACTGACGCGCACGCGCCTCTTTCCCGACAGCTACGAGCCGGTCAACGACAACGCCGACCCGTTCGACATGAATCCGGCGGGGTACGACTGGAGCATGGTCAATCAAGTGACCGATTTCGCGCGGCTGGCGCGTTCCGCCGGTTTGCAAACCTATTGGGCGTCGTTTTCGATGGACCTCGGCGACAAACAGGCGTGGCTGCGTTTGCCGGACAGCTGTTCACTCGACCCGCAAAAATTGGACGAGGATGTGGAATGGGTGCTTGCCGCCGCGCTGCGGTTCCGCGAGCAGGGCGTCGAACTGCCGTACCTCACGGTCAACAATGAACCCGACCTGCCCGAGTGCAAAAACCGCGTCAAGATCGAGCTGGCGGATTACCTCACGCTTGTCAAGCGACTGGGCGCGCGCATGCGCGACGCGGGGCTGCAAACAAAACTTGTCATAAGCGATGGTTGGCTGCCGGAAAATGTGGTGCGGTACGCGCAAGCGGTGTTGGCGGACCCGGACGCGCGGCAGTACGTGGGCGCGCTGGCGTATCACGCGTACGCGGATGGTTATGACGATCCCGGGCGTATTTTGGAAAATTCCGCCGCGAGCAAACCGCCGCACACTGCGCTCCAACCGCGCGCCCAGATCCGCGAGCTGGCAGCGCGTTACAACTTGCCGATTTGGATGACGGAAATTTGTTACTGCGCGCCGCGTTCGCACGAGTTCAGCGAATTTGAATTGTTGCGTGCGCGGCTGAATCATTTGCACGACGAATTGACCATCGGCAATGTCGCGGCGTTCGACGCGATCAACCTGTACAACATTCGCCGCCCCGGCGTGTACGACGAATTGATCGAAGTGTTTTATCGCCCCGACGGAACGATAGAACGCTATCCGGTCTCGACGTATGGCGCGCTGCTCGGGCAATACGCGCGTGCCATTCTGCCCGGCGCAGTACGCGTGCAAGCCGAGTCGTCCGACCCGCGCGTGCGCATTGTCGCGTTCCAACGTCCCGATGGCAAACCAGTCGTCGTCGTTTTGAACAACAATTCGTTCGCCGTGCAGGCGACACTCAATTTTGCAAATGTGAATCCGCTGCCGCGCGTTTTGGTAGGAGTGACGAGCCGTGAAGGAGCGATTGGCGAGTCGCTTGGCGAAATTGCGTTGGACGGCGCGAACGCCGCCGTGATTTTGCCGCCGCGCAGTGTGACGACGTTGGTGGGGGAATGAGACATCAGATGTCATTTCGAGAATCCCATCGCGCGCGGGCGTGATGTTTGGTGGAATGTTTGGTATAATGCTCCGCAAGGAGAATGAGATGGTCGCTATTCCGCTCGAACTCAAGTTACCCGAAGACAAACTTGCGCTGCTAAGCCAAGCCGCGCAAGCGCGTCACCTGCAAGTCCCGCAAATGCTGGAGGAAATCGTAACGGCTTGGCTCGAGCGCGAGCTCAAGCTACAACGCGCGCGCCAAACGCTTCGAGAGTTCAGTCGCGGTGTCGCCAATGGCGCTGCACCGCACGATGCTGCGCGTAATCATGATGCGTACTTGTACCAAAAACTATGAGCCGTATCTTTGTTGACACGTGGGCTTGGTACGCGTTAGCCGACGCGCAAGACCGAGACCATGAACTCGCCCAACTCGCCGTAGAGGATATCATTGAGCGCAAGGTAGAGCTGGTAACGACGAATTTTGTGCTGGATGAGGCAACGACTTTGATTCGCTACAAGTTGGGTCATCCTGCCGCATTAAAATTTCGGGCGACCATTCGGCAATTGTCGCAGAATGAACTATTGTCGATCTACCGAATCAGCGAGGCGCAAGAACTTGCTGCGGGGGACTTGTTCGAGCGTTATGCCGACCAGGATTTGTCTTTTACTGACTGTACGAGTTTCGTCGTGATGCAAGAACTGGACTTGAATGAAGCATTTACGAGTGACCATCATTTTCGAATTTTGGGGTTCACTCTTGTTCCTTGAAAGTGTTCAGCCAGACCCACGGCGCACCGAGACAAAGTGCGCTGTTTTTTATTGTCTCAGGTTCAACAGCTCCTGCACGATTTCTGCGTAGGTTTTTGGGGCGGCGGCGCTTGCGGGCGGCAATTGCGCCAAGAGTTGTTCGGCGTCGCGGCGCGTGTCGAACATGACGGCGGGGTGCTGCGCGACGACGGCGAGGATTTGCGCGGCGCGTGCTGTGTCGCCCTGCTGTGCGGCGAGCCGCGCCATGCCCAAGAGGATTTCCAAAACAAAGGGGATGACCTGCATCTCATTTGCCAACTGGAGCGCCTGGCGATAATACATTGCCGCTTCGCCGGGGTTGCGCTGCACCAGCACATCGCCCAGCCCTTTGAGCGCATACGCTTCGCCGTACTTGTGCTGGATGGCGTGTGAGAGTTCCAGCGCGTGTTCAAAATAGCGCGCGGCGGCGAGCACATCGTTTTGCACGCGGGCGATTTCGCCCAGATTGAGCACGCAGGACGCTACGCCAAAACGGTCGCCCAATCCTTGGCGCAAGTCCAGCGAGGATTGAAACAGTTCGCGGGCGCGGTCAAATTCCTTGCGATGATAGTGCGTGACGCCCAGATTGAACATGACCTGCGCCGCGCCTTCGCTGTCGCCCAACGCTTGATACAGCGCCAAACTTTCGGGAAAAACTTGACCCGCGTCATCCAATCTGCCTTGCGAATTATTCAGGACGCCCAGCCCACTCAAAAAGCGCGCGCTGTTCCAATCATCGCCCACCGCACGTGCGAGCGCGGCGCCTTCTTGCGCCAACGCGCGCGCGGCTTCAAAGTCGCCGCGATGCCACAAGATACTGGTCAAGCTCAGCAGCGAACCGAGAATCCCGCGCCGGTCGTCAATTTCGCGGCGCAGCGCCAAACTCTCGCGGCACAGCGCTTCGGCGCGTTCCTGTTCGCCCACGTCGAGCGCGGCATTGGCAAGCGTGGCGAGACAAAACGCGCGCTCGCGGCGCGTATCCGTCGCCAACGCGCCGAGCTCCGTCAGCGCGGTTTCGGCAAACGCGCGCGCGTTGGCAGAGCCGGAGAGACGTCCGCAAAAATACGCGAGCTGTGCCTGAATGCGCGCGCACAAAAGGCGCGCGTCCGCCGCTGCTTCCGCTTCTAACGCCGCGAGCGTTTCTTCCAACAACGCGCGCGCCGCGAGAAATTGACTCGTCATGTCGTAAAACAAACTCCACGCGTCCAGCGCGCCGTCGAGCCGCGCCCACTCACCGCGCGCCACCGCGTTCGTCCACGCGGCGCGCAAGTTTTCATTTTCGACGGAAAGCAATTCGATGCTCGCCCGCTGTGCGCGCGCCAGCAAATTCCCTTGTTGCGCGCGCAGCAATTCCAAATAATACGCGCTGTGCGCGTCTTGCGCGGCGTCCGCGTCGTTTTGCAAACCAAGTTTTTCGCGCGCGTATTGTTTCAAGACGGGATGAATGTCATAGCGCCCGTTCGCGTCGCGGCGCAGCAGCGCCTTGTCGTGTAATCCTGCCAACGTCCGCGCGGAGGCGCGCGCGACGCGCTGCGCGGCGTCGAGGGTGAACCCATTTTGAAAAAGCGCGGCGCGCGCATAAACGTCGCGCTCGTCGCCGTTCGAACGCGCCCACGCATATTCAAACACCGCGCGCAAACTCGCCTGCCGCGCCGGCACGTCGCGCAAGTTCGTCGCCAGAAAATCATAGCTGCGCTCGATTTCGCGCGCGAGCTCCTCGCACGTAAATTGACTCGTCCACGCCGCCGCGAGCTCGATGCCCAACGGCAGCCCCTCCACCAATTCACACACACGCGCCACGCACGACGCGGTCGTTTCATCCAACGCGAACGCGGGATAGGTTTGCTGCGCGCGTTCGGCAAACATCCGCACCGCGTCGAACGCCAAGGCGTTGGCGCGTTCGTGGGCGCGCGGGTACGCAATGCCTTCGAGCGCCATCACCCATTCCGAACGCAGGTTTAATTTTTCGCGCGCGGTAACGAGGAATTTTACGCGCGGCGCAGTTTGCAGTAATTGTCCCACCCACGGCGCGGCGTCGCGCAGGGATTCGAAATTGTCGAGCACGACGAGCATTTCTTTGGCGCGCAAATAATCGGCGATTTGTGCGTCAGGCTTGGTCGTGCCCGAGAGACGCAATCCGAACGCGTGCGCCATCGCGGGCGCGAGCAGGGCGATGTCATCCAAATCCACCAATGAGACAAATGCGACGCCGTTGAGGAACGCGCCCATTTTGTGCGCGCGGTGCGCCGCTTCCAATGCCAGCCGCGTCTTGCCCGCGCCGCCGACGCCCAAGATGGTGATCAAACGGACTTGCGCATTGAGCAGCAAGGTGTCGAGCTGCGCGAGTTCGGCGGCGCGTCCGACGAACACTGTGGGCTGCAGCGGCAGCGCGGGCGGCAGATTCGTGCCTGCCGCGCGGATGCGTTCGTACCACGCGTTGGTTTCTTCCGAGGGTTCCACGCCCAATTGTTCGCGCAGGACACTGCGGCACGTTTCGTACTGCGCCAGCGCCGCGCTGCGCTGTCCGCTCCGCGCATACAACTGCATGACCTCGCAGTGAACCTCTTCGCGCCACGGGTCGAGCATCAACAACTGTTTGCCGTACTCGATGGCTTGCGCGTACGCGCCGCGCGCAGTGAATTGCTTGATCAACGATTCCAGCGCGTCTACCGCCAGATCGCGCAAACGCGCGCGCTGCGCCAATGCCCACTCTTCAAATTCGGGCGCGTCGCGCACGTAAACGCCCGCGAGAAAATCGCCGTGGTATTGGCTGATAGCAGATGGCAGATGGCTAATGGAATCGCGAGCGATTCCCGCAGATGGCGTGTCGCTATCGGCTATCTGCAATCTGCTATCCGCTATTTGCTTTTCAAATTCCTCCACATCCAGCGTATACGACGCGTCGCGCCGAAATTCCACCGTCTCGCGAGCAATGTCCAAATACGGTTCGAGCAATTTCCGCAGATTGGCGAGGGCTTGACGCAGGTTCGATTTCGCGTCCACATCGGACATATCGCCCCACAAGAGCGCGGCGAGGTGGTCGCGCGAATGCGGGCGTGCGGTGACGGCGAGATAGACGAGCAACGCGCGGACTTTGTTCGAGATAAACCCGGTGACGGGTATGACGTCCAGCACGGCGGATAAACCGCCGAGAAATTCAAGCCGTAAGGTGGACATGTTTTGAATGGGAACGCTCAACGCGAGAAAGGATGCCTCACAGCCGATTGCTCTAACTCGGACAAGCCGTAACCAAAGCTGGAAACCGCGAATCTTCACGAATCTTCGCGAATCGGCGTACAAAAAAATTTAGCGAAGATTCGCGGTAGAAAAATGTTTGCTTTTTGTGCAAAGGTTTCAGTGGATAAGTACTATTATCGCGCAGAATAGCACGGCGATACGCGGGCGTCAAGACCCCAAGTTCAGACGTTATCAGTGATCAGTCGTCCGTTATCAGTAGTCAGTCACGGTGGAACGCGGGCAAGACCCCGAGTGTTTTTCGACGTGGTTGCTCGTCGAGTCGCGCTCCGGCGCAAAAACACTTGGGGTCTTGGGCAGTGTCAATCAATAAACGATCTCTTCACGTTCGTTTGCTATAGTGCGGTCAATGATTCGGGAGAAAGACAACGATGCACGAGCCGCCGCGCACGAGCAAAGGAGAAATCAAATGGACACAAAACTGACTCTCGCTCAAAAATTCGCATTCGCCGGACTGCTGCTCGCCAGCATGGTTTTGATGACCTTGTTCGGCGCGGCGGGACGCGCGCGCGCCGCCGGAACGCTCTACGCCGCACCAGTCGCCGCCGGAAGCGGTGACTGTTCCAGTTGGTCGAACGCCTGCACGCTGCAAACCGCGCTCACCGGCGCGACCAGCGGCGACGAGATTTGGGTCAAAGCGGGAGTCCACAAGCCGGGCGCGGCGCGCACCAACACCTTTACCTTGAAAAGTGGCGTGGCGGTGTACGGCGGCTTTGCCGGAACGGAATCGCAGCTCAGTGACCGCAACTTTGCCAACAACGCCACCATCCTCAGCCGATATTGACAGCAACGACACCAACACGGACGGCAACTTTATCGCCGAAACCACCGCCGATATTCAGGGCAGTAACAGTTGGCATATCGTGACCGGCGGCGGGACGGACAGCACGGCTCGTCTGGATGGGTTCACCATCACTGCCGGGTTGAACACAGGCAACTCCGCCACCCCTAACGGGACCGGAATGTACAACGTCAGCAGCAGCCCAACGCTGGCGAACCTCACTTTTAGCGGCAATAAAGCCGTAAGCGGCGGCGCGATGTACAACAACACCGGCAGCGGCGCGATTTATACGCTCGACGCAGGTCCAACCCTGAACGCTGTGAGCACAACACCTGCGATTGACTACCCGGTGGGTATTACGGTGGATCCCAAAAACGCTGATTTGTTGGTGGCAGATCAAACGACAAAGAAGATTATTCGCGTGAATCCAACGACGGGCGCGACTTCAGATGTCGTTTCAGGATTCGCCCGTTTGTATTGGGGCGGCGTAGATATTTCTCCGGATGGAAACACGTTGGTCGTCAGCGATTATGACGGTGATGCCGTCTATGTTTTTTCCTACACCGCGCCGACAGCGGCGACGTTGACGCGCTTTGATGCCGACGCGGGCAAAAAAGGCGTGCGCGTGAAATGGGAAACGGGCAGCGAGTTGCAGGTCATCGGTTTTAACGTGTGGCGAAAGAAAGCAGATGGCAGATGGCAGATAGCGAATGGCGAATTCATCGCGGCGAAAACGCCGGGCGCGGTGACGGGCAGCGCGTATGCGTTCACCGACAAAAAAGTAAAAATAGGGTCGAATAAAAAACATTTCGCAATGACAAGTTGCACATTGGGTAACACATTGTCTTGTGCGCGTTTCCCGCACGCGGTGGGACAATCTCCCTTGACGACGGGACAACATGGCACGCAGAATAAAAGAAAATTTCCCGTCACCCGTCACCCGTCACTTTCACTTTCAAGGAGCACACAATGTCAACACAAGAAACCCCCGTCCGCCGCGCTGTGAAATGGCTGTTTCAAATCGCAATGCTCGTGTTCGTCGTCACCGTCACTATCGGGATGCTGAATGGATTAAAGCTGATGACCTTTACGCGCCCCGAACTGATGGCGCACGTTCACGCCGGCACGCTCGGCTGGATTACGCTCGGTGTGCTTGGCGTGCATATATGGCTTTTCCGCGACCCCGCGCGCAACAGTTACAACACGCTGCTTGTCGCGTCCGGCGCGCTCGCGGCGCTTTCGTTTCCCCTTTACGTTTACGCGTTCTATGCCAATCAAGCCGATTTTCGCGCGTGGGCGAGCGTGCCGGTGTTTCTCGCGATTATGGGATTTTTTGTTTGGGTGCTGCTCCAAGCGCGGCAAATGAAACTCGGTATCGCCCATTGGGCGCTCCTCGGCGCGATGCTGAATCTAACGGTCGGCGCGTTGATGGGCGCGTTGATTCAATTTCAAGTGGCGACCAAAGTCGCGTTGCTGCCCGACGGCGCGACGGCATCGCATCCGACGACGATGACGATTGGCTATCTCATTCTCGTCGGCATGGCGTTTGCCGAATGGCGCTTTATTCCGCAGACCGCGAAATTGTCGCGCGCGGGCATCGCGCAAATCGCGCTGCCGTTCATCGGCGGCGTGTTACTGACGCTCGGCACGTTGCTCAACATTATGCCGCTCATTTTTAGCGCGACGCCTTTGGAAATTATCGGCGTGGTGATTTTCGTCGCGCGTTTCGCGCGGCACTGGCTGGGCACGCATTGGCTGGAACGCGCGCCCGACCGGCAATTCGCATTGAGCGGCGTCTTTGTCGTCGTCAACGTCGCGCTGTTGGCGTATCTCATCGTGCAGTACGCTACCGGCGCCTACGGCAATCCGCCGGATTTCAAACTCATTCCGTACTGGATGATTTTTGGCATGGACCACGCGATTTTTATCGGCGTGATGACGAACGCGCTGTTTGGATTCATTCAAATCGCATCCGCGTCAGCCCAAAGTTTCGTCGCGTGGACCGACGATGTGCTGTTTTGGGGCATGAATATCGGGATGATTGGTTTTGTCGGCAGTCTGCTCGCCAGCGCGTTGGAATTTGAAAAGATTTTTACGCCGCTTATGGGGACGAGCATTCTGTTGGCGATTGCGGTGTACTCGGTGCGCTTGCAAAAGACGATGAAGGAATCGGACAGGTAACGCAAAGGAGAATCGCGCTTGCAACTCATGGCGAACTTTCGTCTGCTTGCGAAAGAAGGAAGGTGTTACATGTTCCACCGCACAATGTTTTCTCTTGAAATCAAACGCGTCGTTGCCGCGTTCGTGATTCTGGTTGGCGCATTGAGCGTCTTGGGCTGTTCGGCAAACAGCGCGGCGGGCGGCGGCGCGTAAATCGCCATGAAAGATTAGTATCTTCTCAATAACTTGGGGTAATTCTACGGCGAACTCCAAGACGCATCGAGCGGGTCTCGCCGCGCGCGCGCCGTGATCAGATCAGCTAACTCGGGCAACTGGTTCGCGCCCGAGATCCGATCCTGGACGTACGCATAGAAACTCACGCCCAGCTTCTGGGCGGTAGCCGCCAACGTCATGAAGGTGTCCCACGCCTTGACACCGTCCGGTCTCCGCGGACCGAAACTCACGTCCCCTTTGCGGACGCGTTGGCGTGTGCCCAATTCCGCCGGATTGTTGTGCAGCGGAATTTCCGGGTGGGTCAGCACGAGCAACAAACAGTGCTTCTTGGCCCGCGTCTTGGCAATCCGCGCATCCAGCGCTTCATAGCCGGTGACCGTGGCGAACAGCATCTCAAATTCGGCGTCCAACCGGGTCCGCTCCGCCGGCGTCGGTTGCTCCCGGTATTGGAGCAGTTCGTCATAGAACGTCCAGAAGCCGTTCTGGAAGTCCTCGAGCTGCGTTCGATGCTGGGCGACCACCGGTGCGAGTTTCTGGTAGTGTCGCCCTTCATGGATCCAGCACAGCGCCAATTCGTCCGTGACCCAGTTGAACTGTGGGGCGTCATCGCAGAGTAACAGACGAATGACGGGAAATTCCATCTGGGCGTGGTAGGCCGCGATCGCCGCGGCCTCCAGGACCCGCACACGGTGCTGGGTTCCCAGGGCCGGCAACTGCGCGTCCAACCACGTCTCCACTTCGGGCTGGCTCAGTTCTTGTTCCGGCGATACGGTGGCGGCGCGCTCGCGTGCCCAGGCAGGCACGTGCAGAGTTTCGAGTAAGCGCTGGGTCTCGGCATTGAAGCGAAAGGTGAGCGGCCGATTGTTTTGCAACACCTGCAACACGCTCAAGCGGTCTTTCTTTTCCGTGGTGAAGTAGCATGTATACAGCGGGGTGCAGACGATCTGGCACTGCTGATTTTGACCGTTGACGCGGGTGCCGGTATGGTCAGTGTGTTGCCACGCACTGCTGGACAGCCCGGCGGTATACACGGCGTCCTTCTCGGCGTGAAAGGGGGCATGGTCTTTGATCAGCAAATTGGAGAGCTCGCCATCGGACATGTGCAGCCCCGCTTGGCGGAAAAAATCCAAGAGCTTCGGCTCGCTCATGTTCCCGGCAAAATAGAGCACCACCGCGAGGGCTTTGACGTTCGGGCCAAACTGACCGTGGTAGCCGCGCGGCAGTTCGGCCAGATAAGTTTGGTGAGGCGTCGCAGAATAGTGTTTCTCTTTCAGGAAGCGAATCGTCTCCGTTTGGAGGTGCGCATCTTGCACAATCACGGGCACGTATTCGCGGACGGAGTTCGTCCGATGAATTCCGCGTCGGGTGGCAGCAGCACCGGGTTGACCTTTAGCACCTCTTCCCGATCAATGATCAGTTCGTTGAGCTTGCTTGTCTTGTTCCACGTCTGCGGTTTGTGGCGGCGCACCTCTGAAGAATGATTGGTCGCAGCGGACTCGGTTTTCTTGGGCTGGTTGGGTTTGATTGTCGGTTTACCTTGTTCACCCCTTCGGCAGGCTCAGGGCAGCATCCTATAAGAAATTTGTCAAGGGGTATCCTGCTCGAAATTGAGCAACAACCTATTAACCTCGGCACAGGCGCTAACGCGTGCTGAGCCGAGCCGTTCTTTTCAAATTGAACAGTCACTGCAAGCGAACCGCTCTCC
>JACQWQ010000023.1 GCA_016209205.1 Chloroflexota bacterium
CTTTCCATAAAGGATGTTACCTGGGCGGTGTCCTGTATTGGCTCTGGCATCTGCTCCACCTCGTTGGGATTATACTTTCAGGTAGAACAGTATACAGTTCTCGTGTAGCAATGTCCAGAGCATTTTTATGAGAAAGCCGTGCGGGAGACGCGCACCATGTCCGCATTTGAATACGAAACCCTCGATTTGCTCATCGAAAAATCCGGCGACGCGTATCGCGCGCGCATCATCAATTCGCCCGTCGGTCAAGCCCGCACCGATTTTGCTTCGCCGTTCACGCAAGCGGAATTGGATACGTTTTTTGCGCGCGTGGGGCGACGAACGCCGGTGATGGGAACCGCGCTCAAGCCGCAGCAGTTGATCGAGCAGATGGGCGGGCGCTTGTTCGACGCCGCATTTAACGGCGAGGTGTTGACGTCGTATCGCCGCAGCCGCGATGCGGTGGACCGCGAGGAAAAAGGATTGCGGATTCGTTTGCGTCTCAACGACGTGCCCGAGCTCGCGGACTTGCCGTGGGAATACATGTATGACGCGTCGCGGCGCGCGTTTTTGGCATTATCTAAAGAGACGCCGATTGTGCGCTTTCTCGAATTGCCGGAACGCGTCGAACCGCTCGCCGCGCCCGCGCCGTTGAACTTGCTTGCGGTCTTGTCGAGTCCAAGCGACCGCGACCCGCTCGATGTGGAAGGCGAGTGGGCGCGTTTGCAGGACGCGTTAGCAGGATTGCGCGCGGACGGAAAAATTACGCTCACGCGCTTGCAGCCGCCGACGCTCGACGCGCTGCGCGCGCAATTACGTAAAAACGCGTATCACATTTTTCATTTCATCGGACACGGTGAATACGATGCGGCGAACCAATCGGGGGCGCTTGTCTTTGAAAACGAACAGGGCAGCGCGCGCAAGGTGAACGAAAACCTGATTGCGACGCTGCTGCACGATGCGCGCAATTTGCGCGTGGCGGTGTTGAACGCGTGTGAGGGCGCGCAAACCTCCGTGAGTAATCCGTTTGCGGGCGTCGCGCCGCACTTGGTCGAGCAGGGCATCCCCGCCGTACTGGCAATGCAATTTGCGATCAGCGACCAAGCCGCGCTCGATTTTTCATCCGAGTTGTATCGCACGCTCGCCGACGGTTATCCGATTGACGCGGCGATGAACGAAGCGCGGCGCGCGATCTATTTGAACGGCAATCTGTTGGAATGGGGCACGCCAGTGTTGTTTATGCGCGCGGAGGATGGCGTGATTTTTCGACAGGAGGAAGCAATGGGAGATGAGGGCGGAGAGGGCGCGAGAGGGCGCGAGAGGGCGCGAGAGGGAAATGAGGCAACTCGGCGCGGCGGCGTGAATATTTCGGGGAATGCGCGGGTCAGCGCGCGCGATATTGTTGGCGGCGACAAAATCGTGCAGGGCGATGAATACGATGTGGACGGCGACATGAATGTCGTCACCATCGGCGCGGGCGCGCAGGTCGGACAGGTCGCGGCGGGCAGAAATATCACGCAGACGCAACAGCAAGGCGCGAGCGTACAAGATCTTGCGGCACTGTTCAAAACGATTTATCAAACGATTGAGCGCCGCGCGGATGATCCGAATGTGGACAAGGATGAAATTAAATCCAAAGTCAAACAGATCGAGACCGAAGCAGCAAAAGGTGAGAGCGCGAATGTATCCAAAGTGGAACGCTGGCTCAACGATTTGAAGAATATCGCGCCCGATATTCTCGACGTGACTGCTGCCGCGTTGTTGAATCCGTTGGCGGGCATTTCCACCGCGCTCCGCAAGATTGCGGAAAAAGCGCGCGCGGCGTAGTAACGAATTCATTCGTTGGGTAGTAACGAATTCATTCGTTGAGTAAAGATGAACTTTGCGTTGTCCCATGGGAACGAATGAATTCGTCACTACGATTCGCATATTGTAAACTGCACTATCGCACTATTGCACGATTGCTCGGATGCAGTTCATCCGCACTATCGCACGAATGTAAATCCCAAATGTCCTCTCCCTCTCCTGAATCGCCCGAACACAAACCCGCTGCCCCACCCCTAGAACCAACATCAAACCCCATAGTCCCCAAGTCCGACGCTGCTGCCGGGCTAAAGCAATTTATCAAAAACGCGCGCCAGAAGGCGAAACGCGGCGATGACACGCGATCACCCACACGCGGTGGGCGAGGCACTATGGGTGATCGCGTGTCAGATGTGAATGTCGCGCAAGTCGGGGCAGGCGCGCAGGTGGACCAACTCGCCGTTGGGCGCAATATCCTGCAAGCCAAAATCAATATCGGCGCGCTGGTCGTGCCCGTGCGTTTTTTGCTCGCGCTGCTCGCGGTCGCGCTCGTGCTCGCGGTTGCTGCATGGTTTTATTTTGTCCCCGCGCAGATGCCGCCGAATACGACGAACGTCGCCGTCGCCACGTTCGGGCAAGTGGACGCGAACGGACGTGTACAAGATTCTGCGCGCGCCGAAGAATTGAGCGCGTGGCTTTACGGTAAATTGCAAGCGGAAAAACCAAGTCTGCCCGACGGCACACTGCTGACGGTGTGGAACGACCGCATGAGTTTTCTCGACAAGCGCGTGCCGCTGGGACGCATTGATACGGAAGCGCAAGCCGCAGAGCTCGCGGATCGGATCAAAGCGGACATGGTCATTTATGGCAATCTGAATGTGGGCCAAGAACCCGCGACCTTCGTGCCGCAGTTTTATGTGCGCCAAGAAAAACGCGAAGCGGATGAACTGACCGGCAGTCAGCAGCTGGGCAAAATCCTCAACATTGACAAAACGGTGTCCGACCTCAAAGACTATCTCGATCAAAATTTGCAGCCGCGCGCGCAAGCGGTGTTGTGGTTTGCGCGCGGCATCGGTCTGGACGCGTTGGGCGAATACGGCAAAGCGTATCAACTATTTTGTCGCGCCGACCAGTCGCTGACGAATTGGGATGCGAAACAAGGGCGCGAAATTTTGTATTACTTTATGGGACGCGAGGCGTTGTTTGCCGGACGTTCGGATGAAATTGCACGCGCGACAAAGGATTTACCGCGCGGTGAGTGGGGCAATTGCGCGCCGTTCGACAATGCGGCAGGGGCGACAAATGCTGCGTTGCAATGGTTTGAAAAAAGTAAAGCGCTCAATCCCGATTACGCGCGCGCGTATTTCGGTTTGGGGCAAGCACACGCGCAGCGCGCCAATAACATCGTGCGCGCCAAAAATCAGGAAAATTCGAGTGCAGCGCAGTACAAGGAAAAGTTGGGCACGGCGCGTAACGAACTCGCGAGCGCGATTGAAAACTATCAAGCGGCGTTGGCGCGGTTGCCGCAAGGCGACGCACGTTCGTTGATGAATTTGAAAACGCGCGCCGCGTTGGGCAGCGCCTACATTTTGGTAGGGCAAACGTACCTGCTCGCGAACGAAGCAGAGCGTGATGTCAATCTGGTTAAAATGGCAGTGCCAGACTTGCTGCGCGCCGAAGCCGAACTGGACCCCCTCACCCGCGCGATTCCTTTCGACCAGACGCGCTTTCTCGCACAAACATTTTTGACGCTCGGCGTTGCGCGTCAAGTGCACGGACAAACCGCTGAAATTCTGGAAGATTTCGCCGCAGCCAAAACCACGTACACCGCAGCGACGCGTGATTTTGCGCAATGTCTTGAAATCGGCAAGCGCGAACCGAATGACGAGTATTTGGCCGGCACGGTCATGCCACTGTGTGCACGCGCTTTGGGCGAGGTCAATCAAGCTCTGGGAAAAATAAAATAGAAGGTGGTGCGTATGCGAGCTCGAGTTTTTTCGCTCCTGTGTATTGTCGGCTGCGCGTTCATTGCCGGGTGCCAGGCGCCGCGTGAAACAACCAAGCCGAGCATCACCATCGTTGCGCCGCCGCAGGGCAGCAGCTATGTCGCCGGTGAAAGCGTATCGGTCCACAGCGCGGTCGCGGATCCGTCCGGGATTGCGCGCGTGGAATTGTACGCGGATGGGGCAATCGTCGCGCAAGATGCGCCGCCTGTTCCAAAGCAGCAGCAGCTCCAAGTCATTCAGCAATGGAAAGCAACCGGCGCGGGACAGCATACCTTATTGGTGCGCGCCTACAATTTGGCGAATGCGACAAGTGAAAGCGGCATTGTCATAAATGTAACCGCACCTGCCGCAGTCGCGTCACCGACCACTGTAGCGGTGGCAGTGATCTCGCCGACAGTGCCACTTGCGACGATAGCTGCTCCGACTGGGGCGAATGCAGTTGCGCTGACCTCAATTCCATCCACTCCGGTTCCGCCGACACCCATTCCGCCCACCCCGATTCCTTCAACGCCGATTCCTCCCACCGCCGCGCCGCAGCCCACTGCCTTTGTCATTGACTTGCCGCCGTTCGACGGCGGACAAAATGTTTCGATCATCGCCGAAGGCACAGGCGTACGCATCCAGGCGGGTTACTCGGTGCTCGAAAACACGCAGA
>JACQWQ010000024.1 GCA_016209205.1 Chloroflexota bacterium
CCGACTGCGCGCCGGTGGTCATCGCGCTCGATGGGCAGGTGCGGCTCGTCGGTCCGCGCGGCGAACGTGTGATCGCGGCGCAGGACTTGTATCGTGATGATGGCATCCAGTATCTTGGCAAAGAACGCGACGAGCTGCTCACCGAAATTCTGCTGCCGCCCGCGGACGGAATGAAATCGGTCTATCTGAAATTGCGCCGCCGCGAGTCGTTCGACTTTCCGATTCTGGGGGTTGCCGCCGCGCTGCGATTTGCAGCGAATGGTGAAATCGAATACGCACGCGTTGTGCTGGGCGGCGTTGGCTCGCGTCCGCTTGAATGCGCGGAAACATCACAGCGGCTGCTTGGACAGAAATTAACGCGTGAGGTTATTGACGCAGCCGCCGAAGCCGCGTGGAAACCCGCGCGCCCGCTGGACAATACCGATTTGACGCATTCGTATCGCAAAAAAATGACGCGGGTGTACGTGGCACGCGCACTGGAAGCATTGACACAGTAAAACACAGATTCATGGTCATTTCGAGATGGTCAGCCCGCGTGGGCTGTATGAGCTAAGGACTGTCATATCGAACGGAGTGAGATATCTCACTCCGTTCGATATGACAAGTCCTGTGCAGCGGAGGCGAGAAATCTCGCTCGGCAAAATTGAGATTTCGGCGACGCAGTGCGTCACAACTCCGCTTCGAAATGACAAATCCCCAAATTGCGATGTACGGTGATAGATTGAGGCACAGGTGAAACAAGTTATACGTTTGCGTGTGAATGGGCAACTGCACGAAATCTATACGGCTGCGCACAAGACCTTGCTCGAAGTGCTGTGCGAAGATTTGGATTTGACCGGCGTCAAACATGGATGCGAATTGGGCGAATGCGGCGCGTGCACGGTGCTGGTGGATGGGACACCGATGCTGGCTTGTCTCGCTCTCCCAATTGAATTGCAAGGGCGCGAGATCACGACCGTCGAAGGGATGGCGCGCGGAACCGAGCTGCATCCACTTCAACAATCCTTTGCCGAACTCGGCGCTGCGCAATGCGGTTACTGTACATCGGGCATGTTGTTGAGCGCCAAGGCGCTGCTCGACCGCGAACCCGATCCTACGCGCGAGGAAATCCGCGAAGCACTGGCGGGCAATCTCTGCCGCTGTACGGGATACACGAAAATTTTGGACGCGGTGGAAAAGACAGTGAACAGTGATCAGTGATCAGTAATCAGTGACCAGTAATCAGTCACTGTCCACTGATAACTGATAACTGGCAACTGATAACTGATAACTCACCATGAACATCATCGGTAAGCGTCTGCCGAAAGTTGATAGCTGGGACAAAGTCGTCGGCGCGACGAAATACGCGGGCGACCTTTCATTGCCGCGCATGGTGCACGCGCGGATATTGCGCAGTACTATGCCGCACGCGCGTATTTTGAATGTGGACGTGCGCGCAGCGCAAGAATTACCCGGCGTGTGCGCAGTCATCACCGGACGCGATGTGCCGATCAAATATGGGATTCTGCCGAGCAGCCAGGACGAAGAGGCGTTGTGTGTAGACAAGGTGCGGTTTGTCGGCGATCCCGTTGCCGCTGTCGCTGCGATTGACCCCGAGACGGCGGAACGCGCGCTGGAACTGATTGAGGTCGAATACGAAACGCTGACGCCGGTCCTGTCCATTCCAGACGCGCTCGACGAAACGCGCGACGCGATTCACGACGAGGCGCACGCCGACCACCACAACATTCATAAACTCGTCGCGCTCGAATTTGGCGACCTCGCGGCGGGCTTTGCGCAAGCGGATTACGTTCTTGAAGACACCTACTTTTATCAAGGCAATACGCATCTCGCGCTCGAAGAACATGCGGCGCTCGCCGCGTATTCGCCCGATGGGCATTTGACGTTGTGGAGTTCGACGCAAACGCCGCATTACGTCCATCGCGCGCTGGCGAAAACACTCGAACTGCCGCCGAGCCGCATCCGTGTGATTGCTCCCGCGATTGGCGGCGGGTTTGGCGGCAAGACCGATCCTTTCGCGCACGAAATCGTCGCGTGCAAGTTGGCGATGCTGACCGGACGCCCGGTCAAAATCATGCTCAACCGTGAGGAAGTTTTTTATTGTCATCGCGGGCGGCATCCCGTTTTGATGTGGGTGAAAATGGGCGTACGGAGCGACGGCGAACCCACCGCGCTGCATTTCCGCACGATGCTCGACGGCGGGGCGTACGGTTCGTACGGCGTCGCGTCAACCTATTACACCGGCGCGCTGCAAACGGTGACATACAAAATCCCCGCGTATAAATTCGAGGGCATGCGCGTCTTTACCAACAAACCGCCGTGTGGTCCGAAACGGGGACACGGAACCCCGCAGCCGCGTTTCGCGCTCGAAGTACATTTGGACAAAATCGCGCAGCATCTCGGTCTCGATCCCGCCGAATATCGCAAACGCTTTGTCGTGGACGACAACACCAAAACGGTCAATCATCTTACCATTACCACGTGCGGCTTGCGCGAGTGCATTGACAAAGTGGTGGAAGCGTCGGGCTATCAAAAGAAAAAGGATGAAGGCGGAAGGATGAAGGATGAAATAAATCCTGCCCATTCATCCTTCACCCCTCATCCTTCATCCTTACGAAGGGGTCTCGGTCTCGCGTGCGGCGCGTATCTCTCGGGCGCGGGGCTGCCGATTTATTGGAACGACATGCCGCATTCGGGCGTGATCGTCAAGGTGGATCGCAGCGGCGGCGTCGCGGTGTTTTGCGGCTCAACCGACATTGGGCAGGGTTCGGATTCGCTGCTGGCATACATCGCGGCGGAAGAATTTGGGATTGACGTGCGCGACGTGCGCGTGGTGACTGCCGACACGGATTTGACGCCGGTGGACCTCGGCAGTTATTCCAGCCGCGTGACGGTGATGACGGGAAACGCGTGCCTCGAAGCGATTCGCCCGCTCAAAGAAAAAATTCTCGATACCGCAGCAGAGAAATTGATGGTGCCCGCCGAGAGTCTCAGTTTCAGAAAGGGAGAGATTGTCTGCGAAGATGATGACGCACGGCGGCTCAAGTGGAACGAAGCGGTCGTGCTCGCAGAGACAAAATACGGAACACTCAGCGGGACCGGGAGCTACAAGCCGCCCAAACGCGCGGGTCCGTACAAAGGTTCGGGCGTGGGCGTCACGCCGAGTTACAGTTATTCCGCGTGCGCGGCGCAAGTGAGCGTGGACATCGAGACGGGACAAGTGAAGGTGGAGAAAGTTTGGATCGCGCACGATGCGGGTCGCGCATTGAATCCGCTCCTCGTCGAGGGGCAGACCGAAGGCAGCGTGTACATGGGCGTCGGCGAAGCGTTGATGGAAGAGATGACGTATCGCGGTGGTTTGCACAAGACGCCTTCGCTGCTCGATTACAAATCGCCGACGACGCTCGATATGCCTGAGATTCACACCTTTTTGGTCGAGACCCTTGATCCCGAAGGACCGTATGGCGCGAAAGAAGCGGGGCAAGGTCCGCTGCTCCCCGTGCCGCCCGCGATTGCGAACGCGGTCTTTGACGCGGTTGGCGTGCGCATTGACGAGACGCCGATCACGCCGGAAAAAATTCTGAAAGCATTGTCGGATACAAGTTCATCCGCAGAAAAGACAAAGGGGCGCGCGCCGCGCGTCGGTCCGAAAGATTTTCCGCAAGCGCCGTATCCGGAACCGATCCGCGTCGAACCGCCCGCCAGCGCGCCAAAACTGAGGTGAATTTGACGTTAACGGGTCGCGTCGTTTTCGGCGCGGGACAGGGCGCGGCATTTACGCAGCTAGATTGGGCGCGCGAACAATTCATCCGGAGTTTGGGCATTGACCCCTATCCGGGCACGCTCAATCTCGTCCTCGAAAATCCTGACGACCTCGCCGCGTGGTCAAAATTGAAATCAACGCCCGGCGTTTCCATCGTGTCTCCGAATCCTCAATGGTGCAATGCGCGCTGTTATCGTGTGCGCGCGGCGGATCAGGTGAACGGCGCAATTGTCTTGCCGCAGGTGCAGAACTATCCCGGCGCGCAGCTCGAAATCATTGCCGACATTTCTTTGCGCGAGGCACTGGCGCTTCAAGATGGCGACCTGCTCACGCTTTATCTCGATGTGCCGTCAGACCCGGAGGACGCGCTGCCCATGACGACGCGCAACAAGGGTCTCGCTTATTTACGCCAGCACAATGTCATGAGCATTGCGACGAACGGAGCAGAGGGTTTGTGGTCGGCAGCGGTGTTTTACGTCAACGACGGATTCACGCTTTATTTTCTCTCCGCGCCTTCCAGCCGTCACAGCTTGAATATCGCACAGCACACGCCCGTCGCCGCGACGATTCAAGAAGACTACCATGAATGGCGCGCGATTCAAGGCATCCAGCTGGAAGGTGACGCCGCGCGGATCGAGGGCGCAGAGCAAGCGCGGGCAATTTGGCTGTACGGGGAAAAATTTCCGCTCATCGCGCAGCTCGCGCACGCGCCCGCCGAAATCGCGCAAGCGTTCGCCCGGATCGTTTGGTACCGCGTCGTGCCCACGCGACTTTATTTCATTGACAACTCGTTGGGACTCGGGCATCGTGAGGAGATTCAACTTTGATTTCGTGTTACGCGGCGTTTTTGACAGGATTAAGGGTGTTACGCGGCGTTTTTGACAGGATTAAGGCGATGAACTGCATCGCAATTAACAGGATTAGGGCGATGAAGGCGATGTGCGATGTAGGCGATGGAATACATCGCACATCGCCTACATCGCACATCGCAATATCCTGTCAATCCTGTCTTTTTCATTTCCGCTTGCATAACGTGAGTTTGATTGCACGCGAAAGGAGCAGCGGGTATGTGGCAGCGCGATTGTGAAACGATGGAACGCGACCAATTGGAACAACTGCAATTGGCGCGCGTGGGCGAAACGATTCACCATATTCAAGCGCACAATTCCGCCTATTACAAAAAGGTCGGTTCCCCGCGCGCGGATTCTATTTCGTCGCTCGACGCGCTGCAAGCGTTACCCTTGTTGACCAAAACGGACTTGCGCGCGGCGTATCCGTTCGGACTTGCCTGCGCGCCGCAGTCAGAATTCGCGCGCATGCAGATGAGCTCCGGCACAACCGGCAACCCAGTGATTTGCCCGTACACGCGCGCGGACATTTCGCAGTGGGCAGAATGTATGGCGCGTTGTTTCGTCGCGGCGGGCGTCACGCGCGACGACGTAATACAAATTACGCCGTCGTTCGGATTGCCGAACGGCGGATTTGGCTTTCATTATGGGGCAGAGCTGCTGGGCGCGTTTTACGTTCCGATCGGTCCGGGACGCACATTGCTGCAATTGCAATTGATGCGCGATTTGGGCGCGACCGTAATCACCGCGATTGCGACGTACCCGCTGCGCTTGATCGAAGCCGCGCGCGAGGAACATTTCGATTTTCGCCAGACGAAATTGCGTGTGGGCATCTTTGGCTCGGAAATTTGGAGCGACCAACTCCGCGCGCGCATTCAAGCCGAGATGGGCATCGAAACGTTCGACATTATCGGCATGACCGAGACGGGCGGCGTGGGCATGGGCATTGATTGCGCGGCGCATCAAGGCAATCACGTTTGGGAAGACCATTACCTTGTCGAAATCGTTGATCCGAAAACGGGCGCGCCGCTGCCCGATGGACACGAAGGCGAATTGGTCGTCACGACGTTAACGCGACAGGCAATGCCTTTGCTGCGTTTTCGCACCGGCGATGTCACGCGCGTTATTTCGCGCGCGCGCTGTGAGTGTGGGCGCACGCACCTGCGGATTGACCGCTTCAAGGGTAGAACCGACGACATGATTATTTACAAGGGCTTGAATTTTTATCCGAGCCAGATCGAACAGCTCTTGCTGCGGCATGACGGCGTCGCGCACGATTACCAGATTGTTCTCGACCATGACGCGCAAGGAAATGAGACAATGGAGCTGGTCGTGGAACGGGCCGGATTCCTTGCGCCGTTGGAACAGGAACGGATTCATCGCGAATTGTACGACTATATCGGACTCTCGGTGACGCCGCAATTCGTCGCAGCGGGAACGATTGCGCGTCCGGTCGGCAAAGCGGTACGGGTGATTGATCGGCGCAAGACCTGACAGGGTTTCTTGCGATGACATACATCGCGCGTGCGCGTCTCGTACACCATTCGCGGCGTACACCGCGTCCGCGATATGTAAAGCGTACGCCTCAAAAACCTGTCAGGTCTGGATCCAAGGAGAAACGCATGACGACGAATGTGGTGATGCCGCAGTTGGGCGAAAGTGTTGTCGAAGGAACCGTCGGCAAATGGTACAAACGCGTCGGGGATGCGATTGCCGAGTACGAACCGATTATGGAAGTCATCACCGACAAAGTGACGACCGAAATTCCTGCGCCTGCGGCTGGCACGCTCCTGCAAATTCTTGTCCCCGAAGGAACGACCGTGAAAGCCGGGACTGTCGTGGCGGTGATTGGACAAGCCGATTCAGTCACCAGTGATCAGTCATCAGTCATCAGTGATCAGTCACCAGTGATCAGTGATCAGTCGCCAGTCATCAGTGATCAGTCACCAGTCACCAGTGATCAGTCATCAGTCATCAGTGGTCAGTCTCCGAAAACCGACGGCTCTGCGCGCAATCGTTTCACCCCCGTCGTCGCGCGCATGATTTCGGAATTCAACATCTCGGCGGCGGAACTGGCGACGATCCAAGGTTCGGGCGAAGGCGGACGCATCAGCAAAAGAGACCTCGAAAACTTTCTCAACACGCGCGAGCGAAAGCAAGCCGCGTCGGCGCCACCGCCCTCTGCGCCTCTGCAAGCCAATCAGGATGCATTTGCGCGGCAGGGCGTCAAGCTTACCTATACCGCCTATCTGGTCGAAGCAGCGGTAGTTGCCCTCAAAGCGATGCCACTTGTCAACGCGCAGTACAGCGAACAAGGCGTGGTGATGAAACGCGCGCTCAACATCGGGATTGCGGTCGGACTGGAGGATGGTTTGATCGTGCCGGTGTTAAAAGACGCGGCGGACAAAAGTTTGCTCGGCATCGCGCGGGGGGTGAATGATCTGGCGACGCGCGCGCGCGAGAAAAAACTTGTGCCCGACGACGTGCAGGGCGCGACGTTTACGCTTACCAATTATGGCGTGTTCGGCTCACTCTTTGGAACGCCCATCATCCCGTTTGGCACGACTGCCATTCTCGGCGTCGGCGCAATTCAAAAACGCGTGGTCGTCATCGGCGATGCGATCGCGATTCGTCCGATGGTGTATCTGGGGCTGACGTTTGACCATCGTTTGCTCGACGCCGCCGCAGGCGACCGCTTTATGGGCATTCTCAAAGAGTTTTTGGAGAAATATCAGGGGACGTAAAGACCCCAAGTGTTTTTCAACAGTGTCGCAAATCGAGTCGCGCAACGCGTGGAATCGCTTGCGATTCCCAAACACTTGGGGCAATTACATACGTAAAGGGCGAAGGATTTTTCCTTTGCCCTTTTTGATTTATGCGTATCAGGCGTCAATCCATGTGCGAAAGCCCATGTCGCCGCGCGTAACGAGCATTGGCTTGGGGGGTCAATTATTTTCTTTCAAATAATTCGCGGGGCAGTCCAGATTGTCTGATGATTCCCAGCAATGTGCCAATTCTCAACTCTTTGTGGTCTGGTACAGGTACGGTGGTGGTTGAGTCTCCTTGTTCCCTCTGCATGATAATATGACTGCCCTTTTGCCGTACCTCTTGAAAACCATGCTTGGACATTATTTTGCAAACTTGCCTGCCAGAGAGGACGCGAAGTTTAGGCATGGCGCACTCTCATTGCTTGTTTGAATTTGGTGGTGGGTGCCGTAGGCATAATTGGTATGACGTAAGTTTCTTTTCTCAATCTACGCCGAATCTCCGAAGGTGAGGCAACCTCAAGGAATCCTTCAACCGCTTCAAGTAAATTCATCCGCGCGTCTTCAACGCTATCGCCTTGACTAACAACGTCCAATTCTGGACAGGTGGCGACAAAGCCATCCTCTTCGCGCTCAATCACGGCGGTTAATTGCAAAACCTTCTCCATTTTTGTCTCCTGTCTGGTTCAATCATAACGCGCAAGCCGATGCTAGGCAATGTCACGACAACGCGTGCGTGTGTTTGGCGGCGTTCATGCTCTTGTGCGCTCACTCCTCTATTCTGGCAACATGAATATAAACGTGACGAACGTTTCCGTCAAGAGGCGTTTTTTCACCTTTTCGCCGCGCGTCGTATGGGAGAAATTTGGGAGATGTCTTTTCTACAATAGTTCAGATACCCTGCGGCGGGAGGCGGTAACCATGTCAGGTCAACATTCTTCGCAAATTGTCGAAACAATCCTGCGCCAAATCGAGGCGGCGCACATTCACACCGTCAAAGTCCAATTTGCCGATTTGCACGGCATCGCGCGCTGCAAAGCGGTGCCCACGCGCCAATTTCCGCACATCGTCGAACACGGCATCCAATTCGCCTACCCAACGTTTGCACTCGATCTCGCAGGAAATCCCGCCGCAGGGACCGGTACCGCCGAAGAAGTCGGTTACGCCGACATGACCGCGCTGCCGGATCTGAGCACCTTTACCCTTCTCCCCTGGGAGCCGCACACGGCTGCCGTCATCGCCGACCTTTATTATCAAGGCGAACCGATTGCGCTCGCCCCGCGCAACATCTTGAAACGCATTGTCGCCGAGTACGAGAAACAACAGCTCTTGCCCATTGTCGGCAGTGAGCTGGAATTTTATTTGCTCAAACGCGACAACGGTGCATGGCACACGTATTCCGACAAACCAAGTATGGTCTATACGTGGAACCAGACCATTGACCCAGATGGCATCACGCGCAAGATTTGCAACGCAGTCGAGGAGATGGGACATCGCGCGCTGGCGGTCAGTCACGAATTCTTTCCGGGGCAGTTCGAAATCAATCTGGATCACGGCGAAGCGGTAGACATGGCAGACCGCACTTTTTTCTACAAGCAAGCGGTCAAAGAAATCGCCTGGCAGAACGGATTGATGGCGACGTTCATGGCAAAGCCGCGCTCTGACCTCGGCGGCAGCGGCTACCACCTGCACATGAGCATTGCCGACCCCGCGACGCGCGAGAATTTGTTTTACGATCCAAAAGGCGATCACGAGCTGTCAGACCTCGCGCGGCATTTTATCGCCGGGCAGGTCGTCCACGCGTGCGGGATGACCGCCATCTTTGCGCCGACGGTGAATTCGTACAAACGTTACATGCTGGGCGCGTTCGCGCCGTACTATGTGGTATGGGGCTATGACAATCGTACGTGCTATGTCCGCATTCCGCCCGAACGCAAAGGCGGCACCCGCGTCGAAAATCGTACGCCTGACGGCGTAGCGAATCCGTACCTCGCGTTTGCCGCCGGGCTCGCAGCGGGTTTGGATGGCATCACCAAGCAACTCGATCCGGGCAAACCGTTTGAAGGCGACGCTTATGCAAATGCCAATCCCGCGACGACGATGGTCCTGCCTCAGTACCTCCATCAAGCCGTTGACGAGATGGAACGCGACCGGGCGCTCTGTGATTTGCTTGGACCAGCATTCGTAAAAGCATTTGCGGCAGTCAAACGTCTTGAAGCCCAGCGTTTTCGCGCACACGTCACCGATTGGGAATTTAACGAGTACGCGTTTCATCTGTAAGAGGGCGTGAGAGGGCTGAAAAAAGCAAGAAGGCGGAGAAGGCACAGAGGGCGTATAGGGCGCGCCTTCTCTGCACTCTTATGCCCTGTAAAGCCCTCTTTCCCTTCTAGCATCCAAAGGAGGAGAGTATGTCTGCAGAGAATCACAACCAGCTCAAGCAAAACGTTCTCACAACGTGGGATGTCATTTCGCAGTCGCTGGCATTTCTCGGTCCGGTGATGAGCATGGCGTTCCTCACCGGCTATATCGCCATCGCCGCGGGGGCGGGCACCCCGCTCGCCGTGTTGCTCGGCGGCTTGACGATGGTTGCGCTCGGCTATGTGATCGCACAATTTGCCAGCCGCGTTCACGCCGCGGAGGCGGCGCAACCGGACAAAGTCTCTATCCCTTTTCATTCGAGGCAGTGGGCGGCATTCCGGGGCTGACCTTTGGCATGATCTTTGCCATCCTCATGTACACCGGTTTTGAATCTGCGGCGGTCCTGGCAGAAGAGACGGCGAACCCCAAACGCTCGATGCCCATCGCGATTGTAGGCACGGTGGCAGCCGCCGTCTTGCTCTACATGATCGTCACGTACGCCTACTCCATCGGCTTTGGTTTCAAGCCGGACCAAGTTGCCGTGTGGCAAGACCCCGCCGTGCCCGCGTTGTTTAGCATTGCCGGGATGTACGGCGGCGATTGGCTGGTGACGTTGGTATTTCTCGCCGCGATTGTGGATGGCTTTGCCGTGGCGCTCGGTTGTCTTACAACCTCTGCGCGCGTCGCGTTCGCGATTGCGCGTGACGGCGCGCTGCCGCAAATTCTCGCGCGCACCCATGCCAAGCACAAGACACCGCACATCGCCAACGGCGCCGTATTGGGACTCGCGTTGCTCGTCGCGTTCGGCTTTGCGTTTGCATTTCCGGCAGCCTCGGGCGCGCCCGCCGCATATACGGTGGAATTCGGTTATCTCGCGGGCATCGGCGCGATTTCAATCGAAGTGATTTACGTCTTTGTTTCCATCGCGGCGATTATCTGGTTCCGCCGTGAGCTCAAACAGGAATACTCGCCGCTCAAGCACCTCGTCGTGCCGCTCATTGCGGTCGCCGGAGCAGGCGCGGCGCTGTATGGTTCACTTCAACCGCAGCCGGACCCGCTCTTGCAAACCATGCCGTACGTCGCCGCCGTGTGGATCGTTGCGGGAGTGCTTTACATCCTGTTCCTGCGCGTCTCCAGGCCCGGACTCGTCGCACAAATCGGGCGCGACTTGAGCGCGATAGAAGCGCCTGAACCTGTAGATACTCGTTTCGGACATGACACGGGCGTAGCAGCAGAGTAAGCCAGTCACCAGTCACCAGTTATCGGTAGTCAGTTATCAGTGGTCAGCCCTATGACTGATTACTGATGACTGATTACTGATGACTTGCAAGCGTGCGAGGTTTCCCATGTGTGGCATCGCCGGGATTATGGTCCGGGATGAAACGGATTTGGGGGATGCGTTGTACCGGATGCTGTACGAGATTCGGCATCGCGGGTGCGACGCGGCGGGCAGCGCGCTGTATCTCGATCAGCCGCGCGAGTACATTACCGCGCGTGTCTCCCTGTTCAATCCGACAGAGGACCTGCCGACCTTGCGCCGCATCGTGAATGAATATGCCGAGTTGGGCGACTGCGATTTGTACCGCACCAATTCGCCGTACACGATGGCGCGGCTGACGCTCCAATGTGATACGGGTGACATTTCCCGGCTGTACCGCGAGATTAATGCACAAGCATCTCTCTGTGTTCACAGTTTGAGCGACCGGATGGAGGTCATCAAAGACGTCGGCACGGCAGACGCGCTCGCGGAATACGGCGGTTTGCGTCGCGTCAAGGGGCGTCACGCGCTCGGACATACGCGGCTCGCCACCGAAAGCATTGACAATCTGAATTTCGCGCACCCGTTCAGCACCGACCTCTTGCCCGAATTGACTGTGGTACATAATGGTCAGCTGACAAATTATTTCAAACTGCGGCGCAAATTGGAAGCGAAAGGCGTGAGTTGCAAAACGTTCAACGATTCCGAAATCATCGCGCACTATCTTGCCTTCAAGATTACGCGCGAAAACAGAACGTTTCAAGAGGCGCTGCGCGCCTCGCTGGATGATTTCGACGGCGTGTACAGCTATCTCGCGGCGACCGATACGCAAATCGGTGCAGTGCGCGATCGGCTGGGCATCAAACCGATTCTCTATTTTCAAAACAGCGGACTGTTGCTGCTCGGTTCGGAACAAGTTTCGTTTGAAGCTGTTGACCCGGATATCTATGCAACCGAAATGGCGCCGGGGGAGGTGTGCGTATGGTCCAAGAACTAGACCTCGAACGGCTGGACGAACGCGAACTAAACCAGCGCCTTCAAGCGTTGGTCGGCAGCGCAGAACAGGTAGTCTTGCGCAACACCCACGCGCGTCACAACATCGCAGTCAACATTCATGGCGCGCTCGATGTCGTCGTGCAGGGCAGCGCGGGGTTTTACTGCTGCGGCTTTATGAACGGACCGAATGTGTTGGTCACGGGCAACGTCGGATGGTACGCGGCGGACAACATGCTCGGCGGCAAATTGATTGTCCAAAACAATGCAGGCAGCAATCTCGCGCCTTCGATGATTGGCGGCACCGTTTTGGTGCGCGGGTCGGCAGGCAGTCGGGTGGGCTATGGACTGAAAGGCGGCACGGTCATCGTGTGCGGCAGTGTCGGGATGTTGACCGGACAGCAAATGCTCGGCGGGCGAATCGTGCTCCTCAATGCAGTGGGGACGAATACGGGCGAATCCATGTACGGCGGTGTCATCTTTTTCCGGCGCGGCGCGCTGGCCGGCGCGGGCAGCAATGTGCGCGTGCGCGCGCCAGAACAAACCGACCTGGAAGCGCTCGAATGGCTCTTTGCCGAAAATAATATCCGAGCCGACCCGCGCGAATTCGAGTGTCTCGTCCCCCGCACCGGCAAACAATCGTTTCACATTTTCAAACCGCAATTTGAAAAACGCGAACAAGTCAGCGAACATCTCTGATTACTGACTCATGTTACGCAGTAAATGTCATTTCGAGATGGTCAGCCCGCAGGGGCTGTATGGGCTCAGGACTGTCATATCGAACGGAGTGAGATATCTCGCTCCGCTCGATATGACAAGTCCTGTGCAGCCGTTCCCTCAATTCTTCGGGACATGCTTTGCTCACGCGCAGTTCGCGTGCGAAATCTCGATTGGTGAACACCGAGATTTCTGTCTCGACTACGCTCGACACCGCAAAAAACGCTCCTGCTCAGAAACTTCTAACTGTCATGCTG
>JACQWQ010000237.1 GCA_016209205.1 Chloroflexota bacterium
AAGGGGCTTTGAACAGGTAGAGCGCATTCCAGGTTGGTTGATAGTATGTAGTATAGCGCATTGTGCGCGTGTATGCCGAGTTCGACGCCCACAAGGGGCTATGCTACCGCAAACGGAATAGGAATTCGCTCTAGCGAAGCAAAGGATTCGCCGCGCCCGATGCGAGTTCGTCCAAAACCGTAAGGATATTTTCCACGCGCGGGCGATCACGCGGCTCCAAACCGAGAAAGCGCCAGCCGATAGTTCTATCGGTTTTAATTTGGCGCGGGGATGGGATGGGGGTTCTGTCATTGAGCGTTTGCCCCAAGTCCCTCGACTTTGTTTGCCACCATCAAGGTGTATCCCAACTTACCGTCGCGGATGCTTTGTGCGGCGACGCGCGCGATGCGTTGGGCTTGGCTAAAATCGGCAAGCGGGAAATCGATCTTGCCCAGTTTCGTCAACAGTTGTGCGCCCATCAATTTTCCGCGTATCTCATCCACCAACGCCGCCAGCGCGGCGTCATGCGGCTCAATGGCTTGAACCCTCAAACCCGCGCGCTGCATGTACTCGGCGTAACGCTCGAGCGGCTGCGCGTCCGCAATACACGAAATCCATCCGAACAATGTGTCGAGTTCAGGCGGCAGTTCGCCGCGGCGCGTCAAATCGCTCAAACCGGCGCGTCCGCCCGGACGGAGCACGCGCGCAAATTCCGCTGCGGCGGCGACTTTGGTGGGAAATGTGCAGAACGCGCATTCGCACACGATCGCGTCAAACGTGTCGGCATCAAACGGCAATTGCTCCGCGTCGGCTTGCTCAAAACACACGCGTTCGCTCACGCTGGCGCGTTCTGCCGCAATACGCCCAACCGTGACATTCTGCGCGCTGTAATCAATTCCAACGACCTCGCATCCGAATTGCTGCGCGAGAAAAATCGCGCTGTCGCCGCGCCCGGAGGCCACATCCAGGACGCGCGAGCGTGCCTCGAGCGCGAGGAGCGCGCCCAAACGCGCGGTCAATGCCAAACCGCCGGGATGGAACGTTTCGCCCAAGAGCAGCCGCGCCCATTCGCTTTCATACAGCGCGGCGCAGCAGCGCTTGAGAACGCTAGCTTCAAGCGTAAGCGTGCTCATATTTTACCCTTCCCATTCCGGTGCGCGAACGGCTGCGCGAAAGAAAACGTCAACGGTTCGGGACTGTATGCGATGCCCGCGCGCTCCGCGTTCGCCCGCGCGCGCTGCCGCGCCGCCAGTTGGCTGCGCGCCTGTTCACGATACCCCACGTTGTTGTATGCGCAGAACGGAATTTGTTTGCCGTCGGGCAGCAAAATTTCTTTGCAGCATTTCATCAGATTTTTCTGATTGAACGTCCACGGATCCATGAAATCTTGCAGCATCACGCCGAACATGCGCTGCGAGAGTTCGCCAAGAACCTGTCCTGAGTGCAGCGAAGGATCGAGTCCGCCGTCAGGCAGCCCACAGGCAGCACAGGTAAGCGCAAACTCGCGTGCGGCTTTTTCCGAACCCGGCACCACCGACGAAGACCACAATCCTTCCAACGCCGCCTTGACGGCGCGGTCAAAATCGGGCATGACCCGATTGGAAATGTAATCGAGATAATCGTCCACATTCAACAAGCGTGTCAAAGGCGTAACTGTTGCTTGCCCCGAGCTCGACGAGGGGTCCCCCTCCATAAAGGCATAGGTCACAGAATTGCACGTCGGAAAGCAACACGGGACGGGGACAAAATCGGATTCTAAAAACAAGTTGTCGGTTTGTGCTTGGATCAACTTCAGCATGTCGGGAATCGTCATGCGCTGCATAGGGTCATGCGTGCCGTGTCGCCCCGTGTGAAACGCCGGTTGGAAATTGATGCCGCGCACGGCGGGATGCGCGATGCCGAATTTCAAAATGCGTCCAACTTCGTGCTCGTTCACACCGCGTTCAATCGCCGGCACGAGAATGACGCGACCGCCGATAGACGCGAGGCGGTCAAGCGCGCGCAATTTTTCTTGCAAAATATCGGGCTCGCCGCGAGTGATCCGATACGTTTCGGCTTCAAATCCGTCGAATTGAAAATAAATCACCGGTTGAATTTCGGCAAGCGCCGCAAGGAACGCATCGTCATTGGCGATACGCTTGCCGTTCGTATTCAACATCACGTGGCGAATGTTACGCGCCTGCGCCGCGCGCATCATCGGCACAATCTCGGGATGAATCGAGGGTTCGCCGCCGGAAAATTGGACGACTTCGGGGCTGCCTTCGGTCGCGACAAAATGATCCAGAATGTGTTCCACTTCGTCGAGCGTCAGGTTGAAACCCGGACCCGCATCCGCGAAACAGAGCGGGCAGTCCATGTTGCACGCGCTGTTGACTTCGATGATGCCGAGGCACGCATGTTGTTGATGGTCGGGGCACAAACCGCAGTCGTGCGGGCAGCCCTGTTCGACGGGCGTGGTGTATTGCAGGGGAATCGTGCCGGGCTTGTTGAATTTGGTGTTGGTTGTATACGCTTGCGCGTCGCCGTACACTAACGCCTCGAACATGTCGTGCTCGGGGCAGCGCTTGCGCATATACACCTTGTTGTCGCGCAAGAGAATCTGCGCGTCAATCACGCGGCGGCATTCGGGACAAATGCTCCGTGTGAGTTCATAAAACACATAATCGGCATCGTGCTTGGTTTGTGCTGCCTGAACTGCCACATATGATTCAATTTGGGTATCGCTTGTGGATAACATTACGCTTCCACCCTGACGCCGCGCCAGAATGCCACGTAACCTTTGACCTGCTGTGCCGCTTCACTCGCGTTCGGGTAAGACCATGCCGCATCGCGATTCACCTTGCCATCAACGACAACCGTTTTATCGCTTTCGGCGAGCACTTGATTATTCCAAATGGCTTTCGGCATATACTCATTCTCCGTAATGTGAGATTGAATGGCGTCGCATGACAATCACCCGTGAACACGCGATGCCAGTCCAAGATTTTTCGGATCGTATCGCGCCAGCGGATACTCTGCCGCCAGGCGGCCAAGTATCCGCTAGCCATGCCATTGTCGCGCACGCGCGTGACTCTGACTGTAAGGTAGATTACGCTCACTGAAAGCGTAACGAATACAACTTACGGACTTGTGTAGGATACATTACATTCTTGCCGGGCGTACGCGCGTATGATAAATTTCATCCTGCAATGAGTGATCCCGAGCTTGTCACACGTTACAACTATGACGAATTCGTTCCTTCGAAATTCGAGCCGTGGCTGCGTTTTGACGCGAGTCCACCGCTCGGCGAACCCGCGCCCGATTTTCCGCTGTGGGACCTCGACGGCAACTCGACGCGATTGAGCGCATCGTGGTCGCGCAATCTGTACACCATTGTCGAATTTGGCAGTTTCACCTGACCATACTGCGGAATGGCGGCGCCATCCATGAATGCCATCGCAGAACGCTTTGCCCCGCACGACGTTGGTTCGATTTTCCTTTATACCCACGAAGCGCATCCGGGCGAATACTATCCGCACCTGACCTCAATGGAACAGAAATTGCGGCACGCCCGCGCGCTGCGCGAGGTGTTGAGCGTTACGCGTCCGATCTATGTGGATGCGCTAGATGGCGCATGTCACCGCGCTTATGGCTCGATGCCCAACATGAGTTGGGTTTTTACACGCACGGGCAATCCGATTTACAAGTCGGACTGGACGGATTCGCGCAGCGTGGAAAACGCGATCGAATATTTCCTGGAAGTGGTGGAACGGCGGCGCGCGCAAGAACGGCTTGCGCCTTTTCGCGTCGAACGCCTGGATTTTCGTCGTCAAGACCACAAAGCATTTTTTGAGGGGCTGGCGCGGAATGGTCCGAAAGCCGTACGGGAATTTCGCGAGGCATTCGGCGACGGTGGGGAATGAGTCGCGGCGATGAATGAGTGACGCAAATCAATGCGGCATAAGTTACGCAGCAATCAGAATCGCGCCGAGCGCCATCACGATGGACGCGTAAAGTTTCTGCGCGAAGCCCGCTTCGCCTAAAAGCAGTTTGCCCCAGATGACGGTAAACACCGCGCTGAATCGAAACAGCGTCGTCACCAATCCGACCATCCCAAGATTCAGCGCCGCGTAGCCAAGAATGGGAGCAACTCCCGCAATCAATGCCGCCAAGAACCACGCGCGGCGATGCCGAAATAGCACGCCGAGTGAAGAACGATTGCGCCCCAGCGCGATGGGCGTAAGGAAAACGACCAGCAGACTGTTGACAGCCAGCGCCACCACTTGCGGACTTGCTGGCGATGTATGTTGAATTGCGCTTTTTTCCAAAACGGGTGTGATTGCCCAGAGCAGACCTGCCAACAACACAAGGCGAACGCCCGGCTTGAGGGAGAGGGCTTGCAGCGGCGCCAACCAATTTTCTGCGGGACCCCGGTTGAGCCAATAGGCGCCGATCAACACAAAGAATACGCCGCCGATGTCAAGCCAAGTTGGAATCTCACCCAAAACGAAGAGAGAAATCAAAAGGGTAAAGACGGGACTGAACGTGAGCAGCGGGGCGACTAGCGACGCATCGGCAATTTGAAGCGCGCGCGCATTGGCGAGATGCGCGCGCACATTCAAGAGTGCTGCGCCGAACACAGTCAACACAAAGAGATTGTCCACGCGCGGAAGCGTCGGTGTCAAACTCCACGTAAACAGCGCGAGCAAGGGCAGCGCAAGACCAATCACGCCCCACACCACTACCACGGGTCCCGCTTTGCCGACCAGGCGCTTGTAAAGAATTGGATTGAACGACGTCAACAGCGCCGTTGCCAAGGCGAGGAATGTCCACATATTTTACACGCCCGGTCGGAAAAATATCTTTGCGGACTTGCTTGCGCGCGAAATTGAGGAGCACGTATGGGTCAGCGACGAATGCGGGGATTACGCATCCCGCACTGGTTATTGAGACTGTTATTCACAGGAACGCTTCGAGAAAAACCATGCAGCCATCGAAACCTGATTCAGGTGACGACGCCGACCGCGCAAGTATGTCAGGATTGTATTGCATCAGGCGACACGTGGCCCGAATTGCGAATGTGTATGCTTTGCGGCTACGTCGGCTGCTGCGATCAGGCAAAGAACCAACATGCGCGCAAGCACTTTCAAGAGACAGGGCATCCACTCATTCGCTCCATCGAGCCGAACGCCGACTGGATGTGGTGTTATGTGGATGAGGCGCTGCTGGCAGCGCCGCGCGCGCTTTAGCCGGACCAAGTCCAGCTAAGATTCGACCCTGACGCCGCGCCAGAATGCCACATAGCCCTTGACACTTTTTGCCGCATCGCTCGCGTCGGGATAATACCACGCGGCGTCGCGATTGACCTGCCCGTTCACAACGACATCGTAATAACTCGCGACACCTTTCCACGAGCAAACAGTGTGCGTCTTGCTGGGCTGAAAATATTCCGTCTTGAGCGCGTCGGGCGGAAAATAGTGATTGCCTTCGACAATAACTGTTTTGTCACTTGCCGCCAACACTTGACCGTTCCAAATTGCCTTTGCCATTGCATGACCTCCTGAAAAAATATGTAGCCATATTGTTGCATGAAAAGTGTGTCCTGACTGTACGCTGGTAGCACTCCAGAACAAGGTGGAGTCACACGCGCCTCGGTCTGAAGCGTAAGAGTTCGTCCACCGTCCAAACATGGTCAGTCAAGTCGGCAGCCACAGCAGGTGCAGTTGCCAAAGTACGGTGCACGCGACAGAAGT
>JACQWQ010000238.1 GCA_016209205.1 Chloroflexota bacterium
ACAGGTTTGGGCTTGGTGTCAGGAGACACTCGGACAGACGGTTCAAGCCAAACGGCGTGAGCAATTCGCCTCCCTGGGGAAGGCGGAACAAAAATGGGACCAATTGCCAGAGCCCACCTGAACCTTTTTTCATCAGTCCAGCTTGGGCGTATGTGTCGGCTTGGGGGTTTTTGTTGGTTTTGGGACGACAAATGCGGGGGCGCCAGTACTTTGCTGTGCTCTCGCTTTAGCAACAACACCGCCAATGCCTGCGGCAGACAAGCCAGCGAGCAACAAGAAAACAATCAAACCCTGCAAACCGCGCCAGTGTAAGCCATGTCCCGAAGCCTGTCCCGAAGTATGAGGGACCTGAGGGAGCTGCATGTGGACCTCCGATGAACGTACAATGATTTGGGGATTGCATCTCGGCTAACTCGACGCGCCCAATCCAAGCCATGTCCCGAAGAATGAGAGACCTGAGGGAAATCCAACCCGTTGTACTATGCGAAATGGCGAATAAAAAATTCGCGCGGCTGCGCCGTGAAACGGCGCAGCCGCGCGTTTCATCGTCAGATACTTGCAGCCATTATAGCATCGAAAGGTTTAGCAAAGGTTATGGAATCATTCAGGTTTGGTATAATTTTTTCAAATCATCGCTCACTTCTGACTGACGACTGATTACTGTTCACTGTTCACTGACTCTGGCTTGCATTAGCCGGACGGCGCATCCGTCAAGAGTTCCGTTCCCGGCTCGCGGATGACACGCGTCGGACAGGCGAGGATACAACGCAAACAGCCGTTACAGCGCGCGCTGTCGAGAAACGGCGCATCGTCCGGCTCGATCCGCACCAGCGCGCGCACACGACATACCTTCTGCGCGTGGCACGTCGTACAATGCAGACACAACTCGTCCTGAATGCGCGGCACGGGTCTGGACATGGAAACTATTATATGCCAAAAAATCGCGGTTGCATTTTTGTTTTATCTGCATGACAATAGTACCTGTCCACTGAAATGTTTGCATGAAAAGCAAAGATTTTCTAACCGCGAATCCCTCAATCCTTCGGGACAGGTTCTACACGAATCTACGCGAATTTTTTCGCATCCCGATTCGCGTAGATTCGTCGCGCGAAGTTCGCGCAAAGATTCGCGGTTTCCTGTTTGGTTTCGGCTTGTCCGAGTTAGGAAACCGTAAGACGAATTGTCAATTCGTCTTACCCTTTCAGGAGAGGATAAAACATGAGCCAACCGCAAAAGTCATTTCTCGAAACCCTCCGTGACCTTTTCAATCAGCTGTTCCGTTCCCCCCCCCCTCCCGCCGCGGGCGGAGGACAAACGCCACAGCCGAAACCAGCCGCACCTGTGATTACGGATGAACCGCGCGCGCCGCTCACGCCGCGCGTGTTGGTGATTGTGTACGATCCGGTCGTGGACGCTTTGAAAAATACGCGGCTCGTGGAATGGGGCGTGAAAAATCGCGGTTGGAAACGCGTGGAAGAATTGCTGGCGGGTTACGTCGCGGATGTGGACGAGTGCAGCGGCGGGTTAGTGAAATACAATGTCGTGCAGCGCATTGACGTGGACCGTTTTCCATTACGCTTGTGCGGCAAACGTTTTACCGCGCTCGAATATCTGGATTTGTACACCGTCAATCAGGGCAAATATAAAGAACCGGACGACCGTTTCGATTATCACGATTTGATCAAGGAATTCAATTTGTCGGAACGCGTCAACAACGGCGAAGTTGACGAAGTGTGGGTGTTTACGTATCCGTTTTCCGGGACGTATGAATCGGTCATGTGCGGCACGAACGCGTTTTGGTGCAACGGACCTGTGATAGAAAATACGCCGGGGCGGCGTTTTGCCATCATGGGCTTTTCGTACGAACGCGGCGTCGGCGAGATGGAAGAAGATTTGGGGCACCGCGCCGAATCCATCATGGGGCGGATGTATCAGTGCGCGGATTTTGTCAATTGGACGTACGATTATGACCGTTCCCGGCAGCCGTTCGTCAAGAACAGACCCGAAGCGTACGACGCGGTCAAATTTGCCGAGACAAATTTGTTTGCGAAATTTTTGTTGTACGACCGCATCGCGCCGGGCAACGCCCAGTGCGGCAACGTGCACTATGCGCCGAATTCGCAAAAGGATTACGAATGGGGCAGCACGACGCCCGTCGTAACGTACGCGGACGATTGGCTCGCGTTCCCGAATTTGCCCCGCGTCCAAAAAATGCAAAACGCCAATACGTGGGGCAGCGGCGATATTCGCGGGCATCACCGCTGGTGGTTTTCGAGATTCCCAAAAGTCGCGGGACGGATGAATGGGATTCGACTCAATTGGTGGAGTTATATCGCGGATGTGACGAATCCGGAGTTTGATCCGCGCTGACTCGAAAATGGCGACCGAGACCTGACAGGTTTTTGCCAAGCCGTAGTTTGGCGAAACGTACGTTTTACATGTCGCGGGCGCGGCGTACATCGCGAATAGTATATGCAACGCGCACGCGATAAAAACCTGTCAGGTCTTGGCGTTGAAAATGCGCCGGAGGGACAAAACAATGCGTCCATCGCATCTACCCGAGCAAAGACCGCCGACGATTCCGGAACATTCTCGCGCGCCGCGCCGCCGTTCGCGTTTGCCCGGCTGCGTCGCTTTGCTCGTGGGTTTGTGTTTGCTGCTCACTCTGGTTGGCGCGGGCTATTCGTTCTGGCGCAGCGCGCAAACCGTTTCGCTCCCGCGCGTGTTGATCGCCAAGCCAACGGATGGCGCGACCATCGCGGTGAATTACACCACGCTCGTGGTTGCGAACGCGACGGACCCTGACGGCATCGCCCGCGTGGAATTCTGGATTAACGGCAAGCTCGCCGGAACGCAGCTCAACCCCAAGCCCGCCGAGCGCGCCCCGTTTTCTGCAAGCCAGGTGTGGCGTCCGACCGGCGAAGCCGCGTACACGATTTTCGTGCGCGCCATAGATACGCAGGGCTATGCAGGCGATGCGTCCTTGATTGCCGTCCAAGCGCGTCCGGTGATCGTCGAACCGCCGTTTGATCCCACCACACAGGTGATCGTCAGCCCCGGCGAGAATCTTGACCTCCTTGCCGAGAAATATCATACGACCGCCGCCGAAATCCGCCGACGCAATCCCGCACTCGGCAATGGCGAACCACAACCCGGCGATGCCATTGTCGTCCCCTTTTCGCCCGATACCGCCAACCCCGATGATTCTGCGGACGCGCCTTCCGACGCTCCTTCGATTGAACCGCCGCCCGCTTCCCCCCCCCCTCCGCCGCCGGGCGATGCCCCCGCCGCCGAACCGGACGAACCGCTCGCGCCCTTTGGCGATCTCGGCGCGCGAACGCTTTGCAGTTTCATGTCGCCCGGAACACCGGGATGCCCATCCACTGATGGTACTGCGCTCGATGCGCTTGCTCCCTATGGCGCCCCGAGCGCGAGTCCGTTTTGCAGTTTCGCGCCGCCCGATACTTTTGGCTGTCCACCACTGCCGCGCGCAGGTGAAACTCCGCCGCGCGCGCCGTACGCGCTCCGCGCCGAGCTCACGTCGGATTGCCAAGTGAATGTGACGTGGGCAGATGACTCCGCAGGCGGCGCTCGCTTTGTCGTGTTCCGTATCTATCGCGGCTTGCAGCGCATCAGCACAACTCTGACCAACGCGAGCGGCTCGGCGTATCTTGGCTTTATGGACGAACACCCGCCCGTTGGGACCGTTAGCTATGCAGTACTGGCAGAGAACGCAGCAGGCGGCAGTGTGAGCGAACCGAGCAACCCGGTGACTATCGGCGCCGCGTGCGCGCGTGTCTCGGGTGAGGTCGAATCGGTGGAATGGGAACTTGTAGCAGCGGAAACGACTGAAAGGTTCGAGCGGTTGTACTGTTACGCCTCGCTGGCGGGCTTGCCCTTTGAGCGCGTGCCGGATTCACCCGGACAATTCATCACGCTAGCCGACAGCCACTGGGACAGCGCCAGCGCGCCGCTCGAGGGGACACGCGTAACATTGATCGCGCCTCGCACGAGCGGTCTCGAAATGGCGGCGGAATGTTTGGGGTGGCGGACGGGCGCGTTGCTGCCCGAATCATTGGGGCTGCTGCGTCAGACGCATCATCATTCCGAATGGCACGACGCGCCCTTGATCGTCGAAGCGGCATCGGATACAGGGGGCTTGCGCGTCCAGTACAAAATCCAACACTATTTGATCACGCGCGAAGGACCGCCCTCCGCGCAACATGCGCTGATTGATCCGACCGTTCCCCGCCCAACCCGTCTGCGCCGGTCGGACTGGTGGGACGATCCAAATACTGGCAGACGCGTCAATGCACCCGGTTTGGGCTGGACCTTTTTCGTGCCCTTTGGCTTTGAGCGTCCTTTGCAGGGCTTTAATGTTGAAGCCGAAATTGTAGGCAGCGCGCCGCCGCCGCTCGAAGCGCAAGTCCCTATCGCCATCAATACCGTGCCTCTCGTGCGCCCGCCGCGCACAGATTGTCCAAGGGTGATCTACCGGGTCCAGACCCTTCTCGCAGAAGTGGACCCTGCCACCGGACAGCCGATTGGATCGCCCTGGAGTGAGCCGCTCGAAATTAGCGATTGTCCGATCCCGATGATTGTGGAATTGCTCGACGTCACGACGGGCAACGATCTGTGTGATGCCGATCCGTGTTTTTTGGACGAGTCGGTCAACAGCTATGGCAGTATGCTTTTTGCGCCGAGCGATGGAGTCCATCCCGGAGCAGAAGGGGACGCGACGATCATTCAATGGAATTCGAGCTGCGGAACCGAACCGCCAATTGAAGCTATTCTGAGCGACGTTCTTTTTCCGCCCGTTTTGATCGTCAACGCCTTTTTCTCTTCCACCGGGACCATCTGCGGCGCGGCGCGGCTGGCAACGGATTTGGACGAAGGCGAGACCGCGCGCTTTGCCAATGAATATCTGAGTATCCGCCAGGCGCCCAGCGTAATTCCGGCGGGCGGCGCCGGTCCACTTGCGTCGTTCAGCCAGAACAATAATCTGTTCGTGTATCCCATGTTGGCTGGCGAGGGCTTGGATTTCTTTTTCGCGTTTTACGAGCGTGATCCGGGTCCGGATGATATTTGGTGCATCGGTCTGTTGCGCATTCCGCCGCGTACCGAAGCCGAATGGGATTTGACGGATGAAACGTTTACCGTGTCCGGAAGCGGGGCAGATGGCAGCTGCGCCGTTCGATTTCATCTTCGTCCCAACCCGCGTTTTTGAACCCTGCGAGGTAAACCCATGCGTCTCAAGACATTGTTTCTTTTCGGATGCAGCGCGCTTGTGCTCGCCGCCTGCAGCGGCGCGCCGCTCGAGGGTCCCGGTCCGCGCGTGTGGATTGACGCGCCGCTCGACGGCGCAACGCTCGCATTCGACGTTGTGATCGTCCAGGCGCACGCCGCCGATGAAAACGGCATCTCACAATTCGATCTGTACGTGAATGACCAGCTGATTCGCAGCGATGCAAACCCTAATCCGAACGCGCGCCTGGTCTCGATGCAGCAGCCGTGGCAGCCGCCGGGCAGCGGCGAGTTCACGCTTCAGGTTCACGCGAAAAACGCGGCGGGTGTACAAGGGCAATCGCTCCCGGTGCGCGTTCGCGTCGGCGCGTCCATTGCACAGGGCGTGACGCCAACTTTGCCGCCTGCCCGCTCCATCGCCGTCACACCGACGCCGCCGCCCACGCGTGTACCCACTCAACCGCCCGCTCAACCCGTTACCGCAACGCCGACACACACGCGTGTGCCCATTCAACCGCCCGCGCAATCGGCCACCGCAACGCCAACGCGACCGGTCACACCCGTCCCCATTTCCCCGACCCCCACGCGCACAGCCATCAATGTTCCACCTGCTTTTACTGCGACGCCAACGCACACGCGAACTTTGCTCCCACCTGCCCAAGTTCAGTTTTGGACAGACAACACCGCGTTGCCCCAAGGACAATGTACGGTGCTCCATTGGCGCACCGAATTTGTGCAAGCGGTTTTCTTGAATGGACAGGGCGTCGTCGGCGACGGCGACCAACAGGTGTGTCCGAGAACGACGACAACCTATACGCTCCAAGTCCAGCACGCTGGCGGAACGACCACCCAACAAGTGACCATTCAAGTCAGCGCGCCGCCCAAGCCGACGAAAACGCCTACGTCCCCACCGCCGCCGCCGGACACACAACCGCCCAGCATCGAGAACATTGGTGAATCCTCCGATCCGATTTGGTACGGAACGTCGGGCTGTGCCGGAGATTATTTTGTAGAGATAGAAGCCGATGTCGCGGATGCGTCGGGAATCGGAAACGTCGTGCTGTATTACAAACGACAGGGCACCGCGCAGTTTCAGGCGACGACGATGAAATCCATCGGCGGGAATCGCTATCAAAGCGCGCGGATTCAGTCGAACAAAGTTGCCGCCAGCGGCTCGCAGGATCAGTTCCTCGAATACTATGTCCGCGCCGAGGATAAAATTGGAAACGCCGCCAACAGCGCCATTAACACCGTGCGAATGCGTTATTGCTTTATTTGACCTCGCGCCTCGCAAAAAAATACAAAACCCGGCGTTCGTATCAACGCCGGGTTTTTATATGTTGCGATAACGCAACTCGTCCTTGCAAGGTTGGAATTGCCAACTGTAATTAGGACAATTCCATGTCCGCGTTCACATTCCATAAATCATTGGTTTCGCCGTACAGCATATTGCGCACTGCCAGCATCCCGGTCAACATCGAATGGTCTTGATTGTTGTAGCGATGCAGTCCGTTGCGCCCGATGGTCTGAAAATTTTCGAGCGTCCCGAGATATTCGCGCACGGCGTCGAGATGGTCGCGATAGTCCGCGTCATATACCAGGTACGATTTTTCTACTCGAAAGACACAGCCCTCTTCGACATCTTGATAACGCGCCAGACCGACCGTTGCGATCTCGCGTTTGGCGAGTTCCACCAGGTCCGTATCCGCCATACTCCACAGATCGTCGCCTTCATTGCAGAAATATTCCAACCCCAGACTGGTTTTCTGCGGGTCGGCCACCATCGCCGGGCTCTGGTTTTTGAAATTCTGGATGCGTCCGACACGCACTGTCGGGGCATGGACATAGACCCAGTTGTCGGGGAAGAGATTGGGCTGATTGACGATGAGACACACGGTCAAGAAATCGCGATACCAGAGCTGCTGTGCAGCGCGCAAAACCGGCTCGGGCGGCGGGGGGTCAAGTTTTTTGATGAATTCACTCACGGGCATACTCGAAATAAAATCCGTGCCCGGAATGCATTCGGTTTGACCGTTGCCGTCCACGACGACGCCGGTGATGCGATTGCCGGAACGCTCGATGCGAACGACCTCGCGATTCAAGTACACGTGTCCGCCGCGCAGCTCCACGTTGCGGCGCACTTTATCCCACAACATGCCGGGACCGAGACGCGGGTAATGAAATTCTTCGATCAGTGTCTTTAGCTTTTTCCCCGGTTTCAAAAACATGCTGACCACTGCGGTCTTGAGCGAGAGGTCTTTGATGCGCTGCGCCGCCCATTCGGCTTTGAGCTCGGACGTGGGGATGCCCCACACCTTTTCCGTGTACGTTTTGAAAAAGGTCAAAAAGAGCTGCCGCCCAAAGCGATTGGTCACCCATTGTTCAAAGGCTTCTTCGACCTTGAACGGGAATAACTGCCAGCGCACATAGCTTAGCATGACGAGGGCGCTTTGCAGGATGCCCAATCCCCAGAGGGCGTTCAACGGTTTGGGCGGATAATGGAAAGATTTGTTGTTGTAATAAATGCGCGAGAGGCGCGGGCGCAAGAGAAAATCTTTGCCCATCACTTCGCGCCACATGCGATTGACTTCGGGCGCTTTGGTAAAAAAGCGATGCCCGCCCATGTCAAAATGAAAATTCTTGAACGTTTCCGTGCGCGACAATCCGCCCACCTTGTCGCGCTTTTCGAGCACGACCGGATGTTCGCCCAGCTTGGCCAATTCGTACGCGGCGGTTAATCCGGCAGGTCCACCGCCGATGATTACCATTTCACGCGCGCCATTTTGATTTTTTGCAGAGGTCGTCATCGTTTCCATCCCCCTATGTCGAACGTATACGCGCCAGTCGCGCTACGCGCTCGCGGAGCTGCGCGCGCATAGATCGAATCTGTGTGTACAAGTCCAAACGCAACTCCCCATCCAACACAAACATGCTCGCGCCCAGTACGCCCGCCACCACCACAATGCGCGCGCCGAGCGGCAGCGCCGTCGTCAGCCACAACAATCCGATTGCGCCCAACATCCCAATGACCGGACGAAGCAACAAAACCGCGTGTCCTTTCAAATTCAATTTCGTACGCGCAAACCACCACGCCGCCGCCCAGACAACCAGTTCTGCCAACAGCAGCGCGAATCCCGCGCCGTCGAGTCCCGCGCGCCAGTAGAAAAATGGAATCGTCACCACCGCCGTCACCGCGCCGAACAGCTGCGTTTGCATTTCCGCTTTTTGCGCTCCGGCGGCAATCAGACCGAAACGATAATGTCCGTCCACCCACGCCGCGCCGAAAACAATGCCGAGCCATTGCAGCACTCCGGCTGCCGGAGCAAAAGCCGCGCCGTACGCCGCAGTGATGACGAACGGCGCAGTGATGATCCACAGCGGCACTGCAATCACACACAGCCACGCGATGCGGTGCACATGGCGCGCCGTGAAGGTTTCAAAACTCGCATTGCCCGCCTGCCATTTACGCGCCAGCGAAGGCAGCAGGTTGAAAAAATAGAGATAGATGAACGCGTGCAGCGCCACAAACACGCGCACGCTCGCGCCAAAGTAACCGACCTCTTGCGGCAAAGCGACCAGTCCAACCAACAGCGTCGCGCCGTACATGCGCACGACCCAAAAAATTTGTCCGAGTCCGATGGGAATGCTTTCGCGCAGCACTTGAAGCGGAATCGAAAAACGCGGCATCCACGCCCAGCCGAAACGCCGTACAGATTTTGCCATGCCGCACAGCGCCGCGCCCGCCACGCCGACGCCTTCGGCAACGGCGACAATCCACACTTGCGCGGGTTCGCGGACAAACGCAAAAATGACGAGACCGAAAAGGGTTTGGCGTATGACCTGCAGCGCGGCGACCGCGCCCATCGCGTCATGCCCCTGAAAAACCCATTGCAGCAAGAGCGGCATCAACAGCAGATCAAACGCGTAAATCAGCAGCAGCTGTGTCACCACCGGGAGATGCTCGAACGCGAATGCAAACACGAGCACCGCGCCCGTCGCCAACAGCGCCAACCCGAAACGCAGCGCGACAATTTGCCACACCAATTCGGTGGGGCGCTCTGGTGATTTGGCGATTTCCCGCGCGCCGTACGGACCGAGACCTTGATCTACAATCAGTCCCGCGCAAAACAACGCTGCCGCCGCAAATTCAAAATAACCGTACGCGGCTGGACCGACCACGCGCGCGAGGAACGCAATCGCCGCGAACGTGACGACCTTGCTCGCCATTTCGGCAACGGCGAGATAAATGTAATTTCTAGCCAACGGGCATCACCACAGTCGCGATTTCTCGCTCCGCCTTGCTCCACTGCTCAGAAACATCCAGTGTTCCGCTCGAGCTCTCGGACGGAACACGCGAATGCAAATCGCAAGCGATTTGAGCGCGAATCGCAACCAATCTTCACGAATCTGTATTGGGCAACAACATCCTAGACACCGCACCGCTCGCCGCAGAGGGACACATCCACCGCCGAGGACAGCTGGATTTGGTAATCCATCAAGAGCGTAGCGTGTCTACAATGTGATTGACTAATACACAATCTTCACGAATCCAATAGAACCTAAAACATTTCGCGTAGAACCTAGTCCCGAAGGCTTGTCCCGAAGTATTGAGGGAATTGAGGGATTCGGCTGGATTCGCGTAGAATCTGTCCCGAAGAATTGAGGGATTCGCGTTGGAAAAGTTTCTGTGGTTACACATACCAAAAGGTATGACCATCTCGAAATGACCAGTGTGAGACACCGGGGCTGCTACCGTCACATCCCGATACGCGCTCTGTGCGAGTTCCACCGCGTGCAAACCATCCGCGCCCGTCGCGCCGACAAAAGTTTTGCCTTGCAGTCGCGCGACAAAATCCACTTGTTCGGCGATCAAACTCTGCACGACCGTCCAACGATACGAACGCAGCCGCTCTTGAATTTGAAAAACGGGAAAGGTGTGAAGGCGGCGGCGCCCGTGTTTCGCCGCGCCGTCGGGACGTTCGTAATGCAGCAGCAGCATCGGCGGATACGAAATTTCAAGCGCGCCCTTGGTTGCACAAACCTCCACGCGCCACTGATAACCGCGCCACGCGCTCCACGACGCGTGCAGCATTCCGATGCGCCCATCCTCCGAACGCGCCAAAACAAACCCGTTGTCTTCACTGCCCGCGAATTGCCAGACGCTTTCACTGCGCAGTCCACAGCTCGCGGCGAACGTTCCGAGAAAATGCAGCGTCAAGTCCGCGACATGAATGCCGTTGTCCATCAACGCGCCGCCACCGACGATTTCGGGATTGTGCACCCACGCGTGCGTGAATTCGGGACCGCCGGGATGACCCGCGTAACTCTTGACGTACACAATTTCGCCGAGCTGTCCTTGCGCGATCAATTCGCGCGCGCGCATCACGCCGGGGTAAAAGCGATAGTTGAAACCTGTCGCCAGCGCTTTGCCGCACGCTTGCGCGACGGCAACCATGTCACGCGCTTGTTCAAGCGTCGGCGCGAGCGGTTTTTCACACAACACATGTTTGCCCGCGCGTAATGCCGCGACACAATGCGCATGGTGCAGATTCGGCGGCGTGGACACGACCACCGCGTCAATCTGCGGGTCCGCCAGCATTTCGTCCAATGCACGCGTCGTCGGCGCGCGATGTTTTGCGGCAGCCGCCGCGCGGCGTTCGTCCACCGGTTCGGCAATCATGCCCAACCGCACGCCGGGTGTATGTTCCAACGCCTGCGCGCGCAGTGCGCCAATCGCGCCATAGCCAATCAAGCCAAATGTAATCCTTCGACCGAATGTAGTCATTCGACCATCCTCAAACTATTGCCGCCGCCGAAAAAATAACCGATGCTTTCGCCCACCGCGCCGGCAGTTACGTACAATGCAATCAGCGGCAAACATTGCAAATAGCGCGCGACGTGGCGTTGTTTCTGGAACAGGGTGACAAACCCGCGCAGCAGCAGCACCGGCGGCAAAATCACGCACGCGGCGCCGTACTTTACGCGTTGGATCGGCGTGAACGATTGATTGCGCATCGCCGCGAACGAGCGCGAAAAGTGAAACCGCTGCCAGAGGAAGTAGAAAAAATCAAACGGGCGATCGTGCAGCACCGTCAAGTTCGGCTCGAAATACAGCGCGGCGTTTTTGCGTTCCAGTTCGCGGTGATAGAACGATTCCCACTGCCCGCGTGCGAGCGTCTCGCTCAATCCGGCAATGACACTGCGGCGATACGCCACGTTGTTGCCGGGCAAAGCTTGCGCCGCGTTTTCGTCAACATCGGAGCGGACTGCACCTGCATACTCTGTCAAAAACGCAGCCCAATCGCGCAGGCGTTCTGTGCGCGCGTTTTCGACGACGCCGCCGATGACGGCGCAGCGCGTCGTCTCCATCCGTTCCCGAATCGTTTGAATCCATTCGGGCGACGGCGAGCAGTGGTCTTCGGTGACGGCGACAATGTCGCCGTGCGCGCGGCGAATGCCGCGACTGCGCAGCGCGGTGATAGGCATGTCGCGCGGCGCGGCGAGCAAAGTGATTTCGGGATAATCGCGTCGCAGTGCAGCTTGCCGCGCATCGTCGTGTCGCGTGACGACGATGATCTCACCCGGGGCATTCGTTTGCGCGCGCAGCGCGTCCAAACTTTTTGAAATCAACGCCAGCGAATTCACCCAGGCGATGACGACCGAAACGGAAAGCGTCGGCGCCGTTTCGACCGGGTGCGCGCTCAAGGGTGCGCCCAGATGCGGCAGAACGACGCGCGGGGTGGAAGCAAAAGTCTGAATCATGTTTACCCAGACCCCAAGGGTTTTGTTACGTTACGTGACTCGATGGCAATATAGTTTGAAAACCCTTGGGGTCTTGCAAGAGCTGCGCGTGTGGAAACGCAGCGGCATTCACATTTGAATCTTCCCAGGGAACGCGCTGCAATTTTTCGAGGGCAAGTGTGCGCAGCATATTCATGTACATTTCCAAATGCGCTTCGCGCGACCACCAACGCACAAACGCGTTATAGCCGTTCGCGCCGAGTTCCGCGCGCAGTCCGGCGTTGGAAGCAAGCCGCCCAAGCGCGTCAATCAATTCTGCTTCGGTGCGAAACACAAAACCGCCGCGACTGTCCTGCACTACTTCGGGCAGCGCACCCAAATCGCGCACGATCACCGGCGTCTTGCGCGCAAACGCTTCGATCAAAATAATTCCGAACGTCTCGACGGTCAGCGACGGGACGAGCACGGCGAGCGCGTGATAGTACAACCCCCCCAAATCGCGCTGCGGCAATGCGCCGAGAAACTTGATGCGCGGATCATTTGCCGCCAGCGCGCGCAATGTTTCGCCGTACGTTCCTTCGCCCGCGACCAGCAAATCAATGTCGCCGACATGCCGCCACGCGTGGATGAGCGTATCGAGTCCTTTGATGCGCTCCAATCTGCCCACGAACAAAAAATAAGGACGCGGATGTGGGCGCGGCGCGGGGTTTTGCCAATCGTCGTCGGCGCGGTCAATAAAGTACGGCAGCTGTTCCACCGGATAGGGAAAGCCGCGCTGCGCGTGCATCTGCGCGGTGTAGCGGCTCGGCGAAACGAATTTGTCCACGTGCGCTCCGGCATCGGCGAGCATGGACGTGTAACGCCACAGCTGCGGCGGTTTCTTGGACACGAGCGAACATTTGAAACATTCCGGTTTTTCACACGTGCGCGAATTAAATTTCCAGAGCACGTGCGTCGGACAAATCAACCAATGTTCGTGCGTGGTATACATTTTCAGCGGGCGACCGCGCGCCGGTTTCAAGGCGAGCACCTGGGGACCCAACAGCGAAATGTTGTGATAATGAATTACGTCGTACGGTTTACTGTCGAGCAGCGCGCGGACCTGTTTTGCTTCAAGCCCAATACGGTTTAGATAAGCCGTGACCCAAGACCTGATATATTATAGATAAGCAATTCGCCAATGGGTATGGTGACTCCGCTCAGACCCCGAGTGTAAAACTCGTCCGAAAGATGGTGAGCCCATACCCCCTCGTG
>JACQWQ010000025.1 GCA_016209205.1 Chloroflexota bacterium
AGGATCGCAGAAGCGTACGCACATAAAACAGACAAGACCATTCAACGGGATCTAAATGTCTTGATGCGAATGGGACTTGTGACCAAGGCACCAAAAGGGTATCGCGCAAAACGTGAAATCATTTTGGGATTCTTGCCCCCATCACGGAGCTAAAGCTTTTTTCTGGAACAACATCAGTTTCATACTGCAACCAAAAGATGTCGTTCGCGGTCTGCCGCGTAGCTCAAACACGCGCGGATGTCTTGCTCGGTGAGATATTCGAACTCGTCAAGTATTTCTTGTACGGTCATTCCCGAAGCCAAATAAGACAGCACGTCGTAAACCGTGATACGCATTCCGCGAATACAGGGTTTGCCGCTGCGCTTGCCCGGCTCTATCGTAATGATGTTTTGATATTCAATGGACATTGGATTTCTCCAATCTTGGTTTCACTGTTCGGTGGTCGCTGGTTTCACCCGGTTCTTTTTTTCATCTTCCAATTCGCGCCATAACCGGAACCGAAAACGCACCAGATCGCGGAACGCGCGCAGAATCACTTTGTAATTCGCGCCCGTCGGCGAACCGGCGGTGCGCGGCAAATGTTTCAGCGGCACTTCGACGATTTCGTAACCGCGCGCGCGTGCGCCCGCCAATAGTTCGGTGTCCACCATCGCGCCATCCGACAAGAGCGTGACGTGCTGCAAAATTTCACGGCGAAAGAGTTTGAAACCGCAATCAATATCGCGCGTCATGTAGCCAAACAAAATTCGTACGAGCCAATTCCACCCCCACCGGTTCACGCGCCGCATGAACGAGTCGGCATCGTTAGCGCGATAGCCGGTGACGATGCCGACTTTGCCCGCTTGCGCCATCAAATCGCGCGCTTGCTGGAAATCAAATTGATTGTCGCTCGGCGCAAAGGCAATCCATTCTTTGACTGCCGCGTAAAAACCCGCTTTCAGCGAACCGCCGTACCCGCGATTTGGATTGTTTTCCACCACGCGCAAATTTGGAATTTGTCCGATCATGCTCTTGGCAATTTCGCCTGTGCGGTCGCGGCTGCCGTCGTTGACCAGAATAATTTCGTAATCGAAATTAAGCGTTTGACAGGTTGCCGAGGCGCGGCGCAATGCTTCGGCGACGTTCGGTTCTTCATTAAAGGCAGGAATGACAAAGGAAAGAGAATTCATAATCTGAGGTGACGGGTGACGGGTGGCGGGTGACGTGGCTTGCCACTTGTCACCTGTTACCTGTCACTTTTTCTTGTTGCCTCCAACGCGATTTGCCAGTCCACCCAAGAACATGCGCGCTGCGCCGGACTTGACTTCGGACAAATCTACCGCGTGACTTGGCGCGCCCACTTCATCGGCGAGCCACTGGCGGCGCGCTTCTTGCGCCGTCGCCAAAAATTTTTCCAATGCCGCGGGGTCGTCTTGAGCGAGCAGCTGTTTTAATTCGCGCAAGGTTTGCACAGACTGGTCAATCCAGAGCTGCAAAACCGCGCGCTGGAGGTGCAAAATTTGGGCGGTGGATTTTACCTCGCGGGTTGCCAACTGGGTTGCATTGAAATAGTCATCTCCTGCGAATTTGTTCAACTCGCGCCAGCCGGAACTCGCGGTGGTCGTTTTCAACAGCGCGGCTGCCATGACCGTTGCCAGATGCTGCGCGCCAGCGGCAAGCCCATCGTGTTCGGTGGCATCGAGAAACAATGGATTCGCGCCGAGCATGGATACAAAACCGGCCAGTACTTGTACGGCGTCAGGGTCGGCATCCACCGTCGGCGTCAAACAATACATCGCGTTTTGAAACAAATCCGCGTGCGCCTCCGCACCCGCGACCGCGCCATCGCGTGTGGGACGAAAAATGGGATGCCCGCCGATGAAATGTACGCCGGGCTTGAAGGCGCGCGCGGCTCGCGTTACCGGTTCCTTGACCGACGCGGTATCGGTCACGATGACGCCCGGAACGAGATCGTCTTTCAAGAGTTCGATGGTCTCCAGCACACCCGCCAGCGGCATGGTCAAAAGAATTAGCCCGGCGCCTTCGCACGCGTTGTACAAATTCCAATCGTGCTTGTCCACAACGCCCGTTTTTTGCGCCGCGTTGCCGACGTCGCGCACCTTGTCGTGTCCGATGATTTCCAATTCCGCGCCGCTCTTTTTCAGCGCGAGCCCGATGGACGAACCGAGTCGTCCGAGACCGATGATGGTGAGTCGTGGTTTCATGTTTTACTTCCAACTGGAGAGAAATTCCGCGCGGTCTTGCATGTCTTCTGCACTCAAAGCGGCGCGCAATTTCAAAATGCGTCGCATCACTTCGCCAAGCGAGTATTCTTGTTGCTTGGCCAAAATCATGCCGGCATGATGCATTTCCGTATTCAAGTACTGGGTGTGTAATGGCAGAAAATGTTTGATGTTGAATGTGCAGAGGACACGCCCGTTTGCGGTAGCATATTCGAGATGTTCGGAATCATCTTGGTGAGTCATTCCCACCTCCAACGCGGAAATGACATCAACACCACGCGCACGCAAAGCGCCAAGCAGATTTTCTTCCATCGAATCCTCGTCCATGTACAGACGAATTTTCATTTGGCTCGTTCCTTCGCCAAGAACTCTTTCTCCAATCTCTCGACTTCGCGTTCTTCTTCGGCAATGTCATTTTCAATTTCATCGCGGTTGGCGTGATAGTACGCGAGGGCAGCAAAGACCTGCGCCAGCGTCAGATGCCCGAAATGCTCAACAATTTCTTCAGGCGTGTCCCCCAACTTGTACCAACCCACGATTCGACGCACCGTCACACCCGTCCCCGCGATAATCGGACGCCCGCCGCGAATGTTCGCCTTGCGCGTAATCAACGTCCCAATATCCGTTGTTGCAATCATCTTGCCACCTCTCGTTTCATTCACCTGCCCATGCCGGGCGATACCCCGGCGCGACGGTCTGGATCCGATTGCCGGTAATGTCCATGATATACACTTCGCCGTTAGACGAAAACGCGAGCCACAAACCGTCGGGCGAAAAAATCGGACTGAATCCCATGATCAAGCGCCGCACGTTCGTGCCGTCGCTTTGCATGACATAGACGTCGAATTGACTCGCACCGGCTTGATTGGAAACGAATGTGATTTGTTTGCCGTCGGGCGAAAATGCCGGCGCGGTCGTGTCCACGTTGAATTGGGTCAGCCGGACCAAGCCGCCGCAGTTCGAATCGAGTTTCCATAATTCCGAGCCGCCGCTGTAATTGGAAACAAAAACGATTTCGCTCGTGATCGGCGAGACCGCCAGCCCGCGCAATGTTTCACCGCTGCGCGCGCCGAAACATTCGCGCTTGTTGGACCCGTCGGCGTTGACGAGAAAAATTTTTTGGTTCTGAAAATTATTGTCATAGCCGACGTACGCCAACTGCTGTCCGTCGCCAAACCAGCGCGGCGTCACAATCGCGCCGTGCGAAGTAACGTCGGCGACGTTTTGGTTCTGGTCAATCGTCTGCAATTTATTCTGCGTGCCGCTGCCGACGACGTACGCGAGTTTGCCCGTGCGATTTGACCAATCGAGCGGTGAAGCATTCGTGCCCAAAGCATTGTTCAAATCGCCGGGCAGGATTCCCAAAGTAACGTCCGAAAAAACCTGATCTTTTTTTTGCGGGCGCACCCACGCGGTCGTGTAACTGTCATCCGCCTGCTTGACGACGAAATAAATCCGTCCGCCGCTCAACGGAATATCCGCCGTCGGCGTAAAGGTTGGGCGCAAACGCGGGATGGCGACCTGTGTCAGTAATGGCGTTGCCGTTGGCGGTTTCGCCACCGCAATGACTGGCACACCGCTCGTTCCGCCGCGCACAGTGGTAAAGTCCGCCGCAATCCACCCGCGCTTGTCCTCGAAATTGATTCGCCACCATTTGCTGTCTTGGCTCTTGCCCAAGATTTCATGCGACGCGCCGCGCGGTAATTTGCCGATCACCGGGAAAGCCGCACCCGGACCCGCACGCACATTCACAATGATTTTCGTCGTCGCGACCGGGGGCAGAGGCGTTGGCGTCGGCGGCGCGGCGGTCGCGGTCGGCGGAATCGTTGTGGCAGTGCTCGGAATGTCTGTCCGCGTCGCGGTCGGAACGGGCGTATCGGTTGTCGGCGCGGCGGGCGCGGCGGTCGGCGTCGCCGTTGGGCTGGGCTGACACGCGGCGAGCACGATCAAGCACGCGGTCAAACTGCTTATGAAAATTCGGGCAGCAAACATTCCTAGTTCACATCATCGAGCGTTTTCAGCGCGCGATGCCATTCACAGAGCAGTGGGTCTTGAAAAGCTGGTGTCGTCATTTGATGTGCGCGAATCAAAGTCAGCGTGGGTTCCGTCACGCCCGCGCGTGCGGCGAGCTCTGCGCCCAATTCGGGATGGTGCAGCGAAACGTAAAACGGATAGCGCCAATCGTTCGGGTTGGCGCGCGCCACGCGGGCGAGCGCGGTGGGCGAAAATTTATTCATCAGGATAACGCCGGTGCGATAGCCGAGACCGACGCTCCGTTTGGCAACGTCGTGCAGCAGCGCGGCTTCCAATACTGGACGCGCCCGGAAGCCCTGCGCCGCAAGCCCGTCCAGCAGAACCAGCGCGTGGCGTTGATCGCCGAGGGGCATCGTTTGATAAAGTGCAAAAGC
>JACQWQ010000228.1 GCA_016209205.1 Chloroflexota bacterium
ATCTCGAAATGACAGCGAAGCCCAAGTCCTAGAGCGAATTCCACATTCGTATGTGGGTTGTAGGGGCAATCCCTCGTGGTTGCCCAACCGGAATGGGCGAGGACAAGCCGTCGCCCCTACGCGGATACCACCAATCAACTCGGAATCTGCTCTAAGGACTCGTCCATAAATAAGTTGAGCACTTTTCCACAAAAAGCCGGCATGAAATCGTTTACAATGGCGATTCTTGGGGCACTTTAATGGCAAACTGCTCAAGTTATTGTTGGACGAATCCTAAGGAGAAAAGGATGAAGCCGTTTTCGATTGCGCTCGTTCTGATGGTATTGCTCGTCATTTTTGCGGGCTGCGCGGGCGCGCCCCCCCCCCCGGTCCCACCAGCCCCTGCGCCGCAACCGACCGCCGCGCCCGCGCCCACCCAAGCTGCGGCAGGGACATGTACTTTGCGACTTGCCACCACGACCAGCACGGCGGATTCCGGTTTGCTCGCGGCGATTCTGCCCGACTTTGAAAAGAAATTTGATTGCAAGGTGGACGTCGTCGCGGTGGGCACGGGGCAAGCACTGGAAATTGGCAGCAAAGGCGACGCGGATGTGGTGCTTGTGCACGCGCGCAAGAGCGAAGACAAATTCGTCGCCGACGGTCACGCGCGCGAACGCTTTGACGTGATGTATAACGATTTCATCGTCGTCGGTCCGAAAGAGGATCCCGCAAAAATTGCGGGCATGGCTTCGTCGGTCGAAGCGTTCAAACTCATTGCCGACAAGCAAGCGCCGTTCGCCAGTCGCGGCGACAAGAGCGGCACCAACACCAAAGAGCTGAGCATCTGGGCGAGCGCAGGTATAACGCCGACCAAAGAAATGAGCTGGTACAATTCGCTCGGGCAAGGGATGGGCGAAACCCTTTTGGCAGCCAACGAAAAGGGCATGTATACTTTGACCGATCGCGGCACGTATCTCGCCATCAAGGACAAATTACCAAACCTGATTATTGTGCTGGGCGACAATTCGCTGCAAGGAAACAAAGATAAAGCGCTGCTCAATCCGTACGGCGTCATGGCGGTGAATCCCGACAAACATCCCGGCGCGCAATTCGACATGGCGATGAATTTTGTCAAATGGATTCTTTCGCCCGACACGCAAAAGATGATCGGCGTATTCGGCGCGGATAAATTCGGACAGCCGTTGTTTTATCCGAATGCCCAACCGTAAGCGGAAGGCGGAAGGATGAAGGATGAAGGATGAAATTCTTTTCTTCATCCTTCATTCTTTATTCCATGGACGATATTTTTACGGGGATCGCACAAGCGGTGCAATTGATTGCTTCGGGCGATGCCGCGCTCTATGAAATCATTTGGCTGACGCTCCAAGTCACGGGCACGGCGCTATTGTTTGCGACCGTGTTGGGCGTGCCGTTTGGCGCGGCGTTGGGCTTGTATCGTGTGCGCACGCGCGGCTTGATTACGGCCTTGCTCTACACCGGCATGGGCTTGCCGCCCGTCGTCGTCGGTCTGTTTGTGTATCTGGTCTTGTCGCGCAGCGGTCCGTTTGGCTCACTCGGTTGGTTGTTTACGCCGAGCGCGATGATTGCGGCGCAGATCATTATCGCGTTTCCGCTGACGGCCGGATTGACCATGACTGCCGTGCAAAGCGTTGACCCCGCGCTGCGCGTCCAAGCGCGTTCCTTGGGCGCAACGCGACGGCAAGAAATTTGGACGGTGTTGACCGAAGCGCGCATCGGCGTCATCGCCGCGATTGTCGCCGCGTTCGGCGGCATCATTTCCGAAGTCGGCGCGGTGATGCTCGTCGGCGGGAATATCGAAGGCAAGACGCGCGTCTTGACCACCGCGATTGTTTTGAACACGCGCACCGGCGATTTCGAACTCGCCATCGCGCTCGGTTTGATTTTGTTGACGCTCGCGTTTTTCATCAACGGCGCGATGCTGCTGTTGCAACGGAACGCGCTCGATTGAACCTAATCCCTTCGCCTTGTGAAGGAGAGGGGCAGGGGGTGAGGTTGGCAGTCTCTCTTTATCGTCTCGAAAATCTCTGCAAGTCGTACGACACGCGCACGGTCTTGGATTTGAACGCGCTGGACGTACACGAAGGCGAAATCCTCGCGCTCGTCGGTCCCAGCGGCGCGGGCAAATCCACGCTCTTGCGCCTGTTGAATTTTCTCGAAGCGCCAACGTCCGGCACACTTGCCTATCGCGGGCAAACCATCGCGTCGCCCGTACCGCTGGATGTGCGGCGTCAAGTGACGACCGTGTTTCAACGTCCGCTGCTTTTGCGCGGCAGTGTCGCGGAAAATGTCGCGTACGGTTTGCGCTTGCGCGGCGCGCACGTGAATGCGAACGTCGCGCAGATGCTCGAACGCGTTGGTTTACAAGACATGGCAGCCGCGCCCGCGCGCAAATTGTCAGGCGGTGAAATGCAGCGCGTCGCGCTGGCGCGCGCGTTGGTCATCGAACCGCGCGTCCTGCTGCTGGACGAACCCACCGCGAATCTCGACCCGTACAACGTGACCCTCATCGAAGAGATTGTGCGCGAGCAGAATCGCGCGCGCGGCGTCACCATCGTCGTCGTCACGCACAACATTTTTCAAGCAAAACGCCTCGCCCACCGCGTCGGCTTGCTGCTGAACGGACAGCTCGTTGAAATCGCCGACACGCGCACCTTTTTTGAAGCCCCGCAAGATCCCCGCACCGCCGCGTTCGTGCGCGGCGAGTTGGTGTACTAAACCAAAACGTGAGTTGGGCTACGGACTGTGGACGTGAAATGAATAATACGCGCTCCACGCGCCGCAGCCGCCGCCGTTGCAGCCGCGCACGCGCCAAAAGTATTGCCCGTCTTCAAATCTCTCTGCGACGAGATATTTCCGCTGCTTGGTTTTGGCGCGCAATATGAACGGTCCCGTCGTGCTGTCACGGCGCATTTGGATTTCATAGTGTGTGGCGGTCGCGCTTTGTTTCCAAACCAGTTGGAGTGGCGAAAATAAAATGCTGGCATTGTTCTGCGGCTGCTGTAGTTTGGGCGCGGGCGGCAAATAGCACGGACGCGTCGCGTGCATGATCAATGTTTGTTCGGCATCTATTTCGCCTTGTGCGCCGACCGCCCACACATCTTCTGCATTCACCACCGCCACTGCCGCCAACCAGTTATGGCTCTCGCTCAAGGTTGGCGTGGGGACACTGCTCCAGCGTTTGCCATCCCAGTGCCCAAGGAGAGCATAATATTGCCCTATCGGATATGTTTGCACGCCTCCGACCGTCCAGACGTCGTCGGTTGCCAGTGCCGCAAGTCCCGTATATGCGACAGTTCCCCGCAGCGGTTGCGGACCGCGCGACACGCGCCATTGCTGTCCATCCCAATGATATAGGCGTCCGTGCGCATATTGAGTACTCCCGCCAATCCAGACATCCTTCCCACTCGTTCCTGCAACACTCAGCAAACTACCACCGGATCCTCTGTACGTGTACGTCCAGGCAGTGCCATCCCAATGCAAGATGATACCACCGTGGCTCGTCACATTGAAGTACCAGTGTCCCACTGCCCAAGCATCGTTTGGCGTAAACGCCTTTACATCCGAAATAGATTCTGCAATGCTGGATGGATCGGGTCCGGGCACCGGGCTCCAGCTCGCGCCGTCCCAATGCCGAATCATTGAAGGGGATCCGAGCGCCCAAATGTCCGTACCGGATGTGCCGCCCAGCGCGAGTGCGTAAATGTCCAATGGCACCTTTTGCCAAGTGGAACCATCCCAATGCAAGAGATATTGTGTGTTCGGCTTGAACGCAAAACCGAGCGCCCAGATATCGTTCGGCGCGGCAACGAAAATGTCATCTATGCCGCCCACATCCGGAGTGTCTACAAGCGTCCATTGAGTCCCATCCCAGTGTTCAAGCAAAGTGTGGCCATCAATTTGCCCTTCTTGCCAATACCTTCCACCAGCCCAAATGTCATTCGGCGCAACCACGGCAATCGCATCGAGACCACTATTCATTCCCGCTACATTAGGTGAGTTGACTCCCTGCCAAGAGGGAATGCACGCTTGTTCAGCATGTATAAGAGCTGAAGGATGGATCGTTGGAATGAGAACGAACCCGGCAAGTAGGGCGGAAAGTAAGGTGCGTGCACAGAGTGTCTTGATCTTTAGCATAGATAGGGTTCCAGTGTTCATGCGAGGATTTGTTGCCTGTTCCAATCCTGGAAAGTAGAGATGGGCAGCACAAGGTTTGCCGCCCATCTCGTTTCATCAACAGGCGCTGGTTCAACGATACGGTGCGGCGAGCGAGAAATTGTTGCCGAAGGGACTCTCGTTATATGTGTCACATGCAGCGTTCAACGCCATCTCTTCGCCCAAGCCCAGCATCGGCCCTGATGGACATGGATTCGACTCGCTATACCAGCGTTCCGCAAACCATTCCCACCGGTCTACGCCAGCATCTGCCAATGCCTCTTGCAACTTGCCGACATAGTTTCGAACGTTGTAATATTTGTAGGTAATGTTGGGCTTGGGAGTCAATTTACAGGCGAAGGAATCCCGCTGCTGGTTGACGCCGAGAATCAATTGCCCGTTTGAATTTTGGGGGATATTGAGACAACCCGTTGCGCCTGTGATATCCGTGGAGGTCTCGGTGAGCCAGAACTCCCGGTCGGCAAACCCATGTGTGTTTTTCCAGTCCTTGACCGCGTTCACGAATTGAATGACGCGATATGTGTTCAGATAGCACGATGGTTGTTGACAGGCACCATCGCCGGTTGGATAGTAGTGCGCACCCAATCCACCGATGGTTTGTTGAACGGTGGTAAAGGACATTGGGTAGGCGCCTGGGTTGCTGGTCATGTCACTCGACAGCGCATTCCAAAAAACTGTGATCCAAACATCTCCATCGTGAGTGCAGCCCCAATAATTGGGCCATTGATCTTGTGGTATTTTTTGTGCACATCCATTTCCTCCCCAATGAAATGTATTTGTATTCCCAGGTGCGTGGACTTGGCTGCCGGTCTCCAGAATAACCTTGGGGGCGGGAACTCCTCTGTCCTGATATCCTTCAAGGATTTCCTGCATCACATTCACAAAACCGTGCAAGTATTCAGGCGCCTCGGGTGGGGGTTGAGGAAGCACCCAATATGGGGGGTTGTAAAATAAACCTGCAAGGTCATATTCGTTAAACAGGATCCAATATTGGGGTACATAGGTATCGGGGGGATAGCCATTCGCTGTCGCATATGCTCTGGCACCATCAATCACCGGATATACATATGTTTGCTTGAACGAGTGACCCGGATCAGTGTACCCGTTAGAAGCATCTCCCGCCCAAAGATCTGGTTGTCCGATTTTAGGGATAAAGCCTTGCCATGCGTCGCTGCCGGTCGCGGGCAGAAAACCATTCGGCATCTGCGTGCTCGTGCCACAGGTGGGACTGTTCGGTAGACCCGTTTGGCAAACTCGAATGTTCCACATTGCGCCCGTCGCCGCTTGGGACATAAAGTCACTCCAGCGCACCATCCCGCGCTGCGCCATTTTCTTACCACTGCCGACCACAAAATAATCGAGCGAGACCGTTGTGCCCAATGTGCCTGTCCCTTTGGGCGAAACACAAATTTTGCCCGTCGCCGGAAAATTTGACATGGTGTCGGATGACCACATCCACTTGAACGCCCAAAAGGTCATCGTTGCGCTCGCCGAGGCGGTATCAACATCCCCTTCGTACGCACCGACCGTATCATCGGCGGCATAGATGTCTTCGCCATTGGCGGCGGCCATCTCGGCGGCGGTGGTATCCGCCGCGTTCGATGAATCCTCAGTGTACGAATAAGCATCGTAGGCGTTGAGCGTCTTGCTGTCTACCAAGGTGCCGCTCGCATTATACAGTTTTACGCTGGCTTTTCCCTTGTAATTGCCCGCGACATAGCCAATCCCCACACGACTCGCCTTCTTGAAATTCAGACAAACGGTGCTCGTGGTCGCTGCGGATTCGATGTAATTGGTGTTGCCGGAAGTTGAACAGCCGTTGCTCCCTTTACTCGCACGTTTCGCCTTGCGAAAAGTCCAACCGTTTGATGGCGTCATGGTCGCGCATTCCGCTTCATATCGTCCAGGACCAACGCCTCCGTACGTCATAGCAGACGTTGCCGCATTCGCATCGGGTTGTAAAAGACTATCTGCGTTCGAGAGTGCAACGGATGCTTGCAAAAAAATCAAGAGCAAACATCCGACCAAAACGAGCTTACCGAGAGGAAAACGAAGCATGTGCATTGTACTGCCTCCTTGTGAAATCGAAAATTTTGGGTACGCAAAAAGACGGTTGCGCCGTTTTCACGGCGCAACCGTCTTCACTTTTGGGGAGTTATGCCTGAATCCTATCACAATTCCTGTCTTGCCACAAACGGCTTTTTCGGGGCGCGGCTGCCATGTTCCAGAATGCCCCTGCTGATTACGCATATCTTGTTCGAGCGCAGTCGGACTGCGCGTTGCCCTACGGCAGTGCAACTGCCTTTTGACACTTGCGAGTAATCACCAGAATGCCCCCGTTGACAATCTATCCCCGCGCGTGCTACATTCAATCTATCTGATTCACGGGAGACGCCAAGGCTTTCTCATAAAAAATCAACTTGCTCCAAGAAGCCCTTGAATAGCTTTGAGTTGTCAGCAAAATCATCCAGCGCCGCTCGAAAGTTTTTGATGTTGGCTTTGCGCAATAACCCCATCGCCAGTGTACGCAAACC
>JACQWQ010000229.1 GCA_016209205.1 Chloroflexota bacterium
GGGCTTGGTTTGTTGCTCGCGTTCGGCATCGGGCAACTCGTCGCGCTGTTGACCGCGCAAACCGAAACGCCGCTGATTCCGGTCTTTGACTGGCAAGCGGTGATTATGGCGACAACCTTTTCGACCGTCGTCGGGCTGGTGTTTGGCGTGTACCCCGCCTATCGCGCCGCACGCTTGCATCCGATTGACGCACTGCGTTATGAATAACAAACGTCTTGCAACTTTAACGCTCCTGCTTTGCTTGTTGTTTGGCTTGGCGGCGTGCGATTTGGTTTCGCAATCGCCATCGCGTACGAACGCCGCCGAAAGCGTCGCCCAAACCGCGAACGCGCCGGAAACCGCGACGGACATGGCTACCGCGCGTGCGGTGGCATCGCCAACGATCGCGCCGAATACAGTGCAAATTCTTGCGCCGACGCGCGTGCCATTGCCGACGGTCTTGATTCCCACGCCGCTGGCGTTGAATGCCACACCAACGCGCGTTGCGCCGACGCGGACGCCGTTCGTTTCACCCACCGCGCCGCGCCGCGCGGCGACGCCGCGTTCGATTGTCGAACGCATTGCGGCGCTGCGCAATCAAATTCTTTTTTTCACCGACCGCGAGGGCGGGTTGTATCCGAAACTGTATGTAATGAACGCGGACGGCGCGAATCCGCGCGCCTGCGATTGTTCCGATTTGCTGGTGGAGCTGGCGCGACGTCAAGTGACGGCGCCGGATGGACATGCGTTCGTGTATGTGCGCGGGCCGGAGGACGAACCCGTGTTTCGGCAAACCGACACGCAGATTTGGATTCACGATAACGCGAGTAACACAGATTCATTGCTCATCGGTGGGCCCCCCGCGTTCGGTTGGCTGGATTATGATCCAGTGTGGTCGCCGCGCGGCGATGAAATTGCGTGGGTGACACAGATTAACAAAGTGGATGAAATCTATGCACTCGATTTACCTACACGCAAGAGTCAGCGCTTGACGCGCAGCGCGTGGGAATGGTACAAGCATCCGACGTATGCGCCTGATGGTTCGCAGCTTGCCTTCATGTCGAATCGTGTGACGGGGCGACAACAAATTTGGGTCATGGCGCGCGACGGCGACGCGATGCGCAACCTGAGCAACAATGCGTACAATGATTCGAGTCCATTGTGGGTCAAGTAAAAAAAGGTTTCGCGCGCGAATATGTGTGCGCAACGGCGCAAACGAAAATTTTTGTGCATCGAGTCCGCTTGACACGGAAATAGAATGTGCTAGTATTTTGGCAGCCCTGCGGTGTACGTGATGCGAGTGTGGAGTTTGAGCCAACACGTTTCATTCGGGAGCCGGTTTCCGCTGACGATGCTTGCGTTGCTTGCGGGCAGCGCGACTTCGGAAGGGTCTAGGTTACCCACACCTGCTGTAAGCGGGTTCACAACCTAATCGCACACGGCGCGGCGGGGAACTTGCAAATAAAAATCCGTCCCTCAAGGGGGTGGATTTTTTTTCGCGTTTTCGATTGCGGCGCGCAAGCGATCAATTCGTTTTTGCAAGTACGGCATAAAGTAACCGCGATATTTTTCCCACAGTTCGGGATTGCGCCAATCGCTGCCGCGTACGAACTTGCGACAATTCGGCGCGCCGCAGTGACATTCAAATTCATCGTAATCGCTGCCGTCGGTCATCGCATAGTCGAAGCAAATTTCTTCGCCCGGCGCAATGTCGCGCATGGCGACGAGAACGATTTGTCCTTGCAGCCCCGCGTTTGGATCACACGAATGATTGAAATAATCGGCGTCCTCTTCACTGACGCCCGCGAGATAAAAATCTTCCTCGACTTGGGTCGCATAGTGTTGATATTTTTCAGGCAGCTGCGCCACTTGAGCGCGCGTCATGACTTGACCGCCCCACACAGAAATAAGTTCGCCTTGCGCGAGCGATTCCCGCGCAAAGACGCCCTTTTCACCGTTTTCCAGTTCACGGGCGCTACATTTTGGTGAAAGCCAGGACATGGTTGGTGTGTGCATCGTCATCTGAATTTCACAACTCCTCGTAGATTTCTTGCAGGATACTTTTGCTCCTCCACGCGCGCGCGAAAAAATGCCCTTGACAAAGGTCACTGCGCTATGTTAAGCTTTCGCCGCAAATTTACAGCGATGCCCGCGCACGGTGATGTGTTTAGCTGCGCGGGCATTGTAAACAGGATAAACAATGCGCAAAGAACGCGTCACCGACGATATTTATATTTTTCAAAGCGAGCTGTACGCTCAGGTCACCGCGGGCGCGATTGTGACCGACGAGGGCACCATTGTAATTGACACGCTGCCGTTTCCGCGCGAAACGCGCGAGATGCTCGAATTTCTGCGCGAGGCATCCCAAAACAAACGCGGAATTCGCTACGTCATCAATACGCATTATCATGCCGATCACGTGTACGGCAATTATCTTTTCAGCGAAGCGGATATTATTTCGAGCGAGCGCTGCCGCGAAATTCTGCGCAAGTCCGGTGAAAAGAATTTGAATGAAGCCAAACAGTCCACGCCCGAATTGGCGGATGTGGTGTTGCGACTGCCCAATCTCACGTTCCCCGACAAGCTGACGTTTCATCTCGGCGACCGCGTGCTGCGCTTGGTGCCGCTGCCCGGTCATACGCTGGACGGGATCGGCATTTACATCGAGGGCGAAAAGATCTTGTACGCGGGCGATGCGGTCATGGCGCTGCCGCACATTTATTGGGGCGACCGTGAGACGCTCATCAATACGCTGAATCAGATCAAGGAAATGAACGTCGAAAGTATCGTACAAGGGCACGGCGATGTTTTGCTCAAGGGCGAAATTGACGAATCTATTGACGCCCAAATCGCCTATTTGAATTGCATCTACGAACGCGTCAAAGCCAAAGTGGCGACGCGCACCAGCAAAGAAAAACTCGCGGACATTACGCTCGAATCGTGCGGCGGCACGCCCATTTTGCTCGACGGCGTCGTGCGTAAATTGCACAAAGACAATGTGCAGCGAATCTATCAAACTTTGACCGCCAAGCCGCGTGCCTAACTCAGAGCGGGAGCCAGAGGCGCAGAATAATTGAGCCACCGCGAATCTGCGCGAATTTACGCGAATCACGAGTCCCATTCGCGGAGATTCGCGCAGATTCGCGGTTGAATCTTTTTGGAGCAATACGATTTAGATAAGCCCAGAGACCTTCGAGGTTTTTCCACAATGCGCGTAATTCGGGCGTTCGCGACAAAACCTCGAAGGTCTTGGGTGACTAACTAAACAGTATTGTTTTTAGGAGACCTAACATGGCAGCCAAAAAAATCAAGGTGATTTTGTACGGACTGGGCCCCATTGGCGCCGCGTGCGCGCGCGTGTTGGCGATGCGTCCCGCAAACTATCAATTCGTCGGCGCGGTGGACCTCGACCCGAACAAGGTGGGCAAAGACGTTGCCGAAGTGATTGGCTTGGCGGAAAAAACAGGCGTCAAGGTTTCTGACAAAGTGGGACGCGTGCTCGCGCGCGACGCGCAGTTGGTCGTCCACGCGACCGGCTCGTACGTCAAACAGGTGAAACCGCAGTTGATCCAAATTATTCAAGCCGGCAAGAATATCGTTTCCACGTGCGAAGAACTCTCGAATCCGTGGGCGCAAAACGCGTCGGACGCGGACGAATTAAATAAACTTGCGAAACAATATCGCGTTACGGTCGTCGGCACGGGCATCAATCCGGGTTACGCGATGGATACGCTGCCCGTCGCGCTGACCGCCGTTTGCCAGCAAGTGAAACGCGTGCGCGTCAAACGCGTCGTAGATGCGTCCCAGCGGCGGATGCAATTGCAAAAGAAAATCGGTACGGGCATGACCGAGCAAGCGTTCCGTGAAGCGGCAGCCAAACAGGAAATTCGGCACGTGGGCTTGAGCGAATCGGTTTCGTTGGTCGCGCGCGGCTTGGGTTGGCAGCTCGATCAGATTCAAGAGCGGATCGAACCCGTGCTGGCGACCCGGCGTGTAGAGACCGAGTACTTTACTGTCGAACCGGGTTTTGTAAGCGGCGTACGGCAATGGGGGCGCGGCTTGATTCAAGGCGAAGACAAGATCATTCTCGAATTGGAAATGGCGGTGGATGCGCCGGAGGCGTATGACGAAGCATGGATCGAAGGCACACCCGATTTGCATTCTCTCATCAAAGGGATTCACGGCGATATTTCGACGGCGGCGGTAGTAGGGAACACCGCGCGGCGCGTGGTCGAAGCAAAACCGGGGTTGTTGACGATGGTAGATTTGCCGGTAGTGAGCGCGCGATAGTTGGGATGGAATGAGCGCCGACGCGCGAAACCCCTGCGCGTCGGCTGTTTTTTTTTCAACGATTGACAAGCGGCAAGATGGTTTATCACAACGGCATCGCGATTTTGGAGCACGGGGACGATTTTCCCGATCCGCGTCAAGGTCCGACGGATGATCCGGTTGCCATCGGTTTTGAATTGACACCGGATTTGATGTTGAACGGATACGGCAAGGGCTTGTTCGCGTGGTCTGACAATCCGGTAACGTGGTGGTCGCCCGACCCACGCGCAATTATTGATTTGGATGCGTTTCACGTGTCACGGCGACTCGCGCGGAAAATCAAAGCGCATCCGTTCAGCGTGACAGTTGATTTGGCATTTGACCAAGTAGTGTATCGGTGCAGTTTGCCGCGCCGCGGAGGTGAGGCGACGTGGATTTCCGAAACATTCAGGCGCGCGTTCCAAGAGTTGCACGCGATGGGGCATGCCCACAGTGTTGAATGTTGGCAAGACGATCAGCTGGTGGGCGGCGTGTTTGGAGTGGCAATCAACGGATTCTTTTCGGCGGAATCCATGTTTCACACGGCAACCGATGCGTCGAAAATCGCGTTGTTTTATTTGATTGAGCTGTTGCGCCGCGCGGGTTTTCAACTGTTTGACATTCAAGTGCTGACGCCGCACACGGAATCATTAGGTGGGCGCGAAATCTCGCGCAATGAGTATCTGGGGCGCTTACAAAGGGCTTTGGCTGTGGAACCAAGCGCGCTCAGTCCGACAAACAAAAAGTGGGCGCGTTTTCTCTTCGACAATCCGCTGTCGCGCCAGTCCTGAATTTGACACACCGCGCCAGCATCGCTATACTCTCGACATTCCAAAAGCGACGACGGAAACGAGTACGCACACGAATGTTTCAGCAAGCGCGGAGACGCAGACATGCGTCAAATGATGCGAGCCGCGTAACGAGAGTGCGCCGAAAATCCTTCCCGAGCTTTTCACTGAAATCGCCTCTGGTGACAGTACACATCTCGTTATAGCGCAGTTGGACTGCGCGTTGCCGGACGGCAGTCTGCAATGCGAGCGCATTGCCACTGCCTCCGAACACTTGTGGGCAATCGCCCGTGCGAAAGTAAATTGAAACGGCATCGTTCCCCGTTATCCGAACGCGGACATGGTGGTGTCCGAAAGAGTGGGTGATGAATTGTATTCATCGCCAACGCGGGTGGTACCGCGGGAGATTTGTCTGTGAAACCTCTCGTCCCGATTTGGGGCGAGAGGTTTTTGTCTTGAGCGGATCCAATCCTCTTTCAAATTTTCGTACAAAATTTGAAAGAGGATCGAGAGACATCTTATCGAATGACGGAACTACTTTTTCACGCCGACGCGTATTTGCAGGAATTCGACGCGATGGTCGTGGCAGTCGAAGGCGAACGCGTCGCGTTAGACCGCACCGCGTTGTATGCGCGGAGCGGTGGACAGCCAAGCGATTTTGGTGTGCTGCGCGTGGGGGATGTGGAATATCGCGTCGTGGATTCCAAAAAGCAAGGCGACGCAGTGTGGCATCACCTCGACCATGTGGGCGTACATGTCGGCGCTGCGGTACATGGCGTGATGGATTGGGATCGGCGCTACAAGCTGATGCGGACACATACCGCGCTGCACATTTTGTGCGGCGTCATTTTCCGCGACTATGGCGCGTCGGTCACGGGCGGCGACATGGAACCACTGACGGCGCGCATGGATTTTGAGTTTGAGCGCATGAGCGGCGAATTTGCGCAAGAGGTCGAACAACGCATCAACGCGGAGGTTGCCGCCGCGCGTGACGTGCGCGCGAAAATTTTGCCGCGCGCGGAAGCATTTCAGATTCCCGATTTGATTCGCACGAAAATCAATTTGCTGCCTGCGGGGATCGAGCAAGTGCGCGTCGTCGAAATCGTCGGTTTGGATTTACAGGCAGACGGCGGGACGCACGTGGCAAACACACGCGAGGTTGGAATGATTCGCGTCGTCGGTCACGAGAGCAAAGGGAAAATCAACAAGCGGTTGCGGATTGCGATAGAGTGAGGGAGAGGGAGAGAGAGGGAGCGAGGGAGCGATAGAGTGATGGGGCGATTGGGAGTCAGGTGGTCGGGTAGTCAGTGATCAGTGACCAGTGATTAGTGACCAGTGATTAGTGACCAGTGACCAGTGATCAGTGATCAGTGCGGTAGTGCGATAGTGCAGTAGTGCGATTGGCGATACGCGATACGCGATACGCGATTTGCTACTCCGTTTCGACACAGTTGCGCCCGTTGGCTTTGGCGCGATATAGCGCGGCATCGGCGCGTTCGAGGATCGTGCTGGTCGAGTCACGTGGGTAATGGGTTGTGACGCCAAAGCTCGCAGTGATCCGTATGTCGTGATGAAACGCGCGATTCTTGATTTGACTGCGCAAATGCTCGGCTTTGAGACGGCCTGAAGCCAAATCGTTGTGCGGCAGTAGAATCAGAAATTCTTCACCGCCCCAGCGGCAGAGCAGGTCTGTGGCGCGAATATGTTGGTTGATAAAATTTGCCACTTCGCGAAGCACGGCATCGCCGGTCGGATGTCCGAAACGGTCATTGATTTGCTTGAAATGGTCAATGTCGAACAAAATGATGGTAAAAATAATGCCATAGCGTTCGGCGCGTTCGATTTCTTTCACCAGTTCTTGAAAACCGCGCATGCGGTTGGGCAGCCTGGTCAAAAAATCAATGTGCGAATCGCGTTCTTGCGATTGCGCCAAGGGAAAAGCGAGCACGATGACCAGCACATTGGAAAACAACAGCACGAAAAAATCGTGCAAGGCAATCAGTGGATTCGGCGTGGCGCGCGCAACGATCAGTACGACGATGCCCGTCAGGAGACTCGTGATGACCAAAGAGATGCGCAAAGCCGTGCGCGCACGAAATGTGAGAAAGCATCCGATATTGAGCAGCATGAACCACAAGAACCACGGCGCCATCGCCCGTAAAATGCTCGCGTGAATGATTTCCAGGGGGAGGCGCCACGTGCTGTACGACATCATCACGAGCAGATACGTGGTCGAGCCGAAAAACAAAATGAGCAAGCTCAGTTCTTGGCGATTGCGCCGACGCCACAAGCGCCACGCCATCCAGCTCAGGAACAAGAGCATGAGAACATTGAATGTATTGATGAGCCAGTCGAAACCGAGCGCCGCGGAAAGGAGAAGGTCAATGAGAAGACCGAAACTGCCGAAAAGCGCCATGCCGATAAAGAGCCGATGCTTGAGAATGGGAATGGTATCGGAAAGTTCAAGCCATGCAATCAAATGTTCTATTATCTTGTTGCCGTGCCAGTGCATTCGTTGAATACTCCGCACAATCAATTAGATGTTGTATTGCCATACCTTTGCCAGCAACCCGTTTTCGTGCATTCGCGCGTTCGTGTGGGTGGAATACGAGAACGAAAACAAGAAAACAGGTTTTGGGCAACATCCTCGCTGATTGGTAAAGGTACTGATTGCGCGACTAGATTATATTCTAAATCTCGCTGAACAGGGTTGTTTACGAAAATGCAGTTTCGGTTTTGTTCCCATTGTGGCGCAGCGCTCGAACAGGGCAGTGCCTTTGCGCTCCAACCCTGCGTGAATTGCGGCGCATGGCACTATCACAATTCAAAACCCTGCGCTGAAGCATTGGTTGTGGAAAATGGGCGCGTCTTGTTGGCACAACGCGTTGACAACGGATGGGAAAGCAAGATAAACGGAATCACCAAAACTGACGTTTGACGTTTGACGTTTCACGCAACACGCAACACGCAACACGCAACAAACCGATAAGCGATACGCGACAAGCCATACGCGATTAGCGAGGTACCTATGCCATTTCAAGAAGTAAAAACCCAAGTAGATTTTGCCGCGCAAGAGCGCGAGGTGTTGAAACTCTGGCGCGCGGCGCGGGCGTTCGAGCAGCTGCGCGCGCTGCGCCAAGGCAAAGAAAAGTGGTCCTTCATTGACGGACCCATCACCGCCAACAATCCGATGGGCGTGCATCACGGCTGGGGCAGGTCCTACAAAGATTTGTACAACCGCTTTTGGGCGATGCACGGGCGCGAACTGCGTTACCAAAATGGGTTCGACTGTCAAGGGTTGTGGGTCGAAGTCGAAGTCGAAAAGGCGCTCGGGTTCAAATCGAAAAAAGACATTGAACAGTTCGGACTCGCCGAGTTTGTATTGAAATGCAAAGAGCGCGTTTTGCGATACGCGGCGGTGCAGACCGAACAATCCATCCGGCTCGGCTATTGGATGGATTGGAACGAGCCAGACGAATTGCGCGCGCTCGCGGACAAGTTGGTGACGAACCCGCAAGAGGTCATCACGATGCAAGGTCCCGAAGGTCTGGTCACCGACACCGTCGAGCAAATTGTCGGGCGTCTTGGCTTGCCTGAACTCGGCGGTAGTTATTTCACGTTCTCGAACGAAAACAATTACATGATTTGGACGTTCCTCAAAAAATGCTGGGAGAACGGGTGGCTCTATCGCGGCGCGGACGTGATGCCGTGGTGCCCGCGCTGCGCGACCGGCATCAGCCAACACGAAATCGTCACCGATGGTTACGCCGAACTGACGCATCAAGGCGTGACGGTAAAGTTTCCGCTGCGGGGGCGAATGAATTCGTCACTACTGGTGTGGACGACGACACCGTGGACACTCACGAGCAACGTTGCGGCAGCAGTTGGTCCTGAACTCACGTACTTGCAAGTGCAGCAGGGCGAAGAAATTTTCTATTTGTCCAAAGGCACGACACACATTCTGCAGGGCAAATATCATGTGCTTGCCGAACTCAAGGGCAGGGATTTGGAAGGATGGACTTATGACGGACCGTTTGATGAATTCCCGGCGGAACAGCAGATTGGCGGCAATACGGAACTGCGCGAACTGGTAAAGGACGTGACCGTCTCGGCAAAGGACGCGCACCGCGTCATTTTGTGGGATGAGGTTGGCGAAGTAGAAGGCACGGGCATTGTGCACATTGCGCCCGGCTGCGGCGCCGAAGATTATCAACTCGGCAAGCAGCTGGGTTTCCCGCTCGTCGCGCCGTTGAACGACGAAGGGTATTTCGTTGACGGGTTCGCCTGGCTGAGCGGGATGCAAGTGATGGACGTGCCCGAACCGATTCTCGACAATCTCGACCAAAAACATTTGTTGTATCGCGTCGAAGAATACACGCACCGCTATCCGATTTGTTGGCGCTGCAAAACACAGCTGGTGTTTCGTCTCGTGGACGAATGGTTCATCCGCATGGACGAACTGCGTTACAAGATCATGGACGTCACCAAACAAATCAAATGGATTCCCGCGTTTGGGCTTGACCGTGAACTCGATTGGCTCAAGAACATGCACGACTGGATGATTTCCAAAAAACGCTATTACGGTCTCGCGCTGCCGATTTGGATTTGCGACGATTGCCGCGCGTTCGAGGTCATCGGCGACGAACAAGAATTGCAAGCGCGCGCCGTCGAAGGTTGGGAAACCTTCGCGGGACACACGCCACATCGCCCGTACGTGGACGCGGTAAAAATTCAATGCACGCAATGCGGCGGCAAAATGACGCGCGTGGACGAGGTGGGCAATCCGTGGCTCGACGCGGGTATCGTGCCGTTCAGCACGTTGTCCTACCGCGCGAATCCCGAATACTTTCGCAAATGGTATCCGGCGGATTGGATTAGCGAATCCTTTCCCGGGCAATTTCGCAATTGGTTTTACGCGCTGCTTGCCGAAGCGACGGTGATTGACAATTCGCCGCCGTTCTTGCAAAACTTTGGCTACGCGACTTTGTTTGCCGAAGACGGTACGCCGATGCACAAGAGTTCCGGCAACATGATCGAATTCAACGAAGCCGCCGACCAAATGGGCGTGGACGTGATGCGCTGGCTGTACGCGAATCAGCGCCCCGAAGCAAACTTGCTGTTCGGATACGGACGCGCGGATCAAGTGCGTCGCCGCTTCCTCATTCCGTTGTGGAATGTGTACAACTTTTTCGTCAGTTACGCGCTGCTGGACAATTGGACGCCGTCAGCGGCAAGTTTCGACCCGAACTACCCCGAAGGGAGTATGCCTGTATCGGACAACGTTTTGGACAAATGGATTCTCGCGCGCTTGAATCAAAGCGTCGGCGCGGTGACGAATGCCTTGCTAGAAACCGATTCGCTTACGGCTACGAACATAGTCGAAGCGTTCCTCGACGACCTGTCGAACTGGTACGTGCGGCGCTCGCGGCGGCGTTTCTGGCGCGGGCAGTTGGACGCGGACAAACGCGCGGCGTACGCGACGCTGTATCACGTTCTCGTGAAACTCGCCAAACTCATCGCGCCGATTACGCCGTTCGTCACCGAAGTGATGTATCAAAATCTCGTGCGCAGTGGCAGGCGGGGTTTGCCTGAGCAGCCAGAAGCGTTCACGAGTATTCATACGACGTACTATCCCGTCAGCGACGCCGACGCCATGGACGAAACGCTGCTCGCGCAAATGAACCTCGCGCGCGGCATCGCGTCGCTTGGCTTGTCCGCGCGCGGTAACGCGAACATCAAAGTCCGCCAGCCGTTGGCGCGTGCGCTCGCGTTTGTCGGTTTGCACAAGGAAGGTTTGAGCGCAGAGCTTGTCGAGATTGTCAAGGATGAATTGAATGTCAAGGAACTTGTCTTGACGCAAGAGGAAGGCAGCATCGTCAAATATCGCATCTTGCCCGACAACAAACTGCTCGGTCCGAAATTTGGCAAAAAGTTTCCGCAAGTGCGCGCCGCGTTGAACGCGCAAAACGCAGCGGAGATCGCGCAGCGCGTCGGGGCAGGGCAAAATGTCGTGTTGAACGTGGACGGCGAAACTGTCGAACTCGCACCGAACGAAATTTTGGTGCAAACCCAAGCCGCCGAAGGATTAGCCGTCGCGAGCGGCGACGCCATCACGGTTGCGATTGACACCACGCTCACGCCCGAACTCGCGCAAGAAGGTCTGGCGCGCGAATTTGTGCGGACGATTCAAACCATGCGCAAGGATGCGGGCTTTGATATTCAAGACCGCATTACGACAAGTTATCAAACCGACAGCGTGCAAGTTCTAGGGATGTTGGATACATTCGGTGAATACGTAAAACGTGAAACGCTGACAACAGAATTGCGTGTGGGCGAGGGCGGTGATGATTCAGTTGTGACTGTGACAAAAGTGGAAGGCGAGCCGGTCAAAATCTCCATGCGCCGCGCTTGAGGTCACTTGTGCGTGCGCTATTGCCGCGCGTATCACCATTGCTCGCGTGGATTTGGAATCCACGCTGGGTACGGGAGGTCAACCAATCATGTCTTCTGTTTGGCGCATCGAATTCAATCCCGACAATCTTTACTTTATCACCACGCGCGCAGTAAGAAAAGCGCATCTATTCCAGCGCGATGTCATGAAACAGATCATCCTCGATAGTTGGGATTTTATGCGCCACGAAAAGTGGTTGGAGCTTTATTGTTTTGTTATCATGCCCAATCACGTTCATTTCATCGCGCGTTGCCAACCTGCTCACCCCGTCCAAGACATGATGCGCGATTTCAAGAAATTCACGGCGAAAAAGGTTGTCGCCCAGTACAAGCAGGATTTGCAATCCCGCCGCTCTTGGAATCGGTGGCAAGAGGAACGTGCATTTTCCCGAATACAAATTCCGTATTGACTCAAGGGAAATGTTAAAGCGCAGTTGTACTGCGCGTTCGCTGACGGCAGTCCAAACTGCGGCGATGCATGCGATGGGCGATGTAGGCGATGAAATTCATCGCCCATCGCCTTCATCGCCCATCGCATGAACAAACAGAAATCCGCCCTAAAGCTAAGCAAGCCCACGCGTCAATAGTACGCGTGTTCGTGACAAATAGCACAGTCAGACGGATGTTCCGCTTGCTAGAACAGATGTTTTCGTGTAGAATAGTCAGCGTGCGTGCAGGTTCAGGTTACGCGAAACCTGCACGCACGCCACATCGTCTGACTGGCAATTCAGCATTTGCGATCACAGAGCATGGCTCTACCGGTCAGGACTAACAATCAATTCCTCATTCGAACGACTCCGTCGCAGTGGTAGATTCTGCCAGTGCTTTCCCCGTTTGTTATGAGTGATGCGATTGAAGGAGGTACGATGCCCAGTACGAAAGAAGCCCGGTCAAGTCGTAGTAGCTCACGTCTAGGCGTCCGGAAAAAAGTTCGGGCGGTCTCTCACCGGACCAAACGAACGATCAAGCAAGTCGCGCAGGCCGCGCCGAATATCCAGCAAGTCCAAGCCACCGCCGCGAGCATGGCGGAAAACTTGCAAGCCGTTCTGCAAAACCTGCTTGCCGAAATGCAGCGCGTCAAAGCGGAAATCGCCGAGCACGCGCGACGCGCGCAAGAACGCTCCACATCGGGCAATGACATTGGCGATGACGGCAACGAAATCGAACAAGTCAGCAAAAATCTTGCGCTGAAACTTCACCTCGAACGACTCCTCGCACAAATCGAAGCGGCAGTGCGCCGCATCGAACAGGGTGTTTACGGATGGTGTGAACGCTGCGGGCAAGCCATCAACCCCGAGCGTTTAGAAGCCCTGCCGTACGCAACGACGTGTCTCGGCTGCGCCCGCGCTGCTGCCTAAGAGATCAACCGGAACTGAATAACTGAATCTCGGCTGCCGCAAGCGGGAGCCAATGACTGATACTCGATCAGTCGAACCAGAACCATTGAATGAAAAAAACAACGGGCGACGCAAGTCGCCCGTTTTGCATTCGTGCGCGGTTCGGTTAAGATAGCGCGTAGTGACGATTTCAATCGTTCCGCTAGCCCCATACGAATAAATTCGTTACTACGGGTCATTTTCACAGGAGGATATTTTCTGGAAACTCAAGTACAAGTCACCGCAGCGCCGCGTTTGAAACCGAGCGCAATTTTCGTCGCGGGCATCGCCGTGTGTGTGTTCGTGCTCGATCAACTGACAAAAATGATGGTCGTGCAAAATATCGGAATGGGCAATGTCTGGTATCCTATTCCCGCGTTCGAGTTCTTGCGCATCGTCGGCAGTTACAATACGGGAACGGCGTGCGGCTATTTTCCGCAATTAAGCATGCTCTTTACCGTCGCGCCCTTTTTCATTTTGGCGGTCGTCGTGTGGTTTTACCGCTCACAAAAAAAACCTAGTTGGTTGTTGAGCATCGGCATCGGTCTGATTATTGGCGGCGCGGTCGGCAATTTGGTCAACCGTTTGCAGTTGGGGTATGTGATAGATTTTGTCCAGGTCGGCACATTCCCAATTTTCAACGTCGCCGACGCGTCGGTTTCGACGGCGGTGGTGTTGATGTTGTTGTGGTCGCTGCGCGAAGATACCGCGCACGCCAAGCCCGCGGATGCCGCATCCGACGCTGTCCCGGTCACACCCAATGCTTCGTGGAAACTTGGCGCAATCTTTTTGGGCGTGTTGGGCGTTGTCGCAGTGCTGGCATACTTTGTGTGTGTGTTTGTGCCGGAAAATTTCCTGCGCTGAGCGCGAAAGAAATGACCGAGCTGCTTCAAGTTGAAATACAAGACCAGGGTATGCGGCTGGATAAATTCCTCACGGCGCAGCGTCCCGCTTTGTCGCGCGCGTTCGTGCAAACCCTGATTGCCGACGGACACGTACACGTCGGGGAAACCACGCGCAAAGCAAGTTACGCGGTCAAACAAGGAGACCGGATCACACTGGACATTCCGCGCGCGGCGCCCACCGCCGCGCGCCCTGAAACAATTCCGCTCGATATTTTGTACGAGGACGACGCGCTGTTGGTCGTCAACAAACCCGCGGGAATGGTCGTGCATCCGGCGGCAGGGCACGCCAGCGGCACGCTCGTCAACGCGGTGTTGGGGCACGCCCCGGAAATCGTGACAGGCAATGCGGAACGTCCCGGCATCGTCCATCGTCTCGACCGCGATACGAGCGGCGTGATGTTGATTGCCAAGACCGACGCGGCGCTGCACGCCTTACAAAAGCAATTTGCCGCGCGCACGATTCACAAGACCTACCTTGCGTTGGTGCACGGAGCAGTGCCGACTCCGCAAGGTAAAATTGATGCGCCGCTGGCGCGCGACGCGCGTGCGCGCAAAAAAATGGCAGTGGCGACAACCCCGCACGCGCGTCAAGCCGTGACGGTGTTTCACGTGCTGGCGCATTCGGAAAAATACTCGCTCTTGAGCATCGAGCCGGAAACCGGACGCACGCATCAAATCCGCGTCCATCTGGCATTTCTCAAACATCCCGTCGTCGGCGATGAAATGTACGGCAAGCGCAAGAATGAGCTGGGTTTGGAACGACAGTTTTTGCACGCGTGGCGCATTCAATTCGAGCATCCACTCTCGCACACGCCAATGACGTTTGAAGCGGCGCTGCCGCCCGATTTGCGCGCGGCGCTCGCGCGTGCGGGGGTTGACGCTGACCGCATTTTGATGTACAAGAACAGCGACGCCGATGAAAAAAGTACTAATCGTTGACGACGACCCAATGGTGCGGCAATTGACGCGCATGGCGTTGGCGGAACAATACACCTGTCTGGAAGCCGCCGATGCCGAAAGCGCCTACCATTTGCTCGACCACGAGCATCCCGATTTGATTGTTTTGGATTGGGTCTTGCCCGGCTTGAGCGGACCGAATTTTTTCAAACGCTTGCAGCGCGATCGCGAGCTGGGGCAGATTCCAGTCATTATTGTCTCGGCGCGCGGTGAGGAACTGGTGCGCAAAACCGCGACGGAATTGGGGGTGGCGGGCTATTTGCCCAAACCCTTTAACGTGCGCGCGCTGCGCGAACTAGTCGCCAAAATCGTACAAAAAGAAACGTGACGGGTTCTGGCTCGTCACGTTTTTTTTAGAATCCACTCGACGGCTGCCGCCAAATTTTCAAAGACCGCTGGCAGCGCCATCCCAGCATTTTGCATCTCGACCAGCGCGCGTTCCCCGCGGCCGGTGCGCACGAGCAGCGGTACGACCTCGGCACTCTGCGCCGCGCGCACGTCGTCAATCCAATCGCCGATGAGAAAGGAATGGGTCAAGGACAGCGCAAATTCATCGCGTCCGCGCCAGAGCATTTGGGGCGAGGGTTTGCGGCACGCACATTTTTCCTCTGCCGTGTGGGGACAATAATAAATGCGGTCAATCCGTCCGCCTGCCTGCTCGATTTCAGAAATCATGCGCGCGTGAATCGCGTCAACGGTCGTCAACGTCATTTGCCCGCGTCCGATGCCGGATTGATTGCTGACGACGATCACGTAAAAATCGCTCGCGCGCAAACGCGCCAGCGCATCGAGCGAACCTTCCTCAAAGCGAAACAAATCCCAACTGGTCACGTTGTCAGGACGATTGACGTTGATGACGCCGTCACGATCTAAAAAAATCGCGCGGCGTTTGCTCTCTCTGCTCATCGGCTTGCGCCAAGACCTTTTCTGAACATCTATGGTTTGCCTACGCGACGCGCATTCCAATGCGGTCGCGACGTCACTGCGCCTGCCGCGCCAAATTCTCTTGTGCCGTGGCGCGGTCGTGATCGAGTTGCACCAGAACGTCGCTGCGTTCGGCGGCGACCAGCAGCGGGCGCGCTTGGGCGTAATACACTTGCGCCGCTTCCCAGTCGCCGTCCTGTGCGGCAAACGCGCCTAGCGTATAGAGCGCATCGGCTTGAGCATTCGTATCGCCAAACTCTTGGGTGAGGGCAAGGGTGTCTTGGGCGGCGCGTTCGGCATCCTCTCTCTTGCCAATCGCGCGCAGCGCCTTTGTCTTGTCTATGCTGAGCGCGAGTAAATGCGCCCGGCGCGCGTCGGCTTGGTCTTGGAAATCAAACTCGCATGCCAAATGCAAACTGGCGCGATACGCTTCATTCGCTTCGTCCCACAATTCCATGCCGTGCAGCGCGGCGCCCTTGTCGTCGTAGAGCGAAACCCAATCGCGTTCAATGCTTGTGGCTAGCGTCGTATCGTCTAGGTCGCGTGCCAGCCCCAACGCGGCGCGATACGCGGTAGCGGCGTCGTCCCACTGGGATGCTTGGCGCGCGGTGCGGGCGTGCTCGAGCTGCAAATCAAGTTGACTGCGTTTGAAAGCGCGCGTCGCAATAGCGCGGTCGCGCGACAATGCTTCACGAACGGCAGTTTCGGTTTCGGGCAGCCGCGCCGCGGCTTGCGTGTAATAATCCAGCGCGCGCTGCCAATGCCCGAGCGTGGCATTCAACAAGCCAAAGCGATACAAAACTTGTCCCGCGCGTTCGGCGTCGCCCAATTCAGCCGCGCACTCTAACGCCGAGGTGTACGCACTGGCGGCGGCGTCGAATTGTCCGGCGGCGCGCTGCGCGTCGCCCCAACTCGAATACGCGAACGCTTGATAGGTTTTGACATCGGCGCGCTGCGCGGGTTCGACGTTTTCCAATGCCAACGCATAATTGCCCAACGCTCTGTCCCACGCGTTTTCGTCCGCGGCCAATGTGCCCAGCACAAAATACAATTCGCCCGCTTCGGTGCGCGCATTCCGTTCCAACGCGGCGGTCAGCGCGCCGTTATAATTGGCTTGCGCGTTCTCGAGGTCGCCGGAAACGCGCTGTGTATCTGCCAACGCGCGGAACGTCTGCTGCTGCGCGCGCAAAATACGGTCATGCAGTTCGGGTGCTGGATTGTCTTCCGTCAGCATCAGCGCCGCCTGATAATACGCGAGCGCTTGATCCATA
>JACQWQ010000230.1:0-9127 GCA_016209205.1 Chloroflexota bacterium
CAAACAACGCGCTCGCGCACAACATTGCCGCCGCGCGTCCGAGCGTTTTCAAAACATCAACGGTCATGTAGATTCTCCGCAGTTGACAGGATTAACAGGATTAAGGCGATGAAGGCGATGGGAATACATCGCACATCGCAGGAATCCTGTTAATCCTGTTAATCCTGTCCAGCGGTTTTTTCCCTGCATAAAACGAGCTATTTCACATAGAACGCGAATTGCCCGGTGTGACACGAATTGTCGGGCCAGCACGCTTTGTACTTGACCAGATACAAGCCCATCCCTGCACCGACGGGTAGTTCTGCCGTCATTGCCAATTTATTGTCGCTCAATTTGCCCGGCGCGGTTTTCAATTCCTTGCCGTCTTTTTCAATCGTAATCGTGGACGCCGGGCTGAGCGTAAAGTTAAAATTGAGCAGCACCAACTGAGGCAGCGCTACCAAGGTCGCCTCGTGCACCGGCATCGAATCAACAAAGTGCGCGGCAAACTGCTGAGGTGGGAATTTGGGCATCATGGCATCGGACTGATTCATTGCTGCATCGGTAGGTTTTGCCATTGCCGCCGTATCGGTTTCTTTCGCCATCATCGCCGTGTCAGTTTCTTTCGCCATCATCGCGGTATCGGTCTCTTTCGCCATCATTGCCGCGGATTCGGTCTCTTTCGCCATCATCGCTGCCGATTCGGTCTCTTTCGCCATCATCGCGGTGTCGGTCTCTTTTGCCATCGCAGCATTATTTACTTGGGGCGCCGCACTCGGGGCACACGCCGCGGCAAAAAAGATCAAGACACCGCCAACAAACGACAGAACCGCAAATTTGGTATGGAACATCATAAACCTCCGGGAATTTGTATTAGGAATGAGTCTATCTTGCGGCGAGTCCGTTACAATCCCCTTGCCAAGTTATTACAGCACTATGAACGCATTCCCACTCCAAGGCGATGTCCAAAAGACCCCAAGTGTTTGGGAATCGCAAGCGATTCCACCGCGTCTGCGCAACTCGATTTGCGACAGCGTTAAAAAACACTTGGGGTCTTGGCAAGGTTCGAATATTAACGCTCCATTCATGCCCATTTAACTTGTACCCTTGACAATGACGGAATCATTGCTCGACCTCGCGGAGCAGTTGTTTTCTGATATATAATGCACGCACCGCACACCGCTCCGTTCTGTAAAAATCAAATTCACTGCGTCAGCGCAACCCTTCGCTCCCTGCAAATCACGGCAGCCCCCACGCCTATGTCGTATGGCGCAGCGCCGAGAGGACTATGCAAGAATCAAATCCGTCCCCACCTCGTTTTGCCCGTCTACGCGTTCAAACGCAGCGGCTGCGCGCGCTCTTCAAAACCATTGCCCCCGTCGTCATCGGCGTCGTCATTACGCTCATCGCCCTCGTGCTGTTCAATCTCGTCAATCCCGCGCCGAGAGCTTTAACCCCAAAAGAACTGGATCAACGCATCGCCCAAGTGATGGCATCCGCAACCGCGCCAGCCGCACTGTCCGCGCGCGTCTATGCGGCGGTCCAACCCTCGCTCGTACAGGTCGAAACGAAAATTCTCACCACTGACGGCAAAGAAGAAGGCGGGCGCGGCGCGGGCGTCATTATTGACGAGAACGCGCAGATTTTGACGAGCTTGCACGTCGTCCAAAACGCGATTGACATTCAAGTGCTGTTCATGGACGGCACACGCTCGTCCGCGCAAGTTGTGACCACGCAGCCCGAAAATGATATTGCGCTGCTGCGAGCGGAGCAGCCGCCGACACAATTCTTGCCCGCGACCTTGGGCAACGCCAGATCGCTCAATATCGGCGACGAAGTGTTCGCGCTGGGCAGTCCGTTCGGGCTTACCGCATCGGAATCCGCCGGAATCGTCTCGGGTTTGAATCGCATTTATCATCCGAACAAAGATATGCGGATGGAGGGCATGATTCAATTCGACGCGGCGGTGAATCCCGGCAACTCGGGGGGACCGCTAGTGAATCGCTACGGCGAAGTCGTAGGTATTGTTACCGGGCTATTGAACCCGACTGAACAAAACTTTTTTGTGGGCATCGGTTTCGCGGTGCCGATCAACGCGGCGGCGCAAGCTGCCGGACCAAATCCGTTCTAAGAGAGGTAAAAAAGTGACGGGTGACGGGTGACGGGGCGACAGTAACCCTCTTACCCGTCACCCGCCACTCCGATACATCATCACGCACCACGCGACTCGACTGACATTATGCGTGATGATGTGTCGTCGTCACTTTATTCCATGTCATTCAACAAACCCCCGATGCCTGTCGCGCCGTTCCCCATTGACATCAAGAAAATGGAAGTCAAGCACCCCAGCGCGGCGAAAATGGAGCAGGTGCTCTTTGAAGTCAAAAAGACGATTGTTGGCCAAGATCATTTGCTGGAACGCCTCGTCGTCGCACTGTTGGCGCGCGGCCACATTCTGGTCGAAGGCGTCCCCGGTCTTGCGAAAACCTTGGCAATCAAATCTCTCGCCGAATCTATTGGCGGCGATTTCAAACGTATTCAATTCACGCCCGACCTCGTCCCTGCCGATCTGGTCGGCACGCGCATTTACAATCAAAAGACCGGCGAGTTCAACACGTCGCTGGGGCCCGTGTTTACCAATCTCTTGCTCGCCGACGAAATCAATCGCGCGCCCGCCAAAGTGCAAAGCGCTTTGTTGGAAGTGATGCAGGAACGCCAGGTCACCATCGGCGGCACGACGTACAAAGTGCCGAACCCGTTCCTCGTCATGGCGACACAAAACCCAATTGAGACCGAAGGCACGTATCCGCTGCCCGAAGCGCAAGTGGATCGTTTCATGATGAAAGTGTTGGTGGGCTATCCGAGCGATCGCGAGGAGTTTGTAATCGTCGAACGCATCACCGGCACGCTCATGCCTATCGCCAAAGTGTTGACGCCCGAAGAATTGGTCACGCTGCAAATGGAAACCGACAAGGTGTATGCCGACCCGGCGCTGATCGAATACGCCGTGCGCATCGTGACCGCGACGCGCGAACCGAAACGTTATGGTTTGCCCGAGCTGCAAAAATACATCGCGTTCGGCGCATCGCCGCGCGCCTCCATCAATTTGATTTTGACCGGGCGCGCGCTGGCGATGGTACATGGGCGCACGTATGTCTTGCCGCAAGATGTGTATGACATGGTGTTGGACGTACTGCGGCACCGCATGGTGTTGACGTACGAGGCATTGTCGGACGGCGTGACTTCGGACAAGATCATTGCCAAAGTCATGGACAAGATTCCGATACCCGTCATCCCGCAGCCGCAACGAATCCCGGTGAATGCCTAAGACAAACGAGAAGCGAGAAACGAGAAAAAATTTCGGGTCTCGCATCTCGTTTCTCGCATCTCGATAAAAATGTCTTTAGCCACTCCCGACCGGTTGTTACAACGTCTCGACTGGACCGTGATTCGCCGCCTCGACGGTATCCTGCAAGGCGAATATCGCTCGCTCTTTACTGGCACGGGTCTCGACCTTGCCGAGATTCGCGAATACACCACCGAAGACGATATTCGCTACATGGACTGGAATGTGACCGCGCGCATGGGGACGCCGTACGTGCGGCAGTATCACGAAGACCGCGAAATCAACGCGTGGTTTTTGCTCGACCTTTCGCCGTCGGTGGATTTTGGCACGGTCAATGCGTTGAAACGCGATTACTTGATCGAGTTTGTCGGCGTCATGGCGCGGCTGTTGACGCGGCACGGCAATCGCGTGGGCGCGATTTTTTACGGCTCGCACGTAGACAAAGTCATTCCGGCGGCAGGGGGCAAACTCCAGGTGCTGCGTCTCATCAACGATTTGCAAAAGGAACCGAAACTGCGCCGCGCGCCATTTACGAGTTTGAGCACGCTCTTGAACGCAGCAAATAATTTTGTGCGCCGCCGTTCGCTCATGTTCATCGTTTCCGACTTTATCAGCGCGCCGGGTTGGGAAGTGCCGCTGCGCCTCTTGACACAGCGCCACGAGGTCTTGTCCGTGCGGCTGTGGGACCCCCGCGAAGTGGAGCTGCCCGACATTGGCATGGTCGTCGTCGAAGATGCGGAAACGGGCGAGCAGTTGTTCGTGGACACCCACGACAAGAAATTTCGCCAGCGGTTTCAGCAAGCCGCGCAAAAACGCGAGCAAGACATCAACACCGCGTTCAAACGCGCCGGAGTGGATGTGCTTTCCCTCTCGACCGAAGATGATTTGGTCAAAGCCATTTTGCGTTTCGCCAATTTGCGCAAAGAGCGCAAAGCGCATCCCGCGAAAGGTGTATAGAATTTCAAATTTCGATTTTCGATTTTCGATTTGCGGCGCAAATCGAAAATCGAAAATCGAAAATCGGCAATTATGTCATTTATCTGGCCCTTTATGCTGGCGCTGCTGTTCTTGATTCCGGTGCTGATTCTCGTCTATATTCTCATGCAGCGCCGTCGGCAAAAATATGCGCTGCGCTACGCGTCGCTTTCCCTCGTCAAAGAGGCGCTCGGACGCGGACCCGGCTGGCGGCGGCACATACCCCCCGTCATCTTTATGCTGGCGCTGACGGCAATGATTGTCGCACTGGCGCGCCCGGAAGCCGAGACGCTCGTCCCTGCCGCCGAGGGCACCATTATCTTGGCGATTGACGTTTCCGGCAGCATGATTGCTACCGACCTCAGCCCGAACCGGCTCGAAGCGGCAAAAGCGGCGGCCAAGGCATTTGTCGAAAAACAGCCCGACACAGTACAGGTCGCGGTCGTTTCGTTTAGCGACAATGCGTTCGTCGTCCAACCGCCGACCGACGACAAGGACGCGCTCCTCTCGGCAATCCATCGTTTGCAGTGGCAGCGCGGCACGGCGATTGGGCGCGGGCTGGTCGCCTCACTCGAAGCGATTGCCGAAAAGACCGGGCAGGGCGGCGTCATTAATCTGAATCAAGACCAAACCCAGTCAACCAATGGCGAGCCGCAGCCCACGCCGATGCCCAAAGGGCAATATCAAAATGCGATTATCGTTCTGCTGACCGATGGCGAAAACAATCAATGGCCCGAACCGGTGGACATTGCGCAAATCGCGGCAGATCGCGGCGTCCGCGTTTATACCGTTGGCATCGGCAGTGAAGAAGGCGCCATCGTGCGCATTCAAGGGCGCGCCATTCGCACGCGGCTCGACGAACAAACGCTCCGCACGATCGCCGAAATGACCGACGGTCAATACTATAATGCGCAGACCGAAACCGATCTCGTCAAGGTCTATGAAAATCTTTCGACCAACCTCGTGTTGAAAACCGCCAAGACCGAAATCACGGCGTACGTGACCGGTATTGCCGTGCTGCTCTCGCTGGTCGCCGGACTCTTGTCGCTCCTGTGGTTCAATCGCCTGCCATAAGGGTCCTTTTGTTGGAATGTTCCTTTGTTGGCACAGTAGTTGGACTGCTGTGCCAACAAAAAATGCCGCTGCAAAATTTTTTTGCAGCGGCATTTTTTTTGCGGCGGTTCTCAACGCAACTGCGTTTTGATCGCATCGAGCAGCGCATTGAACATTTGGATGCGATATTCGCTCGCGGCGCGCACATTCTGAGTATGAATTTGATGCAGCTCGGCATTCACTTGCAGCCCGACGCCTTGCACTTGGGTGACCGGCACGGTGTTAATGCTATCCTGATCCAGTTTGATCACCGTCTCGAGTTTGAGCAGCGTGGTCTGTGGGCTACTGGACGTTGCGGCTTGAACGTAGTCGGTAATGACGGTCAGCGTCGCCGCATCTTGCAGCGCGTCCGCGATTTTTTGCGCGGCGCTTTTGACGGAAACTTCCCAATTCTCTGCCATACGATGCCTCCTTTGAAAATGACTTGTAGTAACGAATTCATTCGTTTGAGGCACGATTAAAATCGTTACTACGCTTACTCGTTTTGTGACTTGAGGATTTCGTCAAACAACAATTTAAGAAAACGCAGCGCGGCAGGCAGCGCCAACACCGGATTCGCCGCAATCAACGCGAGCGCTGCCAACTGTCCCGCGCCGCGAATCACTGCAACGAATTGTTTCAACAGCTGTTGGCGCGACAGCAACGCTGCCCGCAGCGCAGCTTGATGCACAGCACTCCCTGTCCGCGCATCGGCCAAGACCGTTTCAAAATCACCGCCCCATGTAACGCGCGTGACGCCCACGCGCACATCCGCGATGCGCGTATCTACCCACGCGTAATTCATCACATGTTGTTGAATCTGCTGCGCAAAGGCGATGAATTCGTCGAACGCTTGTTTCCAATCGTCGAACCAATCCGTCAATCCGAACGCCGCGCTGCTGGAAGCCGAGAACAACAAGCGATTCAATTCCGCTTCGGGCTTGGGCGCGGACGCAAAGGTCGCAGGCAATCGGCGCGCCGTAACGCTTTGCTGCACGGCGACAAAATCCGCGAGCCGCGTTTCCGCCAATCTCAACGCGTTACCCGTCGCATAGAGACTCGCTTCGAGCGCGCCGAACGCCGCTGTACTTTCACCGGATTCGGACAAATCCACGCGCCATTGTGGAATGTTTCCGCGCGCCCCACGCGCCGCAAACGCAGCAGGCGCGGTCCCGGAGGATTGCCACACACCGAACAGGTCGGGCGACATGACACTGCCGCGCTCCACCACTTGAAAGGTTGCCATACGCGATATTAGAGTCGAGGCCAAGACCCCAAGTGTTTTCCAACATGTTCGCCCAGCGAGTCCCATCACGCGACAAAAACACTTGGGGTCTGGGATTGCAACCTCAAACGGGCTTGATCGCCGTAATCAGACCCGAAACTGCCGAGAAGGCGAGCTTGACCAACTCGGTGCGATTCGCCTGCGCTTGTTTTACCATATCCACGTGCGCCGCCCACAGCGTTTCGTCCATACCTTCAGGACGCATCGGAATAATCGCTTTGATGTCGCCCGTCAAGCTGATGGACGTCATGGCGCGCAACCGCATGTCTCCCACCAGCTTGCCTTGCTGGTCGAGCTCGATCCCTTCGATGTTGGCGCTCACGTACGTTTTCACGTCGAGCGTCGTCACCCTCTCAATCGCCTCGCTGACCTTGCGCATAAAGTCTTGCATGGTCGCCGATAATTTTTCTTGCGCTTGTTCAAAACCGGGCAGCGAAACGAACGCGACAGCGACGGACGCGGGCGCAGTTTGTCCACGCTCGGCGTACGGTTCGAGCACACGCAGCGTTTGTCCCGTTTTACTCGCGCGCGCGGTTTCGGTCGCGTACGCGTACGAAATCTTGGGCGCGCCGCGCGTGGTCTTGGCTTTTGCTTTGGTCTTTAACGTTTTCGACGCGCGCGGCGTTTTTGCTTTACGCGGCGCGGGCGATTCGGGTCTAGTTGGTTCGTCTGGCATGAGAGTTCCTCTGAAGATAAACCGCGAATCTACGCGAATCTACGCGAATCCTGAACCTTATTCGCGCAGATTCGCGTAGATTCGCGGTTCCTTGATTTTCATTTCGCTGCTAGTGATACAACGTCTCATGGACAACTCGCTTGAAAACATCCCTATGCGGGCACGCGCAAGCGCGCGCCGGGGTCGCCAAAGATCAAATAATTTTGCGCGTCACTGCGGCTGAGAAACGTGTCTACCAATTTCTGCTGTACAGCGGCGTCCACTTTAATTTCGCCCTTTTGCAACTGGTCGAAAAATGTCGTGAGGTTTTGGTTCAATTCATTGTAACGCATGTTCATCCGGCGCATCGCAAAACCAACCGGATTCACTTGCAATAAATTACGCACCGCATTGGTAAACGGCGCAACGCGCACGTGCCACGGGTCTTGCGCCGTACCGGGATTGTCCGGGTCTTCAAAACCGTGCAGCAGCGCAATGTCCAAATGTCCGACGAAACCGATGGGCCCGTGCGGGTGCGCCAACAATTTTTTCGGCAGCGCGGCAGTAAAATCTTGTTTGGCATTCACCGCGCGACCGACGCGCGCATCCCAGTGCGCGAAATCGCTCTCGGCGGGCGTGCCGTAGCCGAAACATGCGAATTGGAAAAACATCGCGCCTTCCAAAAACGCATCCTTGGTCGGCACATCCCATTCGCCAAAGAGCCACGCCTTGTCGTCGTCGGTCGGCGCATCCTGACAGCAAATCGCGCCGTTCAACATCTTTTGGCGTTTGAGCGGTTCGTCGGGCGCGCCGAGACCATGACTCGCGGTAAACACCAATGCGGATTGCGCCTTGCGCAGCATGTCCGCCAAATTTGCCTTCGTCGCGTCTTGCGCGAACAGAGTCTTGACGCCAAATTTGTACTTGTCCTCTACTTCTTGCGCCAGCGGCGCGGCGAGATGATGATGGCTGTAATAGGTCGGGTCGGTCAGCCCCAACGCGTTTGTGCCGTGATTCGTCGCAAAGAAAAGCGCTTCGCGTTTCACGATAGGGTCGCTCGCTTTTTCAAGGCGCACCACCTTGTCCGCGTACACACGCAAATCTTCGGGCGAGTCGAAATCCAAACGTCCCACTGCCGCGTTCGTCGCGAGAAACGATTGAAACAAAAACGGCACTTGGTCTGGTCCGCCGAGAATCAAAACATAAAACGGTCGTTCCTCTGTCAACGGCGAATAATTGTTCGCCACCCAGTCGTACCATTCGAACGGCGGTTCGTCGTCGTAATACAACGGGTCGCCGGTCATGCCGCGCCGTTGGGCAAGCGGCTGTATTGCCTCGAGCAGTTGCTTGCGGTCGGGGTCTTTTTTGTTGAGCAGCACCGTCCAACCAACCGAACGCGGGTCGCCTTCATCTCTACCTTGCCGCTGCGCTTCGCCGCGACTTTTCGCGCCGCGATTCGCTCTTTGCACCGCGTTGATTTGCGCCGCATTGCCGCCGAACGACTTGCGAATCGCATCTCCAAGTTCGGTATCTTCGAATGGGTCAACCAATAATTTTCGCGTGGAATAGTTGATGCCCAATGGCAAAATTTTCATCTGCTTTTTATTGGGACGCAGATGCCACAGATCACACAGATACGGGATTTTCTATGCCCTCTGTGCCCTCTGTGCCCTCTCCGCCCTCTCCGCCCTCTGTGCCCTCTCCGCCCTCTCCGCCCTCTGTGCCCTCTCCGCCCTCTGTGCCCTCTGTGCCCTCTCCGCCCTCTCCGCCCTCTCCGCCCTCTGTGCCCTCTGTG
>JACQWQ010000230.1:9145-20249 GCA_016209205.1 Chloroflexota bacterium
CTGTGCCCTCTCCGCCCTCTGTGCCCTCTGTGCCCTCTCCGCCCTCTCTGCCCTCTGTGTCCAAAAGATTCTTAACACGCGCGGACAACGCATTACGCGCGCGCGATATTCAACTGCACCTGCACGGCAACCCATTCCTGACTCGCCGTGCGCACGGTTTCGACGCCGCGCGTGGTGGGGAAAGTGATGCTGTTCAACAAGACGTCGAGCGCGCTGTGCGGAACGCTTGCGCCGCGTGTTCCGCGCGGGCCCCCACCCAACGCCTTTAGTTCGAGCCAACGAAAACTGCCCGTCTCGGTCGTCGCAAGCACTTTGAGTATATCCGTGCCTGTGGTGTATGCATCGTTCAGCGTGGTACGAAACACTTTGTAAATCATTTTGCCCGGTTCGATGCTTGCCGTCGCTTCATCCTCACCCGGTAAAATCTGTGCGACGCTCCAATCGGGCGCGAGATCGAGCGCGGCAAAATTCAAAACCTTTTTGGATTTGTTGGTGAGTTGGAAAATAAAAAATTCTCCCACGCCGAGCGTGTCGTTTGTGTCCAACCCCGCGCACGCGGCAAGGTCCAGTTTTTGCCCGCGCTGCCAGGTCGGCGGCGGTTTCAATAATTGCGCGCCTAATTTTCCGGCGAGCGGCGAATCGTCATCGTAATTTTCCAATTCGACGATAGCGTGATAGCGCGCCAAATGTTCGAGACGTTGGACGATGTGTTCCGCCGCGTGCGGATCGTCCACGCGCAGCGCGGGCGTGAGATTCGGATACGGCGCGCCGACCGAATCGCCGATTTCGTACTCGCCGCGCGCATTGACAGAAACTTGATACTGGGGCGAACCGTTTTCGGCGGCAAGTTCGATCAATGTCGTTTCACCCGCCGTCGCGTGTTCTGCCTGCGCCGCCGTAATCGCATCACGCACCGCGTGCAATGCTTTTTCTTGATCCAGCGCAGCATTCAAATCCGCGCGCGTAACCAATGCCACGCCGCGCACGAGGTCAAGACGTCCCGTGTTCAACACCACCGCTTGCGAACCCGCGTCAATTGGTTTTGTCGCATTCAAAATTTCCGTGACCGTCGCGATGGAATCGCCGCCCCCGAGCTCTGTCACTTGCGCCAATGCTTGCCGCGTTTTCACGTCGCCAAAATCTTGCGTCCCGCTCGGATAAATCGCCAGCGTCGCGCCGACGTTCACCAAACCGGACTGTCCCACATTCACGCGCACTTGTTTTTTGTCCGCATCGTACGACAACACATTGACGGCGAAACGCGACGCCAAATGTTCGCTGCCAAACAGCGCGCGCGTCAGGTCGCCTTCGAGCTGCGGCGTTTGGGCGGCGAAACGCGTGTGTACCTTGCCGACGAGCCGCTCGTGCAGTTGTTTGTACGTCGTTTCGGCCGTCACGTTTTGCAGCGCGTCCAGCAGCCAGTACGTGAGCGCGCCGTGAATCGCCTCGCCAAATTCATCTTCATTCGCCAATTCATTCGCGCGACACGCGGCGAGCATGACATACCCTTTCGGTTCGGGCAGCCAACCGCTGACCGCTTCCACACCGCGCGTTCTGGTTTTGGGTGCGTTCGTCCACAATGCTTGGATTTCTTGCGGCGTGCCGACGAGCTGATCAATGCGCCGCACCGCGCGATCAATTTGGTTGCCACGCGCGCTGCGCACGCGCGCGTGCGGATTGCCGCGCGTCGCGCCGCCGGAATGACACGCGTCGAGCACGAGCGTGACGATTAGACCTTTGTCTACCATGCGTTTCAGCAGCGTCGCAATTTCCAAATCGCGCACGTAATTCACGTCGGGCGAGCCAATGTCCAGCGGCACGATGCTTTCGTCCAAACCGTCTATGCCTTTGAGCTCGGGATAAATCGTGACCGCGCGTCCGCCGTGGCCCGCATAGTGAATGTAAACTTGATCGCCTGCTTGCGCGGTGTTGGTCAACGCATCGAACGCGGCAATGATATTTTTGCGCGTCGGCTGCTTGGCAGGCGCTTCCTTGACGCCAAGTCCCAAATTCGTCGCGGTCAATTTATACAAATGCGCGTCGTCCAGTTTCAGTCGCTGCTGCAAAAATTTTTGCGCGCCGAGAACGTCGTTGACACAGCCGTTCAAACTCTCATAGACCGCGCCGTCGGGCGCTTCATTGCCCGAATAGAAATCAATGCCAATGAGCAGCGCGTAAAGCTTTGCCTGAGAAACTGCCGTCTCGGTCATTCTTGTTTCCGCCTTGCTGTCCCGGCTCACGCCAACACCGTCGCGTCCGTGTCGCCCCAGTTTTTGGGCAGGATGATGTCCATGTTCTCTACCGTCAAGATCAAGCGGCTGTACGCATTGCGAATCGCTTCGGCATCGGCGGGCAATGTCAGGTCGTGTGAAACGATTTGGTAAAACAGCGGCTGCATTTGCAGCGCGGCAATTTTGGACGGATCGCGGGTTGGGACGTTGACGCCGAGCCACAGGTTCGGCGCGCGCGCGGCGACCATCGCCGGAAAGAGCAATTCGGACACGCGTTCGGGTGAATACAAGATGCGATTTTCGACGATGCTCGGTAGTCCGTTGATTTGAAAACGCTGCCCGAAACCCACCGCGCCCGGCGCGAGACCCTCAATGCGCGCTTCGTCGCCTTCGAGCAAGGGACCGACGACCATGCGCCCGTGCGGTGTGATGGTCAAGAAATACAAGTGCGCCCGCGCCGCGCTCGTGTTCTCCACGCGATAACGCGCTACCGCGCCATTTCCAATTTGATACGCCTCACCGCCGGAAAATGCGGCGAGGGGCGCAGTTTCAAATTGCTGCATCAAGCTTTCCACTTGCAATTCGACGCGCAGCGGCAGAGTTGTCGGCGGAATTTGCAGCAGCTGTTTCCAATACCCCAGCTGCACCAAGAGCGCGTCCACCTCTGCTTTGGTCAAAGGAATGACGCCGTCGTCGAACGGCATGTTGTTCAATTGGGCGACCAATTCCATTGCCTCATCATAAGCGCCTTGCATGAACTTGAGACGAAAACCCAAATACACCGTTTCCGCCGCCGTCGGACGCAGCAGCAGCAGCTGTTTGACGAGCTCTTGCAGTTTTGCCGCATCGTGATTGAGCATCGCCGCAAAGCCGCGCGCCTTGACCGCGTCGAACGTATCGTCGCGCAGCGAAATGACCAACTCGCCGCGCTCATCCAAGTTGAACGATCCAAAATCGGGCGTCTGTTTGGAATCGGACGCTTGTCCGACGCGCTGCTGCAAATACAAACCCAGTTCGTACGACGTGACCAGCCCATTGCGGTCGAGGTCCGCCGCGCCCCAATTCAGTCCTTCGATGAGCGTGCCGGTGAACAACGAATGTTTGGGGATCGGTCCGCTGTCCAGCGCGTCTTCATTGCGCCGCGCGGACGTAATCACTTGACGGCTGACATTGCGCGCGAGCTTTTCTTGATACGTCACCGCGCTGCGGTGCACGCTCATGCCGCTCAACGCGAAACCGCTCTTGCAGGCGTCAATCACGAGCAGCACGTGGCGCGCGGGCAATTGGCTGACATTTTCCAAAAAATAATCCGTGCTTAGCTTGTCCGCCCAATTTTCCAGCTGCGCATCTACGGGAACGAGATAGCCGCTTTCGATTTCGCGCAGAGCGACTTTGTTGATGCGCGTGTGCCCGTGCCCCGCGAAAAATAAAACAAGATTGTCGTCCGGTTGGAGCACTTGGGGCAGTTGGTCGGTCACTAACGCCATAATCTTGTCCGCAGTCGCGTCGGCGTTCAACAACGGCGGCAGCGGCATCACAAAGCCCAATTTCTCGATAAAGAGTTTTTGGACGCCCAACGCGTCGCTGACCGCGTTGTTCAATTTGGGCCACCGCGTGTACGCGTCAATGCCAATGACCGCGATGACGTTTCGCCCTTGCGCGACCGGTTCGGATTCCGCGTCGTCCACCGGTTCGAGGTTGCGCGTTAAATTTTCCGTCATACGAAAAAATTTTTCAGACAGGATTAACAGGATGAAATAAAAAATCCTGTTAATCCTGTTAATCTTGTCTACAGACTCATGCGCTCTACCGCGATGATTTCGTCCAACGTCAATTCGGGTGCGTCGGGAAACATCACCGTGCCGCGCACGCGATAATAGCCCTCGCTATCCGGCGCGACGAGCTGCCCTTGAAATTGCCCCGGCGCGTTTTGCGACAACTGCGTGTCAGGCAGTTTCTTGGGCGCGTCTCGAGGCGCGGAACCGGGCAGGGGTTGCACCCATTCCAATTCTGCAAAAATTGTCGCGGCGGGGAACGGCTCTAAACTCGGGTTTTGCGTCACACTCGCGGTGAGCGAAATTGTTTCGCCCGGACGATACGCGCTTTTGTCGGGATTGAAAACGATGGTGAAACGATCGGTCGTCAGCGCGGCGCGCGCCTGCGGCTGACCGGCGTACTTGTCTATCAATTCCCAGCGCAAAATTTCTTGGAGCGCGGAATTGGTATAGATGCTGCCGTGCTCGGCGACGATGGGAATGTTTTGCGTCGTCGCGGGATAGATGGCGCTGTATTCGGGCACCGTCCCGTCGCCCATTTCGGTGTTCAACCAATCCACGTGCGCCCAGTGCGTTCCCGCATCGAACTGCACGCGCGCGCCCGTCGTCGTCAACAACTTGCGTCCGAAAAACGCCAGCGTCTCGACGCTCAACGTGTTGCCCAGTTCTTGATTGAATTGTTTGCCGTCGGCGAGCAGCGGGTACACTTGCGGATCATCCAGCCAGTCTTGACCGTGAAACGGGTCGAGGTCTTGGCCCTGGGGTCCTTGTACAAACGGACGCGCTTGCGGCAAGAGTTGGTAAATGCCCGGAAATTTCCGCAACACCGCGCGTGTGCGCGCGCCGATGTGCGCGGGATCAAAACCCCAACGCAAAAACATGTCGAACCCATTCAGCAGCGCGTACAAGCCCTTGACCGCGCCATCCCAGGGCGAAGCCAAGAGAATCAGGCGCGACACGTGCTCCTTGCCGCCTTCTTTTTCAATGTACCAGCGCGAAATGATTCCGCCGTTGCTGTGTCCCATCAACCACACTTGGCGGTTCGGATGCAGCGCGCGCCATTTTGCGATTTGGTCGCCCAACAGCTCGCCCGAGATACGATTGTTCTGCCGCCAATCGTACGTAAAAGTGTGCGCGACCAATTGCCCCGGTACGTCCTCCGTCGGATTGACGACATAGCCCCAGCTGGCGAGCGTGTGCAACAGCCGACTGTATTGTTCCTGCTTGAACAGCGGCGGCAAAAACAAAACATCTTGCACAACGTCACCGGGCGCGAGCTGGTCACTCCCGAACTGCATTTTTTCAAAAAGCGCGTCGAGCCACGCGCTCCATTCGAGCGGGTTCCACGGAATCTTGGAAAAATCAATCCAGACAATTTCGTCCGTCGCGCGGTCAACCAATTGACTGCCCATAAATCCGGGGACGAGGACGAGGAAATGCGGCGGCGCGCCGGAGGGGGGGGAGGGTTTCAGCGGAAAGTGTCAATGCGGCGACCGGTGCGGCGGCAGAAGGTGTTTGCGCACGCGTGCGCCGGGCCGAACTCTGTTTCTTGCGCGTACGCTTGGCGGCAGAGCGTTTGCCGGATGATTTGATGATCGCTTCACGTGTAGATTTGTTTTTTTTCTTGGGCGCCATCGTTTCACCTACCAGCGCAGGGGGAACAAGCCATTGCGGCGAATAACACGATAAAAGGGAGGGATGAGCAGCATTGCCTGCGTACGCTGCGCGCCTATTATTATAGACGGGGCGGCGCGTAATTTCAACCACGTTTTTGTCATTACCAGATTACAGCAAATTCCAAGTCAATGTAAGGGATTGTTAGAGCGCAAGTTGCTCGTGTTAAAGAGCAACAAACTGCGCGTAGGGCTGGCGGCAGTCTGCAATGCGCGCCGATGCAGTTCATCGGATGCATTGCCACTGCCTTGAATCAAATTGGAATTTGCCAAGTCACGCGGGCTTTATGCGTGGTGTTTGTCATATCGAACGGAGTGAGATATGACAAAAAGGCGATTCAATCGCGCGGCGGAATTGGCGCGAGGTCGCGTTCGGTCACACGCGGCAAAAGTCCCGCATCCTGGATGATTTCCGCGACGAGTTCTTCTTGCCGGTACGCCATGACGTGCACGCCGCGCACCCCCGGGATTGCGCGCACTTGTTGAATAATCTCGACGCACAAATTTTTTCCTTCGCGCGCTTGGTGCTGTGCGCCCTTGAGCCGCGCCACGATCGCATCGGGGATGTAAACGCCGGGCACCTGCGTGCGCATCCATTCCGCGACCTTGGCCGAACGCAGGGGACCCACGCCGACGAGAATGAATAACTTGTCGTCGAGACCCAGATCGCGCACGCGCTGCATAAATTCCTGCAAACGCGGCACGTCGAAACAATACTGCGTCTGAATAAATTCCGCGCCCGCTTGCCATTTTTTTTGCAAACGCAGCGGACGAAAATCGTACGGCGGCGCGAACGGATTCTCTGCCGCGCCGACAAACACGCGCGGCGGTACATCCAATTTTCTGCCGCTCAAAAACTGCCCGTGGTCGCGCATGATGCGTACGGTGCGCAAGAGCGTCAGCGAGTCCAGATCAAACACTGGTTTCGCTTCCGGTTGATCGCCGACTTGCACACCGTCGCCGGTGAGGCACAAAACGTTTTTTACGCCCATCGCCGCCGCGCCCAAAATGTCGCCTTGGATCGCGATCCGATTGCGGTCGCGGCACGAGATTTGATACACGGGTTCGTACCCCGCGCGCGTCAACAGCGCGCACATCCCGACGCTCGACATGTGACAATGCGCGCCGGAGGCATCCGTCGCGTTGATCGCATCACACACCGTCGCCAGCACGAGCGCGCGCTCGTACACCGCTTGCGGGTCCGCGCTGTCGGGCGGATTCAATTCTGCGGTGACGGCAAAGCGTCCGGCTTTCAAAACGCGCTCTAAACGTGAACCGGCTGTGAGTTCGTAACCTTGCGGCATGTGTTTTTTCCTGAACCAATAAAGAGTGCGCCAAGCATTCTGCGACGCGTTCCAGCGTATGCGCAGAGTATAGATTTGTTGCGCGAAAATTTCAATCGGCTGCGTGGACGATTAGAAATCGCGCCAACAATTACGCCCAGTCGCGCTACAGCGACTGGCATCCCAAAAACGTGGCGCACACCCTGCTGCGGACGGCAGTCCAACGGCTCGCGCACATTGGGGGGTTAGCGCCCAGTTTGCGAGAGCCAAAAAAAACCGAGCAGCGTACGCTGCTCGGTTTTTTTGTTGATGTTGGCGGATGCGGAGTTCAACTCCGCTCCCTCTCAGGTAAATGAGTGCAACTCATTCACCAACAAGTTTTGCTTTGTTGGAACAGTAGTTGAACTACTGTTCCAGCGCGATGGCGGGGTTAAACTCCGCCGCTTGGGCTTGGGTATCGCTCAACTCGGCAGATAAAAGGTCGAGCTCGGCTTCCAATTGCAACCAGCGCGAGACGAACGCCGCATCCATTTCGAGACGCGCGTGCGCCGCCGCGCTGGTGAGACCTTCGACCCACAATTCACCCACAATCGTATTTGCATCGGCAATCGGCGCAAGCACACGCGGCGCGCCGCGATGCATTTCGCGCGTCCAGCTTATTACATCACGCCCGTTTTCCGCAACCCCGAAAGCGGTTGCATCGGCTTGCAGCCAGACCGCCGCGAGGGCGTCAAATTGGACGCGCTGTGCGATGAGGACTTGCTCTAACTTGTTCATGCTAATCCGTACATAGTTTTCGCGACAGAAATTTTCCACCGTCCTTGGCAAAGCGGTTGATTCCTTATCGAGTATAGTTCGCAATCCGCGCTGACGAAAGAGACCAAAAGAACTAGTACTGTGTTCATACGGGCGCGATTCATCATGGATTTACAGCATCGGTGTAGGGGCGATGGCTTGTCCTCGCCCTGTATGGGGGCAACCACATGCGCGGCTACCACATCCGAGGGGGCAACCACGAGGGATTGCCCCTACGGAAGATACACCTCGCGCAGCACGCGCCGCGCATCCGCTTCCAATTCCAAACCTTGAATCGGCGGACGCATGAAATACCAATGCACGCCCTGCAGCTGCGCGCGCCCCAGCGGTTCAAGCACCGTTTCACGCAAATACGGAAACAGATCGTACGCGCAATACACATTGAATGCCGTGGAGTCGTCCCACGTCACGTCCAACGTTTTCAAACGCGCGCTCAAATCGTCCATCACAAATTTCGCCTTGTCGCGCAGCGCATCGTCGGACGTTTCGCCGCCGCGAATAATTTTCCCGTTCGCGTCCATATCGCCCGCGCCGGATAAGATAAAGTCGCGCGTTGCACCCGTATCGCCCGACGGAACGGTATAACCGAACGCATACAACACCGCTTGCGCGGGCGGATTGATTTCGACGGCGAGATTGCTGCGCGTCATCGGACTCACGCCTTCGACCAGCAAATCATGTTTTTCCAACGCGGGACGATAGGTTTGCGCATTGAACGCGCCAAATTCCTGCATCGTCAGCGGACGCGGTGAGCGCAGTTGGATCGCGCACACGGCTTGCGTGGGACGCCCCTGGTTTTGCAGATAATCCGCGATCCAGTCAAAACCCTGCGCTACGGGCAGCGGATGTAAAAACGTGACGTACTGGATTGCATATCCGGGGTCGGCGATCACCGCGTGTGAGTACGCCGCGCCGCCGCGCAGAAAGTGGAAATTACCGCGTGAATTGGGGGTAGGCATTTTTTGTTCCTTTGTGTCACACTACATCACAACACGGCGCTTGGCTATTGCAGTTTGCCGCGCGCCGCAATCTCGAATGCGCCAAGGACCTCGTCGCCGCGCGTGGCGACAAATCGCTCGTGCAAATTCATCACCGCGCACGCGTGATTCGGAATGACCTGCACCTTGGCGCCGATGTCAGGCAGAGGTCCGTTACCCGTGACGCGCACGTGCGCGTGCTCTTCGGACAACGCGTAAATTTCGAGATGCGCAAAACCGACGACGGTCCCAAATGTCGCGGCGCCGCCCGGTCCGCGATCCGACGATAACGTTTTACTGCCGCCGTCAAGAATCAAGCGGTCGGGATGTTTCGCCACAACCGTCAGCAAAACGGTTTGCGCGCAATCGTCCCAACCACACGCGAATTTATGCACCTGCATCGTATCATAAAACACGTACGTGCCGGGACGAATTTCCGTCACGCCTTGCACTTGCGCCGCAAAACGCGCGGTCGGCGTCGAGCCAACGCTCACTTCGCGCACGGCGATACCGTCCGCGCGCAACATTTCCGCCGTTTCGACCATCAATGCGCCTTCTTGTTTTCCAACCACCGCGACCTCTTCCAAAGTTTTCGCCGCGTACGCTTGTCCCGCGTGCGTGAGCAAACCGATAAATTCAATCCCGGGCAGTTTCGTCGCTTGGCGCACAAAATCGCGCGTCGGCTCGCGCGGCGGCAAACCCACGCGGTGCAAACCGGGGTCTACTTCGACATAGAACGGAATCTTGAAACCGCGTCGCGCCGCCGCGTCGGAAATGTCTTGCGCGACTTTCATCGAATCCAATGACACGCGCAGCCGCGCGCGTTCCGCCAAATGCAGCAAGCGTTCCATTTTTGCCGCGCCTTGTAAAGGAAACGCGATGAGAATATCGTCAATGCCCGCGGCGTTCATCACTTCGGCTTCGCCCAATTTGGCGACGGTGATGCCGCGCGATCCCGCGCGCAGCTGCCAATGTGCAAGGTACGGCGTTTTGTGCGTTTTCGTGTGCGGACGCAATTTCACGCCCGCGCTGTCCGCCATTTCTTGCATCCGCGCAATGTTGCGTTCCGCTTTGTCGAAATCAATGAGGAGTGTTGGGGTATCAAGTTCGAATTTGTGCATCGTCAAAATTTTTCGTCTCGTTGAAACAGCAGTTGGACTGCTGTGCCAACAATTCCGAGTTCAACTCTGTTCCCCTTGCAGTTCTGCAAGGAACGCTGCCACATCTTGCACCGCGCTGTCTCGAATGCGTTCCAACGTGACTTGAGCTTGACGCGCCAGGGGCAGCGCCAAGTCGGCGCGCCCTTCCAGCGCCCACGCGCGCGCCGTCCCAAATTGGGCGCCCGCCACCAAGTCTATCCGCCCAACCTCGCGCGCCGCCAGAGATTCCTTTTCAAAATACGCGCGCGCTTCCACCGGTTTTTTCTGATCCAACGCCAAGTTGCCCAATCCCGCATAGACGGCGGCAATGCCTTCCTTGTCTCCAATCTCGGTAGAAAGTTCCAACGTGCGTTGGTAATAGTCTTGCGCCGTGGCATAGTCGCCGCGCTCGTGCGCAAATTCCGCCAAATCCTCCAGCCCGACGGAACGATCCCACGCGTCGCCGGTTTCCCACATCCGCAGCGCCTCTTGCATCAACGCTTCGGCGCGCACAAATTCCTTTTGCTTTTGCAAAATGCACGCTTGCAAGCGCAGCGAAAACGCGCGGTCGCGCACCGGAACATCATGCGCCCACGCCTGGGTGCAGCGTTCTGCCCAAAGCGCTGCATCGTCCAGTTGATCGCGGAGATACAGGATCCAACCGACGTCATACGCCGTCCAGCCCGCCGCCAACCAAAAGTTTGTCGCGAGCGCCGCACTGTAGGCGCAAACACTCAACTGCACTTTATCATCCCAACGTCCCACGAACCACGTAAACTGACGGAGATGACCCCACAAATCTACAAGCAGTTTAGCTGCTTCCGCGTCCCGCGCCTGACTGGCTTGCAGGTCGGCAGTCTTGACGAGCCAGTTTGCCGCCGCATAAAGGTTGTCCCATTCTTCTTCTAAATAACCGTACTTTTCGTAACTCTCGAACGTTTCGCCGCCGTTGCGCTCGGCAAACTCTATCCAGTAATTGACAAAGCGCATGCCCATTTCGCGTTCCGCCGCCGGTTCTTGCAATAATGCATCGCGTACGTACGCGCGGGTCAACGGGTGCAGCGCGTACCGCTCGCCGCTTTGCAGCGGATTGACGAGCGCCAACGCGGTCAAGCTGCTCGTGGCTTGATCCAACGTGTCGGTTGACAAAGCGCCGACGCGGCGCCATGACTCAAAAGACGCCGAAAGCGGAAAATACGATAATGCTGTG
>JACQWQ010000221.1 GCA_016209205.1 Chloroflexota bacterium
CTTGGGTGGGGCGCGGCGTGTTGGTCGGAGGTATCGCAGTGGGTGTCGGCGTCGGCGTTGGGGTTGGCGTCGCTCCCGCGCAGGCGACGAGTTGAAACGCCAAAATGCAGACGCAGAGAGCGAATTGGATTCGATTCATTTTTGCTTTGCCCTGGGCAAAATACCTTTGCCAAAACCATTTTCCCCTGCGCGCGGCGGATGCGAATGAACGCTGTGCTGCAGGCAATCCGCAAAAACAGGGCGGGATTGCTCGGATGCTCCGATGAAGCGGACATAGTTCGTCCGATGCATCGGCGTTCAGCGGCTGAACTCGATCCGAGTAATCCCGCGCGAGCAAGAGGGGGGAGGCGAAGGGATTGCTTGAATTGGATGTGTGACGCTTACTGTTTGACGTTTATCGCTTCACTTTTTACGCACCGCGTCCTGTTTCCAACTCGGCTAGTCGCGCTTGCAAGGCAGCAACCTGTTGCTCTGCGCTTTCCCGCGCTTGTTGTTCCTCACGCGCGCGCAACTCTGCCGTTTCTCGCGCTTGTTGTTCCTCACGCGCGCGCAACTCTGCCGTTTCTCGCGCTTGCTGTTCTTCACGCAGCCGCGCTTCCAATTCGCGGGAATTGAGCAAGCGCTCCCCGCTGACGGCATCTTCCATGACGAGATGCCCTTCGCTCATGCTAAACCACACGCCGACCGTTTCGCACAAAATTCGATTCTGCTCGTCGGGGACAATTTCGCGATAACGCCCACCCAGCAATTGATAGCCCAACGCTTGAAATGTGAGTTGTCCCTTGTAACGCCGTCGGTCAATGATTAGGTATTCTTGCACCCCCGCGCGTTCGTACATACCCACTTTGGTCACGCGGTCCGCTTTACGATAATACGGCGAAACCACCTCCACAATCAAACTTGGGCGCGCGCCCTCCTCTGCAACGTGAAAACTTTCGCGAAATTCGTCCTTGTTCTGCGCGCCAAAAATTACCACCACATCCGGACAGTTGTGCTCGAGCTCGGGGTCCTCCCAATAGATATTCACATCACGCAAAACCAGCGTCGCGGCATCCGCCGCATAACGACGCGTGAGCATATCTCGCGCATCACCCGCAATTTCTTCGTGGAATGTGCTGTTGGGCATGTGATAGCCCTCCTCGGGGTGCAGGTATTCTTGTTCCGTCAGCGGAATTGCTTCGAATTTCAGTGTGCTGTCGGGGAGTCTATGTTCAACGTACCGAAAGCCGCGCGCTGCCAATTCCTCCGCCGAAACGGTTGGCACACTCTGTTCTGGCGCATTTATCATAATTGCCTCGCTTTTTCCCCATGGAACGCTGCGGCGCGCGTTCCGTGGGGAACGAACGCCGTTTCGTTCCTGCCGCGCGTGCAGAACGCCGCCGCGTATTGGGGAACGAACGCCGTTTCGTTCCTGCCGCGCGTGCAGAACGCTGCCGCGTATTGGGGAACGTTACGGCGAACGTTCCCTACGCGCGTTTTCGTTTCGCGGTTTTCCCTTTCGCGGTTTTCGCGTGTTTCGCGGGTTTCGCGATCCGAACGCCCTTGCCGTTGAAATGCGGAATGATTTTGCTGCCGTACGTTGCCACCTGTTTTTCTTCGTCGCCGACCATCAGGTAAATGTTGAATTGGTTGACGCCGATGGATTGTAATTCTTCGATGCGGCGAATCTGTTCTTTAACGTTGCCGACGATGCAATAGCGGTCGGTGATTTCGTCCGAAACGAATTCCGCGTTGTCGCTGCCGACTTGGGCATGGTGGTGATAGTCATAGCCCTTGCGGTCTTCGACGTACGTATACAATTCTTGCGGCAGCTCTTCGGGCGGGTAGCGTTTCAACAAGTCCACGACGTGATTCGACACGAGCGCGGGGAACCAGCGCACATGTTCGCGCGCGGTCACGAGATCGTCGGAAATCCATACCGGCGCGGCAGCCAGGACCTTGATTTCGCGATAGTCGCGCCCGGCTTGTTGCGCGCCTTGTTTGACAAATTCAAGACACCACTTGATGAGATGTGGGTCGGCGAATTGCATGATGATGCCGTCGGCGTACTTGCCTGCGGCGGTCAGGACTTTGGGACCGTACCCTGCGACCCACACCGGCGGCACACCTGCATCTGCCCACGTCAATTGAATTTCGGTGCCGTCATAATTGACCGGCTTGGCTGCGGTGAGCGTGCGAAATTCTTCGACAAAGTTCATCAAGTTTTCATTCGTCGTCGGTTTCTTGCCCAACACGCGCCGCGACGAATCGCCGCGCCCGATGCCCAAAGCCATGCGCCCGTTGGAGATTTTTTGCAGCGTTGCAAAACCGCTCGCGGTCACAGTAATGTCGCGCACAATCGGATTCGTCACGAGCGTGCCGATGTGCAACTTTTTGGTGTTCCACGCCCACAACGTCATGCGCGTATAGCATTCTTGCCACAGAACGTGCGAGTCGAACGTCCACAGATATTTGAATCCGACGCTTTCCGCCTGCTGTGCGATTTTCACTTCGCGGCGGACGTCCATATCGGATTTGAAGGTGATACCAAAATCCATATTCGTCATTGCTCTCTCCTTTGGAGATTATCCACGAAGGACACGAAGGACACGAAGGATTTGCGCTTTAGCGAACAAATCTCTTCCATTCCAATCGTCCCGTACTGCCGAAATTGATGAGCACTCCTACGCGAAGCCCGGTCGCTTTAAGATAATTGAGAATTTGTGATTTCTCTTTGCCCGAAAGTCGGTCGAGCGCCTTTATCTCCACCACAACCTGTCCGTAGCAGACAAAGTCGGCAATGTATTCCTTCTTGAGACGTCGCCCTTTGTAAAAGATCGGCAGCGCCTTTTGGCTCTCGAACGGAATTCCGCGCAATGCTAATTCGATCTCAAGGCATTCCTGATACACCGGCTCCAGAAATCCTTCGCCCAGTTCGCGATGGACATCAATCGCTGCGCCGGCAATAGCGTACACTTCATCTTTCAGCAACAGTTCTATCGTTGGTTTTTCTTTGTATGTGCTTTGCATCTTCGTGTCCTTTGTGTCCTTCGTGGATGGTTAAAGGGCAACAATATCAGTGTACAACTCCGGTCTGCGGTCGCGATAAAATTGCCACGTCTGCCGCACTTCTTGAATGAGATTCATGTTCAAGTCGCGCACGATGAGCTGTTCTTCTTTGTCGCTCCCTTTTTCGCCAACGTAGGAACCGCGTGGGTCGCAGAAATACGACGAGCCGTAGTAATCGTTCGCGCCGAATTCCGCTTCCACGCCGACGCGATTGATCGTGCCGACGAAATAACCGTTGGCAATCGCATGACTGCGCTGTTCAATATCCCACAAATGCATTGAAAGCCCGCGCGAGGTCGCGGAAGGAATGAACACCAGTTCCGCGCCGTGCAAGCCCAACATGCGCGCGCCTTCGGGAAAATGGCGGTCGTAGCAAATATACACGCCCACTTTACCGACGGCCGTCTCGAACACCGGATAGCCGAGATTGCCGGGGCGGAAATAAAATTTTTCCCAAAAGCCCTTGACTTGGGGAATGTGGGTCTTGCGATACTTGCCCAAAAATTTCCCGTCCGCGTCGAGCACCGCCGCTGTGTTGTAATACACGCCGGTTTGTTCTTCTTCGTACATTGGCACGATCAACACCATGCCGTATTGGCGCGCCAAGTCTTGCATGAGTTTCACGGTCGGACCGTTCGGGATTTTTTCGGTCAGCCCGTAATACTGCGGGTCTTGAATCTGGCAAAAGTAGGGTCCGTAAAACAATTCCTGAAAGCACATTACCTGCGCGCCTTCTCGAGCGGCTTGTTCTACATAGCGCACATGTTTGTCAATCATGGATTGCTTGTCGCCCGTCCAGGTCGTTTGCACCAACGCGCCACGTATGATTCGGTCTGGCATCCTTGCCTCCGTTCCATAAAAAGGGAAACAGGTAAAATGGTAAACAGGTAAACAAGTAGACAGATTGACCTGCTACCTGTCTACTTGTCTACCTACCTGTCTACCTGTTTACCTGTCCACCTGTCTTTCGCACACTGATTACTGTTCACTGATTACTGATTACTGTTTACTACTCCCCGCCCTTGGTGATTTGCACCGTTTGCGGTTTGTAATTCGCGCCGGTCACATCCACGTTCGCGCCCTTGAGCACAGCGAGCGCCTTTTGGGCAAGGTCGGTGCGATAGACTCCTTCTTTCGGCGCGGCTTTGATGACCGCGAACTGCTGGGAAATTTCTGCGGTCTGTTTGAACAACGCGGGATCCATAATGCCCAATCCGTTCGGCGAGGGCCAAATGAGTTTGTTGATTTCGTTCAACTGCCACGTCTGATGCCCTTTGCCAAGCGTCGTGCCGTACTTGAGCACGATGTTGACCGCGTCCTCAAAATTGTCGCGGCAGTACACCCACCCCTGGAACGCGCCGGTGAGGAATTTCACGGCGGTGTCTTGATTGGCGGCGTTCTTGATCCATTCGCCGGGCACAAAGATGCCGTCTTGCAGCATCGCGGTGCCGACGGCATTGAAATTGATTACGTTCAAATCTTCGGGCTGATACAATTTGCCGGTGGCGGGATTCACCGCTTCCAGCACCTGCGCGTATTCGTTGTACGTCATCGCTTCGGCTGCGTCCACCTCACGATTCAGCAAGAGCGACATGTCGAACGGCTGCTGCACGATGGTTACGTCGGCTTTGTTGTTGGGATCAATATTCGCTTTGCGCATCGCGGCGAATAATTCAAATTCGTTGCCAAAACCCCAGGTGCCGACCTTTTTACCTTTCCAGTCCTCGGGCTTGGTAATGCCGGTGTCTTTCCACGAAACTTCGAGTGTGCCGGAGCGTTGGAAGGGCTGCGCAATGTTCACGAGGTCCGCGCCTTGTTCGATGGACGCGAGCACTTTCGGCAGCCACGCCACGCCAAATTCCGCGCCGCCGGTCGCGACGACCTGCTGCGGTACAATTTCAACCGCGCCGGGTTTGATCGTCACGTCCAGACCCTGCGCCTTCCACAGACCTTTGTCGAGCGCCGCATAATAACCGCAGAACTGGGATTGCGGGACCCACTGCAATTGCAGAGTTACTTTTTTCATTTCGGCGGTCGGCTGCACCGGAGTGGGCGTGCTGCACGCGACGCCAAGCGCAACCAGCGCCAACAATACGAATATCAATGCGAACTTTTTCATCTCTCCTCCTCCGTGAAAACCATTTTTGATCCCTCAGTCTTCGGGACAAGTTTTGATTGTTGATTTCTGATTTGATCTACTCGCGAATTCGCATCACCTCCATTTCCAATAGGTTGCGTCTATGGGGAATCGCGAATCGCATATCGCGCATCGCGCATCGCGTATCGCAAATCGCAAATCGTAATCACCCAATCACCCAATCACCCAATCACCCAATCACTTTTTCGCTCCATCACTCCATCACTCCATCACTCCATCGCACTATTTCACTGTTCGCCTTGCCGCACCGACGCGTGCCATGGAATGACGAGTCGCTCTGCCGCGACGATGATGAGATAAAATCCAATTCCCAAGAGACACGCAATAATGATGGCCGCCCACGAATTCTGAAAACGAAACTGCGCGGCTTCTTGCGTAATATAAACCCCCAACGCGTCGCGCGTGCCGCCGAAAAATTCGCCGACGACCGCGCCGATGAGCGCGAGCGTCGAACAAATCTTAAACGCGTTAAACATGTACGGCAGCGAATTGGGCAGGCGTACTTCGCGCAGCACGGTCCAGTCTTTTACCGCGTACGAGCGCATCAATTCCAGTGCGGATGGTTCCACCAGCGTCAACCCGCGTGTCATGTTGATCATCATCGGGAAAAAAGTAATCACCGCGACGATTGCCATTTTGGAAAACTGATTGGACACGCCAAACCAATTGTTCATCACGGGCGCGAACGCGATGATCGGCACCGAATTGGCGGCAATGGCGACGGGCAGCAGCGTTTCGCGCGCCGTCGTCCAGCGCGCCGTCGCCACCGAAACGGCAATCCCCAAGCCGCAGCCGAGCAGGAACCCGCCCAACGCTTCGGTGCCCGTGTAGATGCCCAACCCGATCATTTGGGCAATGCTCCCGAAAAACGCGTCGAGAATCGCGGACGGCGCGGGCAAAATGAATTGCTTGATTCCCAACACGCGCACTAATACTTCCCACAAAATCAAGACTGTGAAAAAGATGGTGATCGTGGGCAAATAATAGCGCGCGCGTTCCGTCCACGGGACGCGCGTGGTGTCCTTGGGCGGGGCTAGACGACTGGTATACACTTTTTCTGCAGTTTTTGCCACAAGTTAATCTTTTGCGATCCCCAATCTCATGCGCGCCTCAGCTGCGGAGACAGTTTTCTTTTGCTTGGCGCGTTTCTCAAGCAATGCCATCAGTTTCTTGTTGTTGCGCGTCAATTCAATTTCGCGGTCAAAATCATCAATCTCTGCCAAAATAAACTCCACGCCATCGGCGGTGCGCAGAATAAGATTGTTGTGACGTGCCTGCCTCAATAAATCGTTCAATGTCCGGGAACGCGGAGAAACTTGGACCGTTTTCATAACTCGTACTCCTCTCCACGAATATACAACTTGTTATGTTCCTTGTGCCCGACGGCTTCGATTTTGACAATGCGAACAATCGCCTCGTCCGCTCGGTCAAGCACGTCATAAAAGACACGATACTTGCCGATGCGTAACTCCCATTCACCGAGTTGATTGGGGCGCAAACGCTTTCGATTTCTCGTTTCGGTCTTCGGTTCATAGACAAGTTGATGCTCAACCTCATCCATAATCAGCTTGCGTTCAGCTTTGCGATAAAAATCTAAATCTTGTAGTGCATCTTCGGTGTATTCAATAAAGTACATGTTTGTGAGAATTGGCTCCGATTATCGCGAGCTAGCTCCTTCGCGGTAATCGGCCCGCGCCAAACTTTAGTCCTCCATAATCCTCCAACTGCCCAAGACCGCGCGCCGGTACCAACCTCGACGCGGGCGAATATGCACTCCGCACGGCGGTTGCCATCCGGTCCCGCAGATCCTAATCTTTTGGACCCTCGAAAATTTCGCGCGCCGCGCATTCAAACCCTTTCACGACGATGGATTTCACATGCCCGCGCTTGCCACATTTGTGCAACAACTCGAATTTACCTTCGACCAACGTAAAAATTTCGATGGTTTCCGCATCGGGATCAATCATCCAGTATTCGGGCACGCCAAAGCGCGCATAGCGGCGGAATTTACGCACGCGATCGTGCGCGCGGGTGGAAGGCGAGAGAATTTCGACCAGCAGATCAGGCGTGCCTTGAATGTTCAGTTCGGTGACGATGTGCGCCTTTGCTACAGAGACAAAAACTAAATCCGGCTCCACGACGTCATACTCGGAAAGCACCACATCGTACGGCGCATCAAACACGCGTCCCAGCCGATGACGCCGAACATAGCCGCGTAATAACTCGAACAGATTTCCGGATATGTCTTGATGTGCTGTGTTTGGTGAAGGGGACATGAATAAATCTCCGTCAATGATTTCATAATGTTTGCCATCGTCGGGAAACGTCAAATAGTCTTGATATGTCAGTTTATTTTCTTCCAGCAGTACCGGCAACACCATGTCACACCTCACTCTCGCGGCTCGCAAATCGCGTATCACGTATCGCAAATCGCAAGTCGCACTACCGCACTATCGGACTATCGAACTATCGCACTGATCACTGATCACTGATCACTGATCACTGATCACTGATCACTGATCACTGCCTCTCTCCCTCACTCCCTCACTCCCTCTCTCCCCCACTCCCTCTCAATCCCTCGCGCACTTGCGTGATCAACTCATAATAGCGCGGGTGTTCGCGGGTCTCGACATCGCGCGGCTGCGGCAGATCAATCGGAATCACCTGGATAATGCGGCCCGGACGCGCGCTCATTACGACCACGCGCGTCGAGAGAAAAACCGCTTCGGGAATCGAATGCGTCACAAACACAATCGTCGTTTTCGTGCGATTCCAGATGTTGAGCAGTTCCGCATTCATGCGTTCGCGCGTGATTTCGTCCAACGCGCCGAAGGGTTCGTCCATCAACAACAGCTGCGGGTTGAACGACAACGCGCGCGCAATCGAAACACGCTGCTGCATTCCGCCCGAAAGTTGATACGGATAATGTTTTTGAAACCCGTTCAGTTCCACGAGTTCCAACATTTTGTTGGCGCGTGCGGCGCGTTCGCCGGGCGACTTGCCCATGATTTCCAACGGCAGCTGTACATTCTTTTCTACGGTGCGCCAATCAAATAAAACAGGCGCTTGAAAGACGATGCCGTAATCACGGTCCACGCGCGCCTGGCGCGCCGGTTTGCCGTTGACCAGAATCGTCCCATTCGACGGCGTAATCAAATCGCCGATGATGCGCAAGAGTGTGGACTTGCCGCAGCCCGACGGACCAATCAAGGACACAAACTCACCCTGTTGGATTTCAAGCTGGATGTCTTTCAAGGCAACCGTTTGATTCGGCGCTTTGCCAAAAACCTTGTTGACGGATTGGATGGTGACGACGGACATGAGGAGTGACGAGTGACAGGTGACGGGGGGCGAAGAACAAATCTCGTCACCCGTCACCCGTCACATTACCCTTCCAACTTGCGCATATTCCGCAGCATCAAGCGTTCGACTAACGTAATGCTGATGAAAAAAAGGATGCCGACGACGGCAGTAAAGAGAATCGTCGCCCAGAGCTTGGGCGGCGTGATGGCATAGTATTGATTGAAATTCAAGATCGCGCCGCCGAGACCTTCGCGAATCCCGGAAGGCAATTCGCCGATGATGGCGCCGACAATCGAAGTGGTCACGGCAATTTTCAACGCGGTGAAAATGTACGGCAGCGCGGAGGGATAACGCACCTTCCACAGGATCGCCCACGTGGTCGCGGCGTACGATTTCAGCAATTCAATCGCGCGCGGGTCGGGGGAACGCAGCCCGCGCAGGGTGTTGATGGTGACGGGGAAAAAACAAAGATACGCCGCAAGAATGGCAACGGACCACCAACCCGCTTTGAGCCACACGACCACCATCGGCGCAATGGCAAGAATCGGAATCGTCTGCGACGCGACAACGTACGGCACGAGCGCGCGCTCCAGGAGCGTCGAGTGCGCGAAAAGGGTGCCGAGCGCCAGACCGAACAGTGTGCCCAACAGAAATCCGACCAACGCGGCTTGCATCGTCACCACCGCAGCTTGCGCCAGCACATTGACCAGCGGCGGACCATTGCGCTGCGCGGGTTGAATCAACGCGCCGAAAATATCCCACAGGTGCGGCATGTTCAAGTCGCTGGCGATTTTGAAATCGAGCGGCGGGAACCATAGCAGATTGAGCCATGCGCCTTCGGCGGTAGAAAATCGCCATGGCGACCCTGCGATGAATTTCAGCGCCTCCCACGCAATGCAAAACAAGACAAAGACGACGACAAAGCGCAGGACGATTTTCATGCTGTCGCGGGCGCGACTCGGTTGGGGGACGGCAACATCTGCCTCCAACGCCTCCATGACATCATTTTCCGCGCCTTGAACCAGCGCGCCGGGAATTGTAGATTCGGTCATTTCGTTTCGGGAATTACAGCAAGTTCCTATTCTGCTTTTGCGGTATACAGTGGACTTTATCGGGAATAAATCTTTTGACAGGATTAAGGCGATGCAGTTCATCGCAATTAACAGGATTTTTTCAACTCGGACATTGCTCTAATCCTGTCTGTTTCCGATAATGTTTAGTGGGTCGGTCATTGGATCGTCGTTGCTCCATTTGCGAGTGGTCGCTATGGGGAATTTGACGAACTCTAGCCGTGCAAGCACAAAGCCAAACAGGGATTCAAGAGACCACGAGGTAACGCATGACGCGCATTGTGCAAGTGATTATAAACACAAGCAAAAGCCGTGTCAACGCGAAACAATTGGTGATTACTCACATCGCGTAGAATAGCTTGTTTTCAAAAACCTGTGAGGGTCTCTGCTTCGCGCCGACCTCACGGGTTTTTGAAAACATGTAATCACCAGGAATGCGATTCGTGCAGCGGTCATTTCATTCCTGCACGTCCCTCGCGCGGCAGTCCGACTAGCAGCGCGACGGGACCCAAGATCAAGAGCCACATTGCTGCCTGCAAACCGAACGCGTCCGCCAGTCCGCCTAGAATCGTCGGCACAAACAACACCGAGAGGTTAGCGAACGCGGTGATGGCGACGACCATGCCCGATTGCCCCGGCAGCGCCGCATACGTACGCCCGCGCAAAATCGCAAACCAACCGGCAGTCGTAAAACTCACCAACGCAAGCAAGGCGTACTTGGCCCAGACCGACGGCACGAGCAAAAACGCGGCGTACAGTGCAATCACGCTGACCGAAGAAAGACGGAGAACGCGAACGCCGTGCACACGTTCCAACGCGGGAATGAGCAGGACATTACCTACCAGTCCGGCAACCGTAAAGAGCGATGATGCGAACGCGGCTTGGGCAAAATCTACCCCGACCACATCGTGAAAATACAGCCCCGTGATCTCGTACAATTTGTCGAGCATCAAGTCCGCGAGCTCGGTCAAGATGACCCAGCGCCAGAGTTCCGAATTGCGAAACGCGGCGAACAAATCGCGCAGCAATTCCCGCGGCGCGATGGATTCTTCCGACGCGCCGTCGTGAGCGTCAAACCGGATGCGCCACACCAACGCGATGTACACACCTGCCGCGCCCGCGAAGGCGAGATACAACCCGCGCCAACCATAACCCAGGCCCAACACCAGCGTTACCAGAATGGGTGCAATCGTCACGCCGATACTGCCGAACAGCGTCCAACGCGCCATGGAATGATCGGTGCGCGATGGATCCAGGTCCATCAAGGTTGCCTGCGCGAGATTCACGTACGCGCCCGAGGCGACATACAGGATGCAGAACGCGCCGAGAATGATCGCGTAGGTCTCCCCGAACGCGACGAGCGCCAGCGCGAACGTCGTCGCCAGAATGCCGCCGCGCACGAGCGCGCGCCGAAAACGCGTATCGCCCAAAATGCCGATAAAGGGTTCGAGGGCAATACTCACGAGTCCGGGAACGGTGGTGAGCAATCCCACTTGGACATAGTTCAGCGCGAGATCATTTTTCAATAGCGGCAGAGTCGCGCCGAACAGACCGTAGATCAGTTCGTCGAGCAGTTCAATGGCATACAGCACCATCACGGTAAATGAGACGGTGCGGATATTCAATTTTGCAAGCACGAGAAATCTCCTGTTGTCTGAAAATTGGACGTAGAGATGTTCCGGTGGAACGTCTGGAAAACGTCTGGAAAACGTCTGGAGGCTGGACAACAGGAGGCGCGCGCGCGTTTTTCGATTGCGCGTCAGTGGAGGATCAACGAGGAGGGTGGAAAATTTCGCAGGACATGGCGCAAATTATAATCCAAGCGCCCATTCCGTCAAATGAAATCGCGCGTATTACCACCGAGACCCCAAGTGTTTTCGCCGCCGCTCGCGGCTCGCTGCGCAGTGAGCTTGCAAAACACTTGGGGTCTTACACGCGGCGGCAAAAATGGTTATGCTATAATGACGTCTGCCGCGCAGCGCCGATCCCGCGCGGCGAGGATGGTGTAGTATGACAATCGCGCAAATTCCTGCACAGACACTTGCAATCGAATATCCCGAAAGTGACGGGCAACCCATGGCAGAAAACACCAAGCAATTTGAATGGATTGTCACGATTGAGGGTGGTTTGGACGCGCAATACGCGTCCGATCCGAACGTCTTTGTCGCGGGCGATTTGTTTTGGTATCCCGTCGAAGGACGTAATGACATTCGCGTTGCGCCCGATGTCTTGATCGTCTTTGGACGACCGAAGGGACATCGCGGCAGATATTTGCAATGGCAAGAAGACAACCTCCCGCCGCAAGTCGTTTTTGAAATCTGGTCGCCCGGCAACACGACGCGTGACTATACCAACAAGTATCGCTTTTACAACAAATACGGCGTACAAGAGTATTATCTGTATGATCCCGATCGCGCCGAACTTTTGGGTTGGCAGCGTCGCGACGACGAACTCGTCGAAATCGAAACGATGAACGAGTGGGTCAGTCCGCGTTTAGGTGTCCGTTTTGAAATGGTGGACGCGGAGCTGAAACTCTATCACCCGAACGGCGAGCGCTTCAAAACATTTCTCGAACTTGCAGAATCGGAAGAAAAAGCGCGTCTGTTGGCTGCTTATGAACGCACACAGGCAGAACAAGAACGCGCTCGCGCGGAACAAGAGCGTGCTCGCGCCGATCGCCTCGCCGCACAATTGCGCGAACTTGGCGTTCAACCTGAAGCGTAACCGTCCAACCTCCAACCTCCAACCTCCAACTTCCAACTTCCAATTTCCAACTTCTAATTTCCAACTTCCAATTTCCGGAGTGAAAATGCACACAGGGTCATATATCAACGGCAAGTGGTTTCATCCCAAAGCGGAACGGTTGGTGCGCAACATCAATCCTGCCGATCCCAAACAAGTGATTGCAGAATTTCCGGCTGCCACCGCGGCCGATGTGCGCACGGCGATTGACGCGGCGACGGCGGCATTTCCGATGTGGAAAAACACGCCCGGTCCCGAACGCGGGCGCGTCCTGTGGCGCGCGGTCAATCTCTGCCGCGCCCGTTCGGAAGAAATCGCGCGCACGATGGCGCACGAAGAAGGCAAAGTGCTCAAAGAGGCGCGCGGCGAAACACTCAAAGGCATTTCCCTTTTGGAGTTTTTCGCGGGGGAAGGATATCGCATGCACGGCAAGACGATGCCGAGCGAAGTGCGCGATACGTTTACCTACACGATTCGGCGCCCCATCGGCGTCGTCGGTTTGATTACGCCGTGGAATTTTCCGTGGGCGCTGCCCGTGTGGAAAATCGCGCCCGCCATCGTGGCGGGCAATTGCGTGGTATTCAAACCGGCAGAGCTGACCCCCGGCACCGCGACGGTGCTCGTGGAAATTCTCGAAGAAGCGGGCTTGCCGCCCGGCGTGTTGAACATGGTCGTGGGTTCCGGCGCGGTCGTCGGCAACGCGATTGTTTCCGCCCAAGAGACCCGCGCCATTTCCTTCACCGGCTCGAACGAGGTCGGCAGCGCGCTGTATCAACAAGCCGCGAAACTCGGGAAAAAAGTGACGTGCGAAATGGGCGGCAAAAACGCGGTTGTCGTTATGCCGGACGCGGATTTGAACAAAGCCGTGAACGCCATCATCGGCGGCGCGTTCGGCTCGACGGGCCAGCGCTGCACCGCGACCTCGCGTGTCCTCGCCGCGCCCGAAGTGAAAAACGCGCTCGTTGAAAAACTTGCCGAACGCGCGTCGAAACTCAAGGTGGGTCCCGGACTGGACGAAACTTCCGAAATGGGTCCGGCGGTAGATGAAAAACAGTGGAAGACCGA
>JACQWQ010000222.1 GCA_016209205.1 Chloroflexota bacterium
CAAACCTATCCCCGAGCTTGGCGTTCTGACCACAAGCTCTTGACGCGTTCGATGCGTATCATAATGACTCTAATGAGCTGCTCTGTAATTTGCGCAACCGCGCTAAATATCTCGGTCGCGCCACCGCGTACAGCCAATACAGCGCGCGATTTACCACAAAATCGTGCGCGGGAAGGCGTTCCACAAATTCGCCGCCGAAACCCATTTTGAATTTATAGACGCCGTACATTGGCGCAGTCTCTTCCAATGCATCGGGCGCGCCCCAGAAATCATATTCCGTACAGCCCTGCGCTTTTGCCCACCGCATTGCTTCCCATTGCAATAAATGGTTCGGCATTAAATCGCGGTGTATGCTGCGCGACGCGCCGTAAAAATACCACGCGCGTCTGCCAAACCAAAACAAAATTAGACCCGCCACAATGTCATTCTGAGCGGTGCGATGTAATACATCGCCAGTCGAGGAATCTCCCACGCGCGCAAAAAACACTTGTGCTTGGTTCGCATTGTGCATCGTCGTCCACACATCGCGATAATACTCCAACGGGCGAATCAAAAACCCATCCCGCGCGCTCGTTTCGGCATACATTTCGTAAAACTGGCTCCATGCTCCATGCTCCGGTCTTTCGATTGTCACACCCTTTCTTTCCGCCAGCCGAATATTGTACCGCCACTTCGGTTTCATTGCGGCGAGAATTTCTTGTTCACTGCGCGCGAGATTACAAGTGACCGTATTGTGAAATTGGATTTGCTCGTCCGACACGCGCCACGCGCGTTGTTTCGGGATTTCCGCGGCGGGTTGATTCACGCGAATGTCCGGGTCAATTTTGATAAAGACGGCGCGCTGCTGTCGCGCGATATTTTCCAATTCTGCCAAGACGCGCGCAAACAATTCCGCGTTGTCGAAATTTAGCGCGGGCCCCTTTGGCACGTACAACACGCCGAAGGGCGTACGCGGCAGCGGACGACGTAAAATTTGCGCCGCCGCGACGATTGCACCGTTTTCCAAAAGCAAAACGCGCGTCGGCGTCCAACCGTGCCGCGCTTTGATTTCGCCCCACGCCCAGGATTGCAGAACGTGCGCGTAGGGAATGGAAACCAGCGCGTTGTTCCATTGATTTGCGTCGGTGATAAAGATTGATTGCAAGAGCTTGAAAACGGGAATCTGAACGAATGAATTCGTTACTACAGATTCGCGTAGATTCTGTATTAGTCAATCACATTGTAGACACGCTACGCTCTTGATGGATTACCAAATCCAGCTGTCCTCGGCGGTGGATGTGTCCCTCTGCGGCGAGCGGTGCGGTGTCTAGGATGTTGTTGCCCAATACAGATTCGCGTAGATTCGCGTAGATTCGCGGTTCATATCTCTTCCGCCAACGGGAATCTGAACGAATGAATTCGTTACTACAGATTCGCGTAGATTCGCGTAGATTCGCGGTTCATATCTCTTCCGCCAGTTCTTGAAAATAGCGGCAATTGGCGACAAGGTCAGGCGAATGGGAACGCAAGCCGCCGCCGATGAGAAACATGACGTCGCGCCCATACAGCGCGCGCATTTCAGGAACGCGTTCCAAACTCATGCCGCCCGCGGGCGTCGGAAAGATGGGTTTGATGTCGCCCATCGGCGCTGCGCATCCCGCGCTCAGTGCAAGACAATCGTCTCGTGTGAAAAAGAATCGTCCGCCTGCGTTGGGAAAAATTGCCGCGTCCGCGCCCGCGAGACGATTCAACTGTCCGAACAAACAAAAATGCGAAATGCCGGTGGTTGCGTTAGCAACCAAACTGCCTTGCATCGCGGGATGACTCAAGATGGGCAGCGCGAGGCGTTCGTCGTCCGCAAGCGCGCGCATGGCGTCGAGTCCCGTAATGCCGGGGCAAATCAACAGCGCGCCCGCGCCGTTTTGTTTGGCAAACAACGCGCGTTCGTGTACGCGCGGCGCGGGCGCGGTCACATTTGGCGCATAGACGCTGTGCCCGTGCGTTTCGGCATTCGCGCGTGCAACGGCTGCCGCGCATTGCGCGACGCGTTCCTCGTACGGCGCAAAGGATTGGTCGGCGAGACCGTGATCGTCTTTGATCATGTCAATGCCGCCGAGTGCGAGTTGATAGGCAAGGTCGGCGAGTTGCGCCGCAGACATGCCCATCGGTTTCAACGCGGTACAGAGCAGGGGACGTTCGGGAACCTTAAGGAAATCGCGCAAACCCGCGCGCCCGAAACGCGGACCGCGAAAATTTTCCAAAAGCGCGGGCGACAATTCGACGCGTTCGAGGCGAATGCCGGGTTTGAGGCTGATATTGCCGAACAAGACATTGACGAGCTGTGAGAGTTCGTTGCCGACAATTTCGACGGAAAACGAAATGCGCGCCTCAAATGCGATTCCGTCCAGCGGAGTGAACGATTCGATTCGTCCGAAAACATTCCCGCGAATCGTTTCATCCGTCACCAACTCGTCAGGCAGTTCGACCGTTTGCTCCAAACAAATGTCTTGCGCCTTGGCGCGCGCGCTGTCCGCATCGCCCGTCAAACGATAGGTCGCCGTAAAACGTTCGCCGCTGTAATGCATCAGTCACCAGTTGTCAGTTGTCAGTCATCAGTCATCAGTCACCAGTTGCCAGTCACCAGTTACCAGTCGCCAGTCATCAGTTATCAGTCACCAGTCATCAGTTGCCAGTCACCAGTCATCAGTTGCCAGTCACCAGTCATCAGTTGCCAGTCACCAGTCA
>JACQWQ010000223.1 GCA_016209205.1 Chloroflexota bacterium
CACGTTTCACGTTTCACGTTTCACGTTTCACGTTTCACGTTTCACGTTTCACGTTTCACGTTTCACGTTTCACGTTTCACGTTTCACGTTTCACGTTTCACGTTTCACGTTTCACGTTTCACGTCCTTTTCTCAATCACAAACGTCGGCACCGTAGACCCCCCCCCCGCCGTCACATTCAACAACGCGGCGGTGGACAAACGACACAATGACCCCGACATGTAATCGCCGCGCCATACGTACGGGTCGGTGTCCAACATGCGGTCGTAAATTTGAACGGTGTCATCCACGAAACTGGGGAACGGTTCTTCGGGCAGCGTCACTTTTCTCTGGGCGATGGTCGGTTCTTGAAGGCGTTCTTGCAGAATTGTTTCCCAATCGCTTTGTGAAACCGTCCAGCCCAGCACAACACCTTTGCCGCCGTACTCGTCGTTCGGCTTGACGACAAATTCATCTTTGTGTTGCGCGAGAAACGGCATGAGGTCAATCGTTTCGCCACCATACACCGTCGTGCGTTCCTCCAACACCCGCGTCCACGGCACAAAGCGCTGCACGGCGTTCCATTCGTCGGCAGAATACAAGCGCTGATTGCGTTCGTCGGTCAAGACCGCGAGCGACGCTTTCTTGTGCAAAATTTTGCACGCGAACGGATTGACCATGCACACCGCGTTATCGCGCACCGCGCGGATGACAGGATGGTTCAAGCCCAAATCACCGCGCTCGACCAATTCGCTGATGAGGACGCGCTTGTACACAATGTTGATGTCAAAACGCTCTCCTGAGCTTGCCGAAGCACCTGTCAATTTGCCGTTTTTGTATTCACATTCGCGCGGGTCAACGATTTCGGCGTTGTAGCCCTGTGATTCAAAATACTGTTTGAAAAACACAAACTCGCTGTACGTGGGCACTTCGCGCCAATCTAAAATTGCAATGTTCGGACGCGTCACCCCGCCCCACTGCCGGTACGCATCGAGCAGTGCGTGGAGCATTTGATTGCGCGTGGGCAGCGGGCGCACTTCGTACTGCTTTTGAAATTCCCCCATCACGCGCAAACCGTAAAAAACTTCGGATAACACGTCGGTGTACGCCTGCCCCGCCGGAATTTCCGCGTTGTATTCCGTGAGTTGCACAATGCCTTGCTCGGGCAAATAAAACGTATCCATGCGCGCCGACGGGCTTGGTTCCACAAACCCGAACGCTTCGCGGATCATCGTCTCTTCCCAATCGTTCAAATGAAATTGCGCGCGAATGTTTTCGTCGGCGCGCGCGGCGCGATACGCTTTGCGGAACGCGGGCATGACCGTGCGAATCGCGCTCTGTAAAAAATGATACTGCTCCGCGGTGAGAAAACGCGGGCGCAGCACCGTCACAATATCGCGCGTTCCAAAATACAAGCCGCGTCGGTTTGCCTGATCTTGCAATTGTGCGTAACTCTCACGCGCAATGTCGGGCGTGAGCAGAGAGTGGTAAGTGTCAATGGCTTGAGAGAGCATAACCAAAGGATGAAGGCGGAAGGATGAAGGCGGAAGGAGAGCGCAGTACAGTTCATCCTTCATCCTTCATCCTTAAAAAAACTGACTCCACCGAAAATCCGTAATCTGTGGACGCGGATTCAACGCCAGTCTGATGCACATGTCCGCCATGTGATTGACGCACCAGTTGAAAAATTCTTCGCCGAGCGAGTGAATATCCATATCGGGCGCGGGGTTCATGAAATCAATCGCGTACGGCACACCGTCGCGAATCGCCCATTCCGCCGTGTTCATGTCATAGCCGAGCGCCTGCACCAATTTTGTCGAATCGCTATAGATGCGGTCGTACAGGGCTTGGTCCAAATTGTGTTTGGAATACTTGCGATTGATGGGGTCGTAATGCATCACCAAAATATCGCCGCGGTCGAGACACATGCAGCGAATGTAATTGTCCCATGGAATAAATTCTTGGAGAATCATCGTGAGCAGTCCGCTTTCGTTATAGCGCGCCCACAATTCTTCCAGGTTGTTGATTTTGTAAACTTGTTTCCACCCCCCCCCGTGCGCGTCTTTCAAGATCACGGGAAAGCCGCCGAGATAATCAATGTGCGCTTGCCACGGCACCGGAAACGTGAGATTGCGCAGCGATTCGTTGTGGATGATGCCGGGGATGTAATCTTTGTTGGGCAGCGCCACCGTTTTGGGCGACGCGATGCCGAGTTTCGTTACCAGCGATGCGCCGAAAAATTTATCGTCCGCCGTCCACATGAACGGATTGTTGACGACGTGCGCGCCTTGCAGCGCCGCGTTTTTTAAATACGAACGATAGTACGGGACTTCGTGCGAAATACGATCCACGATGACCGCGTATTCGCACGGCTCGTCCATGCGCGTGCCGCCGAGCTGCGC
>JACQWQ010000224.1 GCA_016209205.1 Chloroflexota bacterium
CAAGACGCGGTTGGCGATTGAGGTTGGTCGAGACGATTTGATGAACTCTCGCCACGGCGATGGAGTATGGTGGATCGAGCTCGCCGGCGTCGCTCAGCCCGAAGCTGTGCCGCTGGCAATCACCAAAGCATTGGGCATCCGTAATAATTCGGACGAAACTCTTCAAGATGCACTGGCTAATTTCGTGCGCACGCGCCGGCTGCTGATAATTTTGGACAACTGCGAACACCTTTTGGATGCTTGCGCAGAGTGGGCGATATTTTTACTGCAGCAATCCGAGCAGGTGCATATTCTCACCACGAGTCGTGAGCCATTGGATGTGATGGGCGAACGCGTCTGGCAAAACAACACGCTGGCAGTGCCCGAGGCGCCGTTGATGTTGCGCCATTTGCTTTTGCAGTACGACAGCGTGCGGCTGATCCACGAATAATTGCGCGAACTCCGCGCGACGAATAACACGAATTAAAATTAGTGCGATTGGTGTTATTCGTGGATCACTCGGTTGGCGCACACGCCGAACGCGCGTCGCCAACCTCTGTATGTTCACCGCCCGTGCGCAAATGGTCAACGCAGAATTCGAATTGAATGACGCGAACGCGCTTGCCGTCGCCCAGATTTGCCGTCGCCTGGATGGGATGCCGCTCGCGCTCGAACTCGCCGCCGCGTGTGCGCGACACATGACCGTGCAAGAGATTGCGGACGGTTTGGATCAACGCTTTGAACTATTAACGCGCGGCAATCGCGGCGCGCTGCCGCGTCATCAAAGTCTGCGCGCGTTGATGGATTGGAGTTACGACCTGTTATCGCAGCAAGAACGTGCATTGTTCCAAGTCCTCGGCGTCTTTGCGGGCGGCTTTACGGTCGAAGCTGCCGCAACGCTTTCCATCGGAGACAGCTCCAACTCCGACACGGCTAAACTCATCGCGCGCCTCGTAGACAAATCTCTGGTCACTGTGCAATCCATCGGCGAAACACCGCGCTATCGGATGCTGGACACCATTCGACATTACGCGCTGGAACGTTTGACGCGGGATGGGAATAGCGACGAAGCGTACGCGCGTCACGCCGCGTATTTTTTGGAAATGGGCGAACGCGCGGAGCGCGGTCTGCGCGGCGCGGCGCAAGGCGAGTGGGCGGCGCGTTTGGACGCCGAACATGACAATTGGATGGCGGCGCTGGCGCGGTTCCAACAGAATGGCGATACGCTATCGCTGGCGCGTTTGGCGAGTGCGCTCGCGCGGTATTGGCTCTTGCACGGCAATCGCAATGAGGGGCGGCAGTGGTTAAATTGCGCAGTGCAAGAGGAAGCGAACCTACCCGACGAATTGGCGGCAAGAACGTTCGCGGCGGCGGGGCTGCTGGCGCTCGGTCAAGGAGATTACGCGCACGCGGAAGGTTTGCTGCAACACGCGTTGACTCGCTCCGAACGAGCGCGCGATTTTTCACATACTGCGATTGTACTGGCGCGATTGGGGATTGCCTTTCGCCATGGCGGCAGATTGAATGAGGCGCACGCGCAATTCTGGCGCGTGTTGGACATGGAAGCGCGGCTCGAACCCGCGCAACAGCAAAGCCACGATTTCATTGCGGCAAAAGCGGTCGCGCTTTCCACTCTGGGAGAGCTCGAACTAGGCGAAAATGATTTCCTCAATGCCGCGAAACATTTGGAGGCGAGCGTTCCCCTCTTTCAGCAAGTGGGCGACGAATGGAATTTGGCGACCGTCACGCAAGACATGGGAGACGCGGCGTTGGCGCGCGGCGATGCAAGGGGAGCATTCGAGTACGCGCGACAGGCGCTTGCCGTTTACGAAAAACTCAACAGTCCGGTTGGTGTTGGAATGGCGCACATCACGATGGGTTTCGTGGAGCTGGAACGGGGCGAATTGCTGCGCGCCAGACAGGCATTCCAACGCGCGCTTGCCATACTTGACCGCGGAAACGAACGCAAAGGGTTAAGCCAGGCGTTAGAGGGTATTGCCCATGTCATGTTCGGGCAACATGATCCCGCTTCCGCCCTGACACTGCTTGCCGCGTCGCAAGCGATTTTGGATGACATTCACAGCACGCGCCTGACTGCGCACGCGCAGCGTTTTGAGGAATTAGCACGCGCAGCGCGCGCGGCATTGAGTCCACCGCAGGTCCAAGTCGCATGGACGCGCGGCAGTAAATTTACGATGGAAGAGGCAGTTGCATTCGTATTGGGCAAGCTCCGATAGGTTTAGAGCTCGTCACTTGTTTGTAATCCGCGCGGCGGACAACACGCGTGTGCCGTCCACCGCGCGGATTTTTTGTTGCGCTTTTGTTGCGCTGGCACGATATAGAAACAGTACATTGGATTCACCCCATGGGAGGAACAAAAGTATGAAGAACCGATTCAATCATCCGATTACCTTGCACGCGTGGCAGGTCATCGCAGTAATCCTCGCGCTGGCGTTGCTCACTGTCTCCGGCGCGGTGGTGTGGGCACAAGGCGGAGACCGTCGCGCTCCCGATTCCACGGCGGGGATGTTCAAGCCGGGCACCATACGCCTCGTCGGGCAGCAAGCCTCCATTCGGTGGGAGATCACCTGCGACAACAATTACCACAATGTTTTATATACAGTCGTCAAAGTACCGGCAGGAAAGAGAGCGGACTTGATCGCAACGTTCAATGCCGAAGCGGAGCAGGTCTTGGGCGCTGGTCGGTGGGCTTATGGCAGGTTCAGAATTGGCAGTCAAAATCTCTCACCCAGCGCAGATGGCGGCATGTGGGTCGTGGATGGCAATGGTCCGAAATATCTCGCCTTCTCCCAGCAAGGCATGACTACGACACCCGTCACTGCCGGTACCTATACTCTTTATTATGATCTTCGCTGTACCGGAGGCAATCTCTATATCGAAGACAGCATCTTGACGGCGATTGTGAATATCCGCTAGCGAATTGACGCCAGCAGCGCGTAAAAAAATCCCGCGTTTCGGAAAATGAAACGCGGGATTTGCAACACACAAGACTCAGTAGATCCAGAAAGTTGTCATTCTGAGATGGTCAGCCCGCAGGGGCTGTATGGGCTCAGGACTGCCAACTGTCATTCTGAAGGGACATGCGATGTAGGCGATGTGCGATGAACTTCATCGCCTACATCGCACATCGCCAGAATCTCTATGCCAAACCAGAGATGCTTCGTCCCAGATGTTTCACAGAGTTTACTCGCGATGGAGTTCATCGCACGAAGCATGAAGGGTTCAACAGACAGTTTCTGCGGGTCACGCAGCCCGCGTGGGCTGGACATCTCGAAATGACAGGTGGGCTGAGTAGTTACCCTTTGCGAAGAATCTCGCTGGAACTGAGATGCGAGTTTACCCTGAGGAATCGAAGGGCTGTTCAGCATGACAAATTGGATATACTGAGACTCTCAACCTGGCTGTATCTTTTTGATCTCCGCGTTCAACGCGGGGATGACGTCAAAGAGATCGCCGACGATGCCGTAATCGGCGATTTTGAAAATCGGCGCGTCGGGGTCTTTGTTGATGGCGACGATGAGTTTGCTGGACGACATGCCCGCGAGATGTTGAATCGCGCCGCTGATGCCCGCCGCGATGTACATCTTGGGTGAAACCGTCTTGCCCGTCTGTCCGACCTGATGCGTGTAATCAATCCAACCCGCGTCCACTGCCGCGCGCGATGCGCCGACGGCGGCATTGAGCGTGTCGGCAAGTTCCTCAAGCGGCGCAAACCCTTCGGGACCTTTGACGCCGCGTCCGCCGGAAATGACGATGCTCGCTTCGCCCAAATCCACTTTGGATTTTTGTTTCACGACGGTTTCGATCACCTTGGCGCGCGGTTCTTTTAAGGTTACCGTGACCGCTTGAATCGGCGCGGCGGGCTTATCGGCTTCGACGGGCGGCACGAGGTTAGGTCGCATGCTCACCATCACCGGAAAACCTTTTGCCTTAACCTGCGCGATGGCTTTGCCGGCGTAAATGGGACGCGTCAACACGAGCGCGCCGTTGACGACTTGCGCGACGGTGCAATCGGTGACGAGACCCCAGTCCAATCTCGCGGCGACGCGCGCGCTGACTTCTTTGCCCCAACCGGTCGCGCCAAACAGAACGATAGAAGGATTCGCTTGCGTGATGATTGCGGCGAGTGCAGAGGTATAACTTTCGGGCGCAAAATTTGCAAGCCCCGCGTCGTCCACGACATACACTTGCGACATGCCGGTTTTCGCGAGCGTATCCGCCCACGCGCCGACGTTGGTCCCCAATACCGCGCCTTGTACATCGCCGCCCAACGCGGCGGCGAGCTGCTGCGCGACATTCACCAATTCAAAACTGACTTTGCGCAAACCTTCGGCGCGACCTTCGGCGATAGTCAAGATATGGTTGGACATGGTGGCTGATGGCTGATGGCGAATGGCTGATGGCGAATAGCATACGGCTGATGGCTATGCGCTCTCGGCTATCTGCTATCGGCTATATGACTTTCGCCTCCTCGTGCAAGAGTCGCGCCAATTCGTGCGCGGCGGTTTGGGCATCGCCCGGAATAATTTTTCCCGGAGGACGTGCGGGCGGCGGTTCCAGATTGGTGATTTCCACTTTCGCGCCGACTTTGCCGACGGTCGCCGTATCCAGCCCGAGCGCGGACGCGTTCCAATCGGCAATCGGTTTCTTTTTCGCGCCCATGATGCCTTTGAGCGAAGGATAGCGCAATTCGCCCAACCCCTGCTGCGCCGTCAGAATGGCGGGCAGCGTCGTCGTCATAATATCGCGCTCGCCGTCCACTTCACGCACACAGCGCGCAGTTTTGCCCTCCGCGCCAAGTTCGAATTCGATGATACTGTTGACGTGCGGCAGGTCGAGCAATTCCGCGACGCGTACGGGCACTTGAGCATTGTCCTCGTCCACGGCTTGCTTGCCCGTCCATACCATATCAAATCCACCGGGGGCTTCGGCGGCAATTTTCTTGAGCGCGGCGGCGAGCACTCGGGATGTAGCTGCCGCGTCCCCACCTTCGAGCGCGGGATCAATGATGTGAACGGCTTGATCTGCCCCGACGGCGAGCGCCTTGCGAATCGTTTCTTTGGCTTCGGCGGGTCCGCAGAGAACGGCAGTCACTTGGCCGCCGTGTTGTTCGACCAGCTGCAACGCTTTTTCCAAACCATATTCGCCGTAGGGGTCCAAGACAAAATTCAGTCCCTCGGTCACGACGGCGTTGTCACGAATCGTGATCTTGCTCTCGGTGTCGGGAACACGCTTGAGCAGCACGACAATGTTTAGGGGCATACACTACTCCTAAGGAGGGTAAAGTGACGGGTGACGGGTGACGGAGAAGCAACAGAGGGCATTGTCACGGTCAGCCGCCATGACGCAGTGCGTCATTTGCATTCGCATTATGGCGGAAATGTTTGGATTTGCAAATTTCAAACGCGTGCCATAACGGACGGGGGCAGGAGTATTTGCAAGAACGAATGAGCTAACAATTCGCGGAATTTGTGTTAAACTTCCACGCGTGACAGGTACTAGCTCTCCTGCGAGTGCAGCTCCATTGTTCCGCATTCTCGTGGTGGACGACGACGAGGACATCTGTGCGCTTGTCCGCGCCACCTTCGAGCACGCGGGCTATCACGTATGGACGACGAATTCGGCAGAAGCGGCGCTCGCGCTGATTCAACGCATCGGGCTGCCGCATCTCGCTATCGTTGATCTGCACATGCCCGGCATGGATGGTTTTGAATTTTGCGCCGCCGTCCAGCGCTTCTCTGATCTGCCAGTTATTTTGCTCACCGCAGACGCGAACGAAGCGACGATCGTGCGCTGCATCGAACAGTACGCCGAAGATTACGTCACCAAGCCCTTTCGCCCACGCGAATTGTTGGCGCGTGCCGGGCGCGTGCTGCGGCGGATCGGGGATTTCGGGTACACCCTCGACGCCCAAACGCGCATAGATGAGGGGCTTGCGGTTGATTTCGCCGGGCAGCGCGCCCTGCTCCAGACCAAGTCCGTCACGCTTACCCCGACCGAAACGAAAATCCTGTACCTGCTGATGCGGAACTCGGGGCATACCGTGACGAACGATTTTCTCTTACGGCGGCTCTATCCCGAAGGCGATGTGTTCGAGGATACACTGCGCGTACATATTCGTCATCTGCGTCAAAAGATCGAACTCAATCCGGCGGCGCCGCGGTATATCCTCACCCAGCGCGGCGCCGGATATCGCTTTCCGCGTGCGAATGAATTGGCATAGCTTTCCGGCTTGATGCCGCCGCGCGCTTTTGTCCCCCCCTTTTCCACAATTTTGGACAGGATTAACAGGATTAACAGGATTAGTTTCTTGTTCTGTTCCCTGCTCGCGGCGGATGCGAATGCTCCGATGAACTGCATCGGCGTTCATTCGCATCCGCCGCGAGCAGGCGGGAATTGGCAAAGGCATCGGGGACTGCCTTTTCTTAATATGTTTCTTAACGGGGATATGATACATTTTTAATACACCAACCACAATCATGCACTGATAGAGCGGCAGTGCCCCCCCGATTTCCTGAAATCAATCTCCGCAATATTTCAATTCAACCCGGCCAGGAAGAAGGTAGCTATGTTTATCTCTCGTCTATTCAGTCTACGCGTTGTGCTTGCGATC
>JACQWQ010000245.1 GCA_016209205.1 Chloroflexota bacterium
CGTCTTTCAGGGAGTAAAAACTTGTCCAGAAAGAATGAGGGAACGCTCCGCCAGAAATACGCGTTGGCGCAAGCTCGCGCGTCGCGGCAAGAAAAACGGCGCGTTCTGTTCCTGGCCGCGCGCGACAAGACCTCACAGGTTTTCAAAACCTGTGAGGTCTGACAGCGCCGGGCAAATAGAAAAGCGCCCCGCGCGCAAGGCATGACCTCCGCGCGGGGCATCCGCAATGAGACCCCAAGTGTTTGGCGATGAGAATACATCGCAGAAAACACTTGGGGTCTCAAAGCCCGCGCGATGTATCAAGCCCTCTGCACCTGGGACAATCTCCTGCGCGCCTACCGCAAGGCATCACGCGGCAAACGCGGTCACCCGAACGTCGCCGCGTTCGAATATCGGCTGGAAGACAATCTGCTGCAATTGCAGCGCGAACTCTTTAACCAAACTTACACCCCCGGCGCCTATCACAGTTTTTATCGACACGCTATCGCGCATAGTGCTTGTCGTGCCGCGTGGTGCGCGATAGCGTGTCGTCACGACCCCAAAAAGCGGCTCATCTCTGCCGCGCCGTTCCGCGACCGCGTCGTCCATCACGCGTTGTGCAATCTCATCGAACCGCTTTTCGAGCGTTCGTTCATTTCCGACTCGTGCGATGTAGTTCATCGCCCGAATCGCATCGGCAAAGGGACGCATCGCGCGTTGGATCGGGCGCAGGAATTTGCGCGGCGCCACAAATACGTTCTCCCTTGCGACATCAAACAATACTTTCCCAGCATTGACCACGCTGTCCTGCGCGCAATTCTCGCGCGTAAAATTGACGACGCGCAGGTGCTGTGGTGGATTGACCAAATTCTCGAAAGCGGACGTGGCGTTTTGTCGGAAGAATATGACATGGTCTATTTTTAAGATGACACCATGACCCAAATCCTCTATCTCTCCCGCGCCGACGTCGAACGCGTCGGCGTGACCATGAGTGAAATCATTGACGCGGTGGAACAAGGTTTTCGCGAACACGGCGCAGGACGCGTCGAGATGCCGCCCAAGCCCGGCGTCCACACGATGCCCGATGCGTTCATTCACGCGATGCCCGCGTACATCCCCGCGCTCAAATCCGTCGGCGTGAAATGGGTCAGCGGCTATCCTGAAAATCAAAAACGCGGACTGCCCTACATCAGCGGGCTTGTAATTTTGAACGACGCCGAGACGGGCATCCCGCTCGCGGTGATGGATTGCACGTGGATTACGGCGATGCGCACGGGCGCGGCAACGGCGGTCGCGGCAAAATATCTCGCGCGTCCCGAAGCGTCGTCCGTCGGCATTCTCGGCTGCGGAGTACAGGGACACAGCAATTTGCAGGCGCTCGCTGCATTGTTCCCGCTCAAACGCGTTGTCGCATTCGACCATGTTTCGGCGCAAGCCGAACGACTGGCAAATTTTGCGCGCGAACGTTTTGGTTTAGAAGCAATCGTTGCAGACCAAGCACGCGCAGCAGTCAGCGGCTGCGATATGGTCGTCACCGCCGGACCGATTTTGCACACACCGCACGCGACGATTCAAACAGATTGGTTGAACGAAGGCGCGTTCGCGTCGCTCGTGGATTTTGATTCGTATTGGCATCCCGACGCGCTAAAACAAGCGGATAAATTTTGCACGGACGATGTGCCGCAGTTCGAGCATTATCGCGGGATGGGCTATTTTCAAAACGTCCCGCCGCTTTACGCGACGGTCGGCGAATTGGTGACGGGCAAAAAGCGCGGGCGCGAAAATGCGCGCGAACGCGCGATGACGTGCAATCTCGGTCTCGCGCTCGACGACATGGCAACCGCGCCGCTGGTGTATCAACGCGCGGTGGAACGCGGGATTGGAACGTGGTTGGAATTATAAACACAGGAGAAAATAAATGCGTCTCGGCGTACACGTATCTATCGCAGGCGGCGTAGATTTGGCGGTCGAGCGCGGCGTCGCGCTGGGCTGCGAAGCGATTCAAATTTTCAACAAAAACAACAATCAGTGGAAAGCGTTTCCGCTGCAAGATCAAGTCATTGCGCGCTATAAACAAAATCTCAAGGCGTGCGAAATCCGTCCCGTCGTTTCGCACGCGTCGTATCTCATCAATCTTGCGACGAGCGATCAAGCGTTGTGGGAAAAATCACGCGATTCCTTTGCCGAAGAATTGGAACGCTGTGACCGTTTGGGCGTGCCATATCTCGTCGTGCATCCGGGTTCACACAAAGGCGCGGGCGAAGCGGTGGGCATTGCGCGCGTCGCGCAAGCATTGAACGAAATTTACGCGCGCCACAAATTCAAATGCGTCACCTGCATCGAGCACACGGCAGGCCAGGGCGAACACATCGGCTACAAATTCGAGCAGCTCGCCGCGATTCGCAAGGGAATGAACGACAAGAAAAAATTTGGCGTGTGTCTCGATACGTGCCATCTCGTCGCGGCGGGTTACGATTTTTCCACGCCCGATAAATACGCGGCGATGATGGATTCCTTTACCAAGATCGTCGGTCTGAAAACCCTCAAGGTCGTGCATTTCAACGACAGCAAAACGCCGCTCGGCTCGCGCGTAGACCGCCACGACCACATCGGCAAAGGCACGGTCGGCAAAAGCGGCTTTCGTTCCTTCCTCACCGATGCGCGCCTCGCCGAAATTCCCGGTCTCCTCGAAACGCCCACCGACGGCACCGGCAAAGACGAAAAACGCAATCTCGCCGCGCTGCGGAAACTCGCAAGCCCATGATGCAACACGGACACCACAGATAACTCGGTGTCCTTTTCTTTTGCGGATGAACGAATGGGCTGTCATTCTTCGCTCCGCTGCACAGAACTTGGCGGGCGGGTGTCATATCGAACGGAGTGAGATATCTCGCTCCGCTCGATATGACAGTTCTCCGCCCATACAGCCCCTGCGGGCTGACCATCTCAGAATGACAATCTAACTCTTCCGCTTCCTGAACCATGCCAACGAATAAATTCGTTACTACAAGAATCTCATTCGCCGCCGCTTACGTATTCCTATATGACTTGATTTCACGTTTCACATTTCACGCTTGACGTTTCACGTTTCACATTTCACGTTTCACGTTTCACGTTTCACGCTTGACGTTTCACGTTTCACGCCTATCGCGTATCGCACTATCGCACCATTGCTCGGATGCAGTTCATCCGCACGATCGCACTAGAAAGGATTGGCTATGAATACTTGTTCGTCCATTCTGGTCCTCGGCGCTGCCCTCTCGGTCTGCCTCGCGCTTGCCTTGTGCGGCGCGCTTTTTGTCGGCGGCTATGTTTTTTTCGCCGAGAACAATGTTTGGGCAATCCTTGGTGCATCCGCTGCGTTCAATCGCATCGTCTATGTCGGCAACGATGCCAACATTTATGTGACCGATCCGTCCACGGGAAACCAAATCGCGCTCACTCAAGACGGCGGCGCCGCGCACGCGTACAATTATCCCACGTGGTCGCCCGATAACCACCGCGTCGCATTCGTCGGGTACACGTTTGAAAACGGCGACCCCACACAAGGCGCGCTATACACCGTTGCGCCGAACGGCGAAAAACTCACGCCCGTCTTCAAGACGACGGAAAATTTTCCGTTCTATCTTTATTGGTCGCCCGACAGCCAATTCGTCGGCTTTTTGAGCAACAAGGATGCACAAAACCTCGCCCTGCGCGTCGCCCACACCGACCAGCCCGATTCGACGCAAGAACTGGATACGGGCGCGCCGTTTTATTGGGCGTGGTCGCCCGACAGCGCACAATTGTTTACGCACGTCGGCGGCGCGCGGACTGAGAATAATGACGCGCGCCTCGCGCTGTTGAATGTTCAAAACAAGCGCGAACCATACGCGCTGCAAGCCCTGCCCGGCGCGTTTCAAGCGCCGCAGTGGTCGCGCGATGGCAAAATCCTGTACTCGACGCAAGAGGGCGAGACGCAGGCAATCGCGCTGGGCGATGCACAGGGCAATGAGCTCCAGAAACTGACAAAGTATCGCGGGCGCGCGTCCTTTGCCCTTGCGCCCGACGGCGCGCAAGTCGCGTATCTGGTCACGGCGCCGGACGTGCAAATTCCGCACTATGGTCCGGTGCGCGTCGTCAACGCCAATGGCGAGAACATTCGAGCGGTTACGCCGAAAAACGTGCTCGCCTTTCTCTGGTCCCCCGACAGCAAAAAAATCGCGTTTCTGACGATCGAACTCCCCGGCAACCAACAGAATTTTCAATTCCGTCCCCCCCCCCTGATCGCCGCGCGCGCGCCGGAGCAATTTTCCGGCGCGGCGTTGACGCAGCAAGGCGGAGAGCTGCGCCTGCAATTGCAGTGGAACGTGTGGGATAGTACGACCGACGAAACGCGCCGCGTCGCCACGTTCGCGCCGAGCAACAGCTTTCTGAATGTGCTGCCATATTTCGATCAATACGCGAATTCGTCCACCTTCTGGTCGCCCGACAGCCAAGCTTTGGTGTATACTGCACGCGAGACCGGAACCAGCGGCACGGTTTGGGTAGCCGACATCACCGGCAAGAATCCTGTCAAGCAAGTCGGCGAAGGCGTGCTCGCGTTCTGGTCGTGGAAGTGAAATAAAGGCAGAAGGATGAAGGATGAAGGATGAAAAAGAAACCTTCGCAATTCATCCTTCATCCTTCTGTCTTCTGCCTTTACTTTGCGCGCCGTCGTCATCCACAATCCTTCATCCGGTGCAAGCTCACATGCATCCCCGCTCCAAGCCGCGTTAACGCAATTGCGCGCGTTGGGCTGGGAAATTGTCGCGCGGGAAACGCAAGCGGGCGGCGATGCGACGCGGTTGGCGCGTCAAGCGGCAGATGAAAATTTCGACGCCGCGTTTGCCGTGGGCGGGGACGGGACGGTCAACGAAGTGTTGAACGGGTTGCTCGATTCGCCAACCGCGCTCGCCGTTTTGCCGCTGGGCACCGCGAATGTGTGGGCGCTAGAGATGGGACTGCCGTTGAACGACATGGCGCGCGCGGCGACGCTGCAAGCGCACGCGCCGGTGCGCGCGGTAGACATTGGCATCGCGCGGGGCGGGAATAAAGATGACGCGTTCGGACCGCGCGCATTTCTGTTGTTTTGCGGCGCGGGTTTCGATGCTTCGGTCATCCGCGAGGTCGAAGCACAGCGCGTCCTAAAACGCCAATGGGGCAAATTGTTTTTTATCCTCGTCGGTTTGCGCCAAGCGCTTCAATATCGCGGAAGGCGCGTGACCGTGACGGTGGATGGGAAAACGTACAAACGCCGCGTCATTCTCGCGCTCGCCAGCAACGCGCAATTGTACGGCGCGCTCGTACGGATGCCGCCCGACGCGCGCATTGACGACGGCATACTCGACGTGACGCTCTTGCACGGCGACAATGCGCTGCACACGGCATGGCATTTTATTCGTCTCGGCATGGGTTTTTACAAACAACAGCCCGACATTGAACATTTGCGCGGGCGCGCGATTGAAATTCGCGGGGCAACGCTGCCGGTGCATGTGGACGCCGAACCCGTGGGCGCGACGCCGCTGCAAATTCAAATCAAACCGCGCGCGGTGCGCGTGTTTGTGCCCGAGACGGCGAATCGAAAACTCTTTGAGACTGGTGACTGATGACTGGTGACTGATGACTGGTGACTGATGACTGGTGACTGATGACTGGTGACTGATGACTGGTGACTGATGACTGGTGACTGATGACTGGTGACTGATGACTGATGACTGGTGACTGATGACTGGTGACTGATGACTGGTGACTGATGACTGATGGCTGGTCTCCAGTCTCCAATCTCACCTCCAAAGGGGAATCTATGTTAAACCTAAAACCCCACGCCCCCATCCGTCGTTTCGACGTGTTTGCTGAATACAATCGCTTGAAAGCGCTGCAGGAGGGACAAAGCGCCGCGCAAGCGAAAGGTTATGGCTTGTGGCTTGCCAAAGTAGTCGCCGCGCAAAAATTCGGGCGTTTGCCCAAGCCGGAGAGAGAGAAGGAGAGAGGGAGAGAGGAAGAGAAGGAGAGAGAGAAAAAAGAGCGCAAGAAAAAATGGCATGACCTCAGCGGGATTCCTCAAACAGACAAGCTCTTTGAGAAAGAGATTGTGAATCGGATGGGCAAGTCATTTTATCAAAAGGTGTTCGCGCCCGCACTGAAAGAGGAATTTGACAATGGCGCAGACTATCGCGACATCCGCGATAGCATTCGGCGTGAGTGGAAGCCCGAGACTGGATCGTAAGTAGCATCCCGACCTGACAGGTATTCACACCCTTTGCGTCACGAATCACAGCTGTTCAACACATCGCGGATATGTCACCCGCAGCATTCGCGGCGACGTTCTTTGTCGCAGAAATCTGTCACAGTACATCACAATTTGGGAAACTGTCATCCCTCAATTCTTCGGGACAGCATCCTATAAGAAATTTGTCAAGGGGTATCCTGCTCGAAATTGAGCAACAACCTATTAACCTCGGCACAGGCGCTAACGCGTGCTGAGCCGAGCCGTTCTTTTCAAATTGAACAGTCACTGCAAGCGAAC
>JACQWQ010000246.1 GCA_016209205.1 Chloroflexota bacterium
GTTTGGCACGTTGACGCGCGACGATGCGGTCGCGCAATTTGGCGCGCAAGCGCGAGCCCTGGCGGACGGCGGTGTGGATTTGTTGGTGATCGAAACGCAGTTCGATCTCGGCGAAGCGACGGCGGCGTACGAAGGCGCGCGCGCGGCGACGAATCTGCCGATCGTCGTGTCCTTTAGTTTCGACATGGGCACGAACACGATGATGGGGCTAAAAGCGGCACAAGTGGCGCAGGAAGTGACGGCGCGAGGCGCAGATATGGTCGGCGTGAACTGCGGGCGTTCGCTCGAAGAAAATCTGATCAATCTCCAAGAAATGCGCGCCGCGACGCATTTGCCGCTGTGGATGAAACCGAACGCCGGTCTGCCGCGCATGACCGACGACGATATCGCGATTTATGATGTGACGCCCGAACAGATGGGCGAAGCGGCGGCGCGGTGGCTCAAAGCGGGCGCGCAAATTGTGGGCGGCTGCTGCGGCACCTCGCCGCAGCATTTACAAGCGATTGCGCAAGCGGGCGCGCGGGCGCGCGTAAAGGCATAGATTTTTTTCAACCACGCCAAGCGAGACCGGCATACGCGACGCGCAGACGATGCAGAGCAAACTGCGGCGATGAAGGCGATGGGAATACATCGCACATCGCAGAAACAACTTGCGCCGCGTATGGCGGTCTTTTTTTTGGCGCGCCATTTTTTGTAATTCTGTAGTAGAATGCACAAATTAATAAATCTTAATAACCAATGATGAGGCGTCCGTTCGTTTGTCCACGATCCTGATTATTTTCGTTGCGTTGATGATGCTCTATGCGTTCTTCAACGGTTTCAACAATTCCGGCACCTTGGTCGCCGCGCCCATTTCGACACGCGCGCTGCACCCGCGTCTGGCGATTGCGCTCGCGGTGATTGCAGAATTCCTCGGACCGTTTTTGTTTGGCGTCGCGGTGGCAGCCACCATCGGGCGCGATTTTTTGGATACGTCCGCGTTGAACATGAACGTGCTGCTCGCGACCGTGATTGCCGTGATCGTGTGGAACGCGACGACCTGGTTTCTGGGCATTCCGTCTAGTTCGTCGCACGCGTTGATCGGCGGTTTGAGCGGCGCCGCCCTTGCCGCTGCCGGACTTGCCGTATTCCGGTGGGAAGGATTGGTAAAAATTTTTAGCGCGCTGCTGTTGGCACCGGTGGTTGGTTTTGCTGCCGGGTACATGTTTCTGAAACTTACTTTGTTTTTATCACAGGGCGCGTCGCCGCGCATCAACAATCTGTTTCGTTCCTTGCAAACGGTGACGACCATTGCCCTCGCGTTGAGTCACGGCACGAATGATGGACAAAAAGCGATGGGCTTGATCACGCTGGGGCTGGTGGTGATGGGGACGCAGCCGGATTTTTCCATCCCGCGCTGGGTCACTTTGGCGGCGGCAGCGGCGCTGGCGTTGGGGGTTGCCACGGGCGGTTATCGCATTATTCGTACGCTCGGCGCGAAAATGTATCGTCTGCGTCCGATTCACGGTCTCGATTCGCAAGCCGCCGCCGCCAGCGTTATCTTGTTCGCCTCGGTCACCGGCGCGCCGGTCGCTTCGACGCACGTCATCAGCACCAGCATTCTCGGCGTGGGCGCGGCGACGCGGACGAGCGCCGTGCGCTGGGGCGTGGTCGGTCAAATTCTGATGGCGTGGTTGATTACCATTCCGACGGTGGGAGTCGCAGCGGGCTTGTTGTATCTGCTGCTGGCTCAAGTGCTCTGAGATTTCATCATGCGACTGACAAATCCGTTTCGTTCCCGTTCGAGCAATTTCTTGCAGCTCCTCGCCCAGCAAGCCGACAAGACGCGCGAAGGACTGGAGATGCTGGAGCAATTTTTCAAAACGCCAACCGAAGGCGACGCGCGCCGCGTCGAACAAATCGAAAAAGAAGCCGACGAGCTCCGCCGCATTTTGATTGACGATTTGAACCGCGCCTTTGTGACGCCGATTGACCGCGAAGATTTATTTGCCCTGTCACGGACGATTGACGACGTGTTGGATTACGCCTACACGACGGTAGACGAAGTGCAGCTGTTTCAGATGCAGCCGACCGAGTTGATGCAAAAAATGGTGGTGACGCTGCGCGAAGCGGCGGAAGAGCTGCACCTGGGCGTTTTGCAATTGCGCGAGCGTCCACAGGTGGCGTTGCAGCACGCGATGCGCGCGAAAAAACTAGAGAATCGCGCCGAAGGTTTGTATCGCGAAGCGCTCGCCGAATTGTTCCAGCAGCCGAAAACGCTCGACGACATCATGGTGATGTTGAAACATCGCGAAGTGTATCGTCACCTTTCCAACGCCGCCGACCGCGGCGACGAGGCGGCAAACATTATTTCTGATATTGTGGTAAAGATGACGTAGACACTTTTTTCACCGGAACGCCGCCGCCAATCGTGATACTCTCGCCGTCAAAGGTGATTGTGACTGCCAGCAACTTGAGGATGTTCCGCTTGTCTTCAAGAGTGCAAAGATCGATCCCCGCGGATATCTTGCTGCAAAAGGACTCAATCTCATTGGCTGTGATATCAGAGAGCGCAGCATCTTGTAGCCAAGTCTCTTTTTCAATGCGCTCTTGATCGACCTCTTCTCTCTTTCTTTCTATTTCTCGCTTCTTGGCGGAATACTCGTCCCGGTTTAAATCCAATACGGTTTAGACAAGCCGTGACCCAAGACCTGATATATTATAGATAAGCAATTCGCCAATGGGTATGGTGACTCCGCTCAGACCCCGAGTGTAAAACTCGTCCGAAAGATGGTGAGCCCATACCCCCTCGTGTTCTCAACATCTCGGACGGTA
>JACQWQ010000258.1 GCA_016209205.1 Chloroflexota bacterium
CGCGTCAACTGCGTTTGCGTCTCGTGGTGCGCAAGCGCGCGGGTGAAACGGCGGGACCAATTTCCAATTTGTCCAACGGCGATGCCGAAGAGGAACCGCTTGAAAATTTGTCCGGCGAAGCGCCCGAACAAGAGCTCGTCACACTGCCGCCGGTCGAGCAATTGCCCGATGGGTTTGACAAGGAAATTCGCCGTCTGAAAAATCAGATGCGCTACATCGGTAATGTCAATCCGAACGCGCCGCAAGAATACGCCGAGTTAAAAGAGCGCCACGCGTTCTTGACCGAGCAAGCGGCGGACCTCACACACGCGTTGGAGCGCGTTCATCTCGCGATTCAAGAACTGGACGCGATGATGAAACAAAAATTTCAAGAGACGTTCGACGCCATCAACGTCGAATTCAAAAAATATTTCGCGCTGCTGTTTGGCGGCGGCACCGCGCGTCTCGAACTGACCGACCCGAACGATTTGATTCACAGCGGCATCGAAATCACCGCGCGCCCGCCGGGCAAACGCGCCGCGCAGCTCGTCTTGCTCTCTGGCGGCGAACGCGCGCTCACTGCCGCCGCGCTCATTTTTTCGATTCTGCGCGTCAGCCCCACACCGTTTTGTGTGATGGACGAAGTGGACGCCGCCCTCGACGAAGCGAATGTGGGACGTTTTCGCGATGCGCTGCAAGAATTGGCGCGCGCGACCCAGTTCATTGTGATTACGCACAATCGCCTGACGATGGAAGGCGCGCGCGCGATTTACGGCGTTTCGATGGGCGAAGACGGCGTGTCGCAAGTGTTGTCGTTAAAGTTGGAACAAGCTGATAGTGCGATAGTGCAATAGTGCGATGGTGCGATAGTATGATAGTGCAATCGTGAGATAGTGCAGTGGTTTTTTCCTAGCGCACTACGCCACTATTGCACTATTGCACAACTGTTGCACTCAACTTATGTCTGCCTTACTCTCTGCCGAAAAAATCTCCTTTTCTTATGCCGACGCGCCGACGCTCGTGGACATTGATTTCGCGTTGGAATGCGGCGCGCTGCGCGCGTTGTTGGGACCCAACGGTTCGGGCAAAACGACGCTGTTGAAATTGCTCACGGGAATTTTGCAGCCGACGCGCGGCGTGCTGATGTATCAGGGCGTAGATTTGAAAACCATGTCGCGCCGCGAGATTGCGCGGCATGTAGCGCTGGTGCCGCAGGAATTGAATTTGCAATTTGGTTTTACCGTACGCCAAATGGTGATGCTGGGACGTACGCCGCACGTGAGCGCGTTGGGGGGACCGACGAAAAAAGATCGTCAGGTCGTCGAGCAAACCATCGAGTTGACGGAACTGACGGAACTGCGGGACAGAGTCGTGACCGAACTTTCGGGCGGGGAACAACAGCGGGTGGTGATTGCGATGGCGTTGGCGCAAGAACCCCAGGTGCTGCTGCTCGACGAGCCGACGGTGCACCTCGACATTAACCATCAAATCGAAATTCTCGACCTCGTGCGCAAATTGAATCGCGAACGCGGCTTGACCGTTTTGGCGACGATGCACGATTTGAATCTCGCCGCGTTATATTTCGACGATTTGGTGTTGTTGGAACGCGGGCGCATCGTCGCGGCTGGCGCGCCGGTACAAGTTTTGAGCGCGGAACGCATTCGTGACGTGTTCCGCGCTCAAGTCTTGATTCAACCGCATCCCGCGCGCGCCGATGCGCCGCAAGTGATTGTTCTGCCGAGCATCAAATAACTTGCTTTGATCGCCGGCTCGGCGAACTTATTTTTGCGCCGAGCGGATTCGAAATGCGCCAAAAATGGCGATGATGCCTCCCACGATCGCGAATACGCCCAACACCAGCGGCAGCGCGAACAAGCCAGTGACGGCAGGATTGAAAATAAGGAACAGCCCGAACAGGATGCTTACCAATCCCAATACCGCAGCGGGCCAACCGTCTCCCTGAAAGGCACGCACAATTCCGACCGCGCCCATGACCAGCCCCATAAAGCCGAGCAGTGAAACCAGCACAGTCGGCACGAGGAGGGTGCTCCAGATCGGATGCTGCAGAATGATGAGACCGGCAATGATGCCGAGGATGCCGCTGAACAGCTTCCAACCCCACGCGGTGTGGTCAATAAAGATTCCCACAATGTCCATGATTCCTTGGACGAGCCACCACGCGCCGAGGAACGTGACCAATGTGACCAGCGTCGCCGCAGTATTGGTGATGAGCAGGACGCCAAGGATTAGTACGGCAATACCCTCGATCAGCACTACCCACCACGGCAGCACCGATTTTTGTAGAGTCGCAACTGCTGCGCTCATAAGATGTCTCCTTTCGTGGATCCGCAGGACATGTTGACAACACGTCCTTCAACTTGGTTAAATTGTTTGTAGTGTTACCGAAAATCAAAAGAATGCCAACGCCCAAAAGTGAGTATGCTTGGAGTAGCTGAAACGTGAGTAATCACCAAATTATTGACGGATAGCGCCGAGAGTGCTATAGTCATGTTTGCACACGTCACCAAAATTCAACCCAATATCTCCTCTGAAAATGCAAGGCCGTTTGTGGCAAACTATGTTTGCAGCAATCGCCTTATGCCGCGCCGATTTTCATTGACTGTTGGTGCGACGCAAGGCGAATGACAAACTCCTCTCATAGTGAGGTGATTATCAGGACTTTCGCTTGTCATTTCGAACAGAGTGAGAAATCTCGGTTTTGCCCAGAGAGATTTCTCGCAAAAGCCACTGCACAGAAACTTCCATCTGTCATTCTGAAGGGACTGAAGAATCTCTACGCCAAACCAGAGATGCTTCGTCCCTCAGCATGACAGTTTCTGCGGGTCACGCAGCTCGCGTGGGCTGACCATCTCGAAATGACAATTGAGCGAAAGTCCTAATTATAAAGAGTTGATGAACCGACTCTGATTTCAGGGTCGGTTTGTGTTTCCTGCGGTGTAGCGAAAATTAGCTGGACACCTCCATGGTCTCTGCCGCGACCACTCCTCAGGTCCTACTGAGCGAGTTTACCGTACTGCAAACCAAAATAAACAAACCCCAACCCAAAGCGGATTGGATCAAGCGTCCGCGCCTCTCAACTCAGTTGACGCATGGGTTAAATCGTCCGTTGATCTTGCTTTCGGCGCCCGCGGGGTTTGGCAAATCCACCGCCCTGGCGCAGTGGCTCACGCAGACGCCCCTTCCTTCCGCGTGGATTTCACTGGACGAGAGCGACAACGACCTCTTTGTCTTTCTCACGTATCTGACGGCAGCCATTCAAGGAATTTTTCCCGGCACGTTGGCGCAGAGCGCGCAGCTGCGTCGCGCCCTCCAACGCCCGCCCCTGGCTCATCTGGCATCGTGCCTCATCAACGAACTCGCCGAACTGCCCAGCGATTTTGTCTTGGTGCTGGACGATTACCATGCGGTTCACGAGCCGGCGATTCACGATCTGCTGACCGAACTCATCGAGTATGCGCCCCGCAACACCCATCTCGTTCTGGCGGCGCGTACCGACCCACCACTGGCTCTGCCCAAACTACGCGCGCGCCGCGAATTGCTCGAACTGCGTGCGGCGGATTTGCGTTTCACGCACGAGGAAACGCAGGCATTCCTGGCTTCCGTGAAGGGTGACGGAATAACGCCGCGTGTCGCCGAGGCGCTCGAAGTCCATTCCGAAGGTTGGATCGTCGGATTGCGCCTGGGGGTGCTTTCGGTGGGAGAGTCGGAGAATCCGGACGAGTTGCTGTCCACGCTCAAAGCAGGCAATCCCCGTCATGCCATGGATTTTCTGTTGACCGAAGTGTTGGTGCGCCAGGCGCCGCCCGTCCAGAATTTCTTGCTGCGCACGTCCATTCTCGATCGGCTGAACGGAGACCTGTGCGATGTCGTCACAGGGAATCTAGAGCAGATTCCGAGTTGATTGGTGGTATCCGCGTAGGGGCGACGGCTTGTCCTCGCCCATTCCGGTTGGGCAACCACGAGGGATTGCCCCTACAACCCACATACGAATGTGGAATCCGCTCTAGAATCGCCGACGCAGGGGCGCGCCACCCTGGCGCGGCTCGAGCGCATGAACTTGTTCCTCACGCCGATGGATGCGCGCGGCGAATGGTACCGTTATCATCAATCCTTTCGAGAACTGTTGCAGCGCGAGTTGCAGGCGCGCAGCGCGCCGAGTGAAATCGCCGCGCTGCACCGGCAGGCCAGCGAGTGGTTTGGGGCGCGTGGGCTGATGGAGGAGGCGCTCAAGCACGCGCTCGCGGCGGAGGATCTCGGGCGTGCGGTAGATTTGGTCGAGCAGAATATCCAACCTATTTTGAATCATGATGAGTGGCGCACGCTGGAGCGTTGGCTGAACCTGCTGCCGGAAACTCTGATTCCGTTACGCCCGGCGCTGCTCTTGGCGCGGGCGTGGATACTTCATTTTCAAAACAAACCAGCGGCGATTCCTCCGCTCCTGACGCAGGTCGAAGAGCAGCTGTGCGACACGGAGTTTGACCCAACTATCGAACGCGCGCTGCACGGCGAGATTGACGCGCTGCGCGCCCAGGAATTGTATTGGCGCGGGGAGATCAAGCAGGGGCAGCGCGCCGCGCGCCGTGCGCTGGACAATCTACCGGCGACGGCGTACTTTGCGCGCAGTCTTCCCGTGTATTATCTGGCGCTGTATTCCCATATTGCCGGGCAGAGCGCGCTTGGGGTGCGGATGTTGAACGAAATCGTCGAAACGGAATCAGAGCCATCGAACGCGGCGTTGCTAACGCGCGCCCTTCTGGGTCTCGTCAGCATCCATGTTCTGAACGGCGATTTGGACCAAGCAGCACTTGTGGCAGAGCGGATGCTGCACTTGGCAGAGCAGCATCACATGATGGTGGTCGTAGCGTGGGCGCATTATGCCTTGGGCAACATCGCGTATATCTGGAACGAACTCGATGTTGCGCACCGGCACTTTAGCGCGGTATCTGCGCAGCGCTACTTTGCACACACCAGTTGTGTGCATGAATGTCTGAGTGGATTGGCGTTGACCTATCAGGCGCAAAATCAAACCGTCGAGGCGCAGAAAACCTTGCAAGACTTGGCCGAGTTTGCCTTTGCAACGAACAACACCGAGCACATCCAAGCCGCCCAAGCCCTCAAGGCGCAGCTTGCCCTCGCGCGTGGCGATGTGGAAACGGCGCGGGCGCTTTTTGGGGCGCTGGCAAGTCCGCTCATGGCGCTGACCCCTCTCAACTCACCATGCCTGGTTCAGGTTGCCATCCTGTTCGCGCAAGGAGACAAGCCGGGTTTTTGCCAGGCAGCCGAGCGTTTGCAAACGCTGGAGCAGGATGCCGAGACCCTGCACTCGCAAATGGCTTTGCTCTCTGTTCTTGTGATGCAGGCGCTCGCTTACGACGGACTGGGCAAGAAACGCGAGGCATTGGAAGTAATGCAGCGAGCCATCGCCATCGGGCAGCCGTGCCATGCCGTGCGCGCTTTTCTCGACCTCGGCGCTCCGATGGCGCGCCTCTTGCGCGAGTTGAGAGAGCGCGGCATTGCACATAAATACATCGGCAGTTTGCTCGCCGCGTTTGCCGCCAGTCAGTCGCTCGAACCAGAGTCCGCATCCCAGATGATGAATCCCGAGGCGGGAATTTATGACGCCTTGACCGAGCGAGAGCTGCAAGTGCTCAAACTCATGGCACAGCGTTATTCGGATCGCGAAATCGCACAGACGCTGCACATTTCCCCTTTTACAGTACACTCCCACGTGAACAATATCTACAGCAAATTGGATGTTCACGACCGCCGCGGTGTTGCCGCCAAAGCCAAAGCCCTCAAGCTCTTGGAGTGAACCGGTCGCGGCGTACTCTTTTTTTATCCCCCTTCTTCTCACCACCTACTCGCGCGCTAGCTATTTTTAGACGATGCGCGCACATTCCAACACTCCTATACTGAACGGGTGTGCCCGAACAGCTCGGCGGTTTTTACCTTCGCTATCGCCGCGCAAGTCAACCCTTCGTTTGACTCTGGACAGGCACTGCGTTGACCAGAGCGAATTCCAAATTGGTTGGTGGGATGTAGTATAGCGCCTTGTGCGCGTCGTCGCAGGCAATGACGCCCACAAGTGCCTGCCCTGAGTTCACATTTTCAGGAGTGAAGCATCATGCCTAAACCATTCAAAGGCGCCATCAACATTGACATTCGGGAATCGGTCCCGGACTGGGAACCGTACGCGCAGCCCATGGCTCGGAACGGCTCGCCCAACATCCTCTATATCGTCATGGACGATACCGGCTTTGGCGCGTGGGACATATTCGGCGGACTCATCGAGATGCCGAATTTCAAGCGGCTCGCCGACAAGGGCTTGCGTTATACCAACTTTCACACCACTGCGCTCTGTTCGCCGACGCGGGCGTGTTTGCTGACCGGGCGCAATCACACCAGCAATGGGATGGCGTGCATTGAGGAAGCGACCACCGGCTTTCCCGGCTCGAACGGACGCATCCCGTTCGAGAACGCGTTGATCTCTGAAGTGCTGGTCGAGCGCGGCTACAACACCTACGCGCTGGGCAAGTGGCACTTGTTACCGGAAGAAGAAGCGAACCTCGCCTCGTCCAAACGCCATTGGCCCCTCGGACGCGGTTTCGAGCGCTATTACGGATTTCTCGGCGGCGAGAGCGATCAATGGTACCCTGATCTGATCTATGACAATCATCCAATCGAGCAGCCGTACACCCCCAAGGACGGCTATCATCTCTCCAAAGACCTTGCGGACAAGGCGATTGAATTTATTCGCGACGCCAAGGTGATTGCGCCCGAAAAACCGTGGTTCATGTATTTTTGTCCCGGCGCAAATCACGCGCCGCATCATGTATTCAAGGAATGGGCGGACAAGTACAAGGGGAAATTCGACATGGGCTACGAAAAATATCGCGAGCGCGTGTTGGAAAATCAGAAACAGATGGGCATCCTGCCCACCGAGGCGGAACTGACACCTATCAATCCGTTGGGCAATCCCGGCGAAAAGGTGGGACCCGTCGGACAGGCATTCCCCGCGGCAGAGTGCGTCCGCCCCTGGAATTCACTCTCGGAAGCAGAAAAAAAGTTGTTCGCCCGCATGGCCGAAGTGTACGCCGGCTTTTCCAGCTACACCGACGCGCAGATCGGGCGCCTGCTCGACTATCTCGAAGAATCGGGACAGCTCGACAACACGATCACCGTCGTCGTGTCCGACAATGGCGCCAGCGGCGAGGGCGGACCCAACGGCTCGGTCAACGAGAACAACGCCTTTAACGGCGTCGCCGACGACCTGACGGAAAACTTCAAATTGTTGGAGCTGTTGGGCGGTGAGAAAACGTATAACCACTACCCCACCGGCTGGGCGTGGGCGTTCAATACGCCGTTCAAATTCTGGAAGCGCTGGGCATCCTATGAAGGCGGCATTGCCGACCCCTTTATTATTGCATGTCCCCAAGCTATCAAGGATTTCGGTGGGATTCGCCGCCAATACATCCACGCAGTGGATATTGTGCCTACTTTGTACGAGATGCTTGGCATCGAGCTGCCCGCCGTGGTCAAGGGTTACGCTCAGAACCCGCTCGAAGGCGCCAGCTTTAATGCGAGTTTCGATAATCCCACCGCGCCAGATCCAAAAGACACCCAGTTTTACGTCATGCTCGGGACACGCGGCATCTGGCACGCCGGCTGGCACGCCTGTACCGCACACCCGCCCGCAGCTTCAGGTTGGTCGCACTTTACCAAGGACCGCTGGGAGCTGTACGACTTGAAGAACGATCGCCCGGAGGCGCACGACCTTGCCGAATCGAATGCCGCCAAACTGGAAGAGCTCAAGGAACTGTGGTTCACCGAGGCCGGCAAGTATTTCGGGCTGCCGTTGGATGACCGGACCGCGCTTGAAATCCTTGGCACGCCGCGCCCACAACTTGCCAAACCGCGCACCCGCTCTGTTTACTATCCCGGCACCGCAGAGGTCCCTGAAGCGGTCGCGGTCAACGTACGCGGGCGGTCGTACGCGATTGCAGCAGAGCTAAGCATCGAGACACCGGAGGCGGAAGGAGTGTTGTTCGCGCACGGCGGACGTTTCGGCGGGCACGCGCTCTACTTGAAGGAAGATCGGCTGCACTATGTTTACAACTGGCTGGGTTCGTTGCAGCAAAAGATCAGTTCCCGCATTCCCTTTCCCACGGGACGCGTCACCTGCGGTGTGCAATTCAAAAAAGACGGCGATCAAAATCGCATCCCCTTTGGGACCGCCGCGCTTTACATCAACGACCAGAAAGTGGGCGAAGCCAAGATCAGGACCCAGCCGGGCAAGTTCTCGCTGGCAGGGGAAGGGTTCAACGTCGGACGCGATGGTGGACAGCCGGTTTCTGGTGACTATGAATCACCGTTCGAGTTTGTCGGCGGCGTCATCCATCAAGTGGTGGTGGGCGTCAGCGGCGAACCGTTCCTGGATATGGAGCTGGAACTCGAGGCGATGTTCAAACGCGACTGACGCCGCTAGAGTAGGGCGTTAGTAAATCAGGCTATTTTCAAATGCAAGCCAGGTCTTTTCCCGTCGCAGTGCTCGTCCTCACGCTTGTGCTGATTTTCTACAACACGAGCAGCGCGTCCGAATGGTCGCGCGAGCCGATTGACAATGCCGCGCAGAGTTTGAGCGAGGCAGCGAACAACATTGCCGCTGTGAGCAGTGCGTCAGTGCCCTGCCGCGAGTTTTGCGTGGGCTGGGCCGTCGGCGGCGCGGCGGATGGATATGCCGTGATCCTGCGAACGGACGACAGCGGCGTTACGTGGAAGCGTCAGGGTCGCGTTGGCATGATCCCCAACGTCGAACTGAACGGCGTGAGCGCGGCGGACACACGACACGCGTGGGTTGTGGGCGGCAAGGTGATTCTCTACACGCGCGATGGCGGCTTGACCTGGGAGCAGCAAGTGTTGCCCAACGACCTGCCCACGGACTTTGAGCTGTTTCAAGTCAAGGCACTGGATAATCGCACGGCGTTTGCGGTGGGCAGTGCCGGTGTCTTGCTGACTCTGAAGGAAGACACCCGATCGAGAGGCGGAGTGTGGACCCGAATGCCAACTGTTTTGAATATGCCGCCCATTCAGTACTCGGATGTAGACGCGGTGGACGCGACGCACGTGTGGGCAGTGGGCGGAGTCGTCTCTGGCATCAACCCGCGCACGGGGCTTGCGGTCGCTTTTTACAACGGCGTGCGTTGGCAGACGCAACTGGTCACGCATTCTACAAATGATTGTAACTCGTTCATCGGCGTCAGCGCGGTGGATCGAGACACCGCGTGGGCAGTAGGGGGACCTAACTGTCCGCCCTATAAAACAACAAATGGCGGTGACTGGCGAGCAATCGGCAAGCCAGTGAGCCCGGGAATTTTTGATACGAACCGGATAGTTGCCGTGACGCGCGACCTTGTCTGGATTACGCACGACAATGGCATTTATCGGACGACCAACGGCGGTCGCAAGTGGGTGCAGACTCCAGCTGGGTGTGGAGGACCGGCAGTTTGTTACGGCATCTCGGCAGCCGGGTCCAGGTATGCCTGGGCTGCGGACGGTGGTTTTCCCCCCAGCAAGCTGTTTCGCTGGGTTCATGGCAATCGCTGGAAATCGCAGCCAGTACCGGCGAATGCAAGCATATCACTCGTCTCTTTTGTCGGCGCGCGACGGTGACGCGCAGGATAGAATGACACTCGCTTTGCTGCGGCACGCGAGAAAACTGCACAGAACTTGGCGGGAGGGTGTCATATCGAACGGAGTGAGATATCTCGCTCCGCTCGATATGACAGTTCTCTGCTCACACAGCCCCCGCGGGCTGACCATCTCGAAAGGAGAAACAGGAATGAAAGGTAAATTCTTTGTAATCGCAACGCTTGTCCTGACGCTCGCCCTCGTTTCCTGCGCCGCGCCGGACAAATTCACGCGCTATCAAATTGATAGCGATACGCAAGGTCTCATGGAGACGGTGAACAACATCGTCAACACGAGCATCGTCTCGAATGACCCGAACGTGTACAAAGCCGAGTACGAAGCGGGCTTCATTCAGGGCAAACTGCAAAAAGACCAAATCGTCGCGGCGCGCGACAACAGTTGGGACAATGCGTACTTGACCGACCCAGCGCATTCTTACCCCAAGCAAATTCCGCCGACGGCGGACGAATTAAAACTCGCGCAAAACACGCTGACGATCAACTGGCAGTACACGCTCGATTACATTCGGCAAAATGGCAACACGGATGTCGGCAAAAAATCGCGCCGCTTGCTGTATCGCCTCGTCGGCATTTATCACGGCGCGGTCAAGGACAAGCCCGAAGCGTTGGCGTTCGACGACGCGTGGTTCCCCGCGTTCACCGACGCAGAGATGCTCGCGACGTACGAAACAAAATCGCCTACCTTCATGGACATTTACTTTATCAATGCCTTTGACGACCTGTGGGACGTTTTGCCCAACAACGCGCCGCAGGTCTCGATGCAGCAGCCGAGCAAATGTTCCGCGTTCGTGAAAAAGACCGCCGACGACATTTACATCACACACAATTCGTGGATGGGTTTTCTGGACCAGTCGCAAGCGATGTCGCTTTGGGTGAACGGCGATTTCTTGACCATGAACATGTTTGCGCCCGGCGTCATCGGCTCGCTGACCGACTTTGGTTACAACAACAAAGGCATCTTGTTCAACGAGACGACGCACCACGCGACATACACGGAACCGAATACCAAAGCGCTTTGGATGTTTTGGCGCGCGGCGCTTGCCGAAGAGTTTGCCACCTCGCTCGACGAGTTTTATCAATACGCCTCGCTCGAACCGTCGGGCACGTACATGAACGGCTACATGATCGTGGACGCCAAGACGAATGAATACGGCTTGGTCGAAATGTCGTACAAGAATTTCGTCTATTTCAAATCGGACGGCAAAGGCGGCTACATCATCACCACCAAACCCGATGGCTTGGACAAGTCGTACGACAAAGAGTTGCTGCAGCCCGATTTCATTCTCGGCGTGAACTATCCGGTCTCCGTCCAGATTCAGAACGATCTGAAAGCAGTGGACACGCGCCCCGCGCGCAAGCGGCAATTCCTCGCGCACATCAATCTGGTCACCGACATCGAAACCGCGAAACAGCTCGTGACGTACACCGATTCGATGAATCCGCTTTCAGTTTTTGGGCGCTGGGATTTGGGGTATGGCGAAACCACGACGCCCAAGACCGTTCCCGATGGCTCGGACGACGCAAAAGCCACTTCGGTTTCGGCGATCAAGGATGTGTTCAATCTCAAAGGCGTTCTCGACACTGCGTCGCCCTACAAAGCGTTCTGGATGAAATTCGGCGCGGCGTACATCAACCAAAAACCGTTCATCTGGAGCGAGTCGCAGTGGAAAGGTACGAAACTGCGCTATGTGCCCGATCGTTTGGATGGACAGTACGTCCTGCTCAACACGTACATGCGGTGATCACGCACAACGCCATGCGCCATTGGCAGAGTTGTTTACATCACGGAGGACATCGAGATGAACATGAATATCAAGATCATTAGTGTAGCGCTCGCGCTCATTTCGCTCGCGGCGTGTTCCGTTCCGGCTGCCCAGACACCGTCCACTCTGACGACACCATCGGCAACGACGACATCATCGGCTACGACGAGACCATTGCCCCCGACGCCAAGTGTTGATGAGACGCGCGCCCTCGCCGAGCAAGCGTACATCTTTGCCTATCCGATGCTGGAAAACTACAAGACGATGTACACCCAGGCGATCAACGTCGGGTCTCCAAGCTTTAGGGCGCCGTTCAACCAGCTGTATCACACCACCGCGCTGGCGAATCCAGATGCCAAAGACGTCGTTCGCCCGAACAATGACACCTTCTATTCTTTGGACTGGCTGGATCTGCGCGCGGAACCCATGGTCATTAGCGTGCCAGAGATCAAAGGTCGCTACTACTCCTTCCAGCTTGTGGACATGTACACCTTTGATTTCGCCTACATCGGCACGCGGGCAACAGGCACAGCCGTGGGCAACTATCTGGTCGCGGGTCCCGCATGGCAAGGTAAAGCACCCGCAGGCATTGACGACGTGTTCCAGTCCGAAGGAAATCTTGTCTACAGTCTCACCCGAACCCAAGTCAGTGGCGATGCCGACGTGCCGAATGTGCAGGCGATTCAGAAGCAGTACAAAATACAACCGCTAAGCGCCTTCCTTGGACAGCCAGCGGCGCCTGCTGCGCCCGGTCTCAATTTCCCGCCCTTCGATCAGGACACAGAACAGTCGGCTGGCTTTATCGAGTACTTTAACTTCCTGCTCGGTCAGGTCAAGATTGATCTTTCCGAACAGGACTTGATTGCCAGCTTTGGGCGCATTGGCATTGGACCCAATCGCCCCTTTGATGTTACTGCACTCGACCCCGCCACGCGCGATGCCATCAACGCGGGCGTTACCTCTGCTCTGGAACAGATCAAGAACGATCAGTCCCAGTTGGGAGAACAAAAGAATGGCTGGAACCTGACGGGGCGAGTCTTTGGCACCCGCGAACAAATGCAGGGTCAGTACCTCACCCGCGCAGCGGCGGCGTACTATGGTCTCTATGGAAACGTCCTTGAAGAGGCGTACTACCCGAGCACTAACATGGACGTTGACCGGAATCCTCTGGACGGTTCCAAGCACCGCTACGTGCTCAAGTTCACCAAGGACCAGATCCCGGCGGTGGATGCCTTCTGGTCGCTAACCATGTATGACGCCAACCAGATGATGGTTGACAATCCGATCAATCGCTATTCCATCGGCGACCGGACAGCGGGTCTTCAATACGGCGCGGACGGTTCACTGGAAATTTATCTCCAGCGCGATTCGCCGGGCCAAGACAAGGAATCGAACTGGCTGCCCGCGCCGGACGGACGCTTTTCCTTGACGCTGCGAATGTACCTGCCGAAATCCTACGAACTTGATCCTCTGTATGCGCCGCCGGGCATTCAGAAGCGAGACTGAATTATGAACCATCCTCAAACACGAGAATCTCAAAATCTCCCCTCAGCGCGTAGCGCCTTCCCTGAACCACTGCCGGAAGCACAGCATAACAAGCTCCGTGAAGGAAGAGGATGTAGGTTCTTTTTGGAGGAATCGCCCATGCGCCGCAGCGCACCACCACGCATGAAAATCTCCCCTTCCCTTATAGGGAGGGGGCTGGGGGGTAGGTTCTTTTCGGAGGAATCGCCCATGCGCCGCAGCGCACCACCACGCATGAAAATCTCCCCTTCCCTTATAGGGAGGGGGCTGGGGGGTAGGTTATTTTCGGAGGAAACAAGATGAAGAGCTTTAACAGAATACAGTTGTGTTTCGTGATCGTCCTGTCTCTGGTTCTCACCGGCTTGAGCGGCGCTGGCGAGGTGACGGCAACAGCCCCACAGCAGAGTACCCCCGAGGTCACTGCGCGGATGCTCGTCCAACCGAACGCGCTCATGGGTCCCGGACCGTCAAGTTTTAGTTGGAGTCCCAAGGGCGCGACGCTGGCGTATGTGGATTCCCAAAATGGGCGCGATGTTTTGTTCGCGTACGACGCGACGACGAACACCAAACGCGTGTTGCTCGACCCCGGCGACAATCCGAATCAAATTGATTTGACCTCCGCCGAATGGTCGCCGCAAGGGGATGTCATTTTGCTCGCTGGCGCGACCGCGCTCTGGCTGCTCGACCCGAAAACGGGCAATCTCAAATCTCTCGGCGGGGACAGCGCGGGCAAGACCAGTATGACGTTTTCGCCGGATGGCACGCGCATCGCGTACACGCAGGACAATGACCTGTACACCATCCGCATCAGCGACGGACAGACCACGCGCCTTACCACCGATGGCAGCGATACCGTTTTTAACGGCACGCTCGATTGGGTCTACAACGAAGAACTGGCAACGCGTTCCGCGCAGCCCGCGTACGCATGGGCACCCGACGGTAAATGGATGATTCACCTCCGGCTTGACGAAACGGACGTGCAAAATCATTTCGTCACCGATTATCGTCCGGTACCGCCGACGCTGAGCTATACGCGCTATCCGGTCGCGGGCAGTCCCAATCCGAAAACGTCGCTCCACATGATTGCGCTGGATACCGGCAAGAGTACCCCAATTCCACTTGCAAGCGATGTGGAATACATCATGCCGTTTTTCACATGGTTCCCTGATTCTGTCGAAGCGGTCTTTGTCACCGAGAACCGCGCGCATTCCGTCCTCGAATTGATGGCGTGGAATCCGACAACGGGCAAAGGGCGAACGCTCGTCAAGGAAACCGACCCGTACTGGGTCAATGAAAATTCGTACGCCGCGCCGATTTTTCTAAATGACGGCAAACAGTTTCTGTGGCTGTCCGAGCGCGACGGGTTCATGCACCTTTATCTGTTTGCGCGCGATGGAACGCTGGTCAAGCAATTGACGCAAGGCGCTTGGATGATTGACTCGCCCGCGTGGAATTTGCTCATCCCCGGCAAGCCGGTCTTTGTGAATCCGGAAGGAACGCACGCGTATTTCGCGACGACCAAGAACAGTCCGCTCGAACGACAAACGTACCGCGTGGAAATCGCGACTGGCAAATTGGACCAAGTATCAAAAGAGGCGGGCTTTCACTTGAGCGCGCTTTCGGGCGACGGAAATTTTTTGGTGGACCAATTCTCGGATGTTGCGACGCCACCCATCACGACCATTCTCAAATCCGACGGAACACCGGTCCAGGTGCTGGGCAAATCCGCCGGACCCTCGATTCCATTGCCCAAGGTTTCGCGCGAGTTTTTGAAAATCAAGGCGCACGACGGAACGGACTTGTACGCGCAAATCGTCAAGCCCGAAAACTTTGACGCCAAGCAAAAATATCCGGTGGTCATTCACTGGTACGGCGGACCGACGTTGCAGCTGGTGTCGAACCGTTACGGCGCGACGAACATTTTCAATCACATCGAGCGCGACGTGCTGTATACGCAAGCGGGGTTCATCGTCTGGCGGCTCGACAACCGGGGCAGCTTTGGACGCGGGCACGCGTTCGAAACACCGATTTACAAAGAATTGGGCAAAGCCGCGTTGGACGATCAAATCGCGGGCGTCGAATACCTGCGCACCTTGCCCTACATTGACGCGACGCGCATCGGCACCGACGGCAAATCGTTCGGTGGTTACATGACGCTATACGCGCTCATCCACGCGTCCGATGTGTTTCAAGCCGGCGTCGCCGGTTCCGGTCCGACCGACTGGGCGTACTATGACACGATTTACACCGAGCGGTACATGCAGCAGCCGACGCAGAATCCGGCGGGATACGCGGCGACTGAACTTGTCAGCCGAGTCAACGCCCTTCAAGTCGCGCCGCTTATCATTCACGGTTTGGCAGATACGAACGTTCACCTGCAAAACTCGGTCAACTTTATGCAGGCGCTGGAGCAATCGGACAAACCGTTCGATTTCATCCCTCTGCCAAACTCTGACCATCACTATGGAGGGGATGGGTTAGCTACCGTTCTGGCAGCCAGCGCAACTTATTTCACGCGATACCTCGGAAACCGGTAACCCGATCTCTGGTGTATCCGATTAGCCGCCCCTCACCCCCAGCCCCTCTCCCACGAGGAGAGGGGCTGGGGGTGAGGGGCGGAGTGACAAACGGTCAACCTGATCCTCGATTTTGTCGCAATGCTTGGCAGTGACGTACAGTTTCAGGATGTCGCGATTTCGTTCCTCGTGAATGCAATCATCCTGATCTATGTTCTCTTGCCCGGCACCAAAGCGGCGTTCGGTGTGGGTCAGATGCAGAAATCCTGAAGGAGCAAAATCATGAGCGAGGAACACAACATCTACGGATCGCCTCCGGGCACCGGCATTACCCTGCCGCCGTACTATCTGCCGACGCCTTCCGTCAAGAACAAGAACAACTATTTTCCGCAGAGCGAACCGCTCGGACCGGACGAGATGCGCATCATCTTTATGGGCAGCCAGCCCTGGCCCCCGCGGCTCACGCAAGCGGGAACCTGCATCATGGTCGAATTGGGCAACGGCAAACGCTTCTTTTTTGACTTTGGACCCGGCTGCCTGCGCAACATCATCACCAACCAGGTGCCGGTGCCAGAGATCAACGACATCTTTCTCACGCACTTGCATCTCGACCATTACGCCGACATTCCCTACCTGTGGCAATTCGCCCCGTTCAATGGGCGCTGGAAGCCCCTGTGCATCATTGGTCCCTCAAGCAGCCGACCTGAACTGGGCACCAAAGCCATGTGCGAGCACATGACCAAGATGGGACTGTGGACTTCGATGCAGGCACAGGGCATGCCGCTCGCGGACGCCTATGAGATTGATGTCACCGAATTTGATTTCCGGGATGACGGCGGTGTGTGCTACGACAAGGATGGCGTCAAAGTGACTCACTGGCGGCGTTCCCACGCCGCGGACGGCGCGTCCGCCTACCGTCTGGATTGGAACGGACTTGCCTTTGTGTGGACGGGCGACGGCAAACCCGACAATCTCACTGCCCAATACGCCAAGGGCGTGGACGTGTTCGTGACCGAGATGGCGGTGGACAATGTCACTCTGTGGGGATTAAAGCAGGGTGTTTCGCCTTTTATCGGCGCCTTTACGCTCGACAATTTCCACACGACGCACTATGCCGCCGGTTATCTGGCGAACCTGATTCAGCCACGGCTGGCAATGGCTTGTCACATCTCTTTCGACCGCGAGCTGGTCGGTGAAATGATGGCGGGTGTGCGAATGCATTATGCAGGGATGTTCGCCTTTGGCATTGACCACACGGTCGTCAACGTGACAAGAGACCGCGTCTGGATTCGCGAGGCAGCACTGCCCGAAACGACCAACACCGCTCGCGCCAGCGCGGAATGGCTGCTGCAGAACCAGTTCGACGGCAAGATGCCGCAACCGGTGATGGCTAGTAATCCATTCCTGCCTATTCAGGAGCAGTTCGTTCGTGACCAGGAGATTGACCCGTCACTCTTTACACCCAAGGACCAGATGCGGCAATGGGCTCATCCGCTTCCGCCAAAGTTTCCAATGGACCCAGCCAGTCTTCAAGGAATGCAGCCTCCACCGCATAAGGAATAAGGTTCAGCCAGCCCCTCGCGACTGGCGCGAGGGGCTGGTTTTCTCAACCGGGAGCATGCTGACCTTGGATACCATTCACCACGACCTTGCACTCAACCCGCCGCCGGTTCCGGTGACCATCCTCACCGGTTTTCTCGGCGCGGGCAAGACGACCTTGCTGAACCGTATCCTGAATGGCAATCACGGCTTGCGCGTGGCGGTGTTGGTCAATGATTTTGGTTCGATCAACATTGATGCCGAACTTGTCGTAGGTGTCGAAAGCAACGTTATCAGTCTCGCCAATGGCTGCGTGTGCTGTACCCTGCGCGATGACCTCGTGCAAACCGTTACAGAGACCATCAATCGCCCGGAACGCCCCGAATATATTTTGTTGGAAGCCAGCGGGGTTGCCGATCCGATAGGGATCGCCATGACGTTCAACAGCCCCAAGCTTCATGACCGCATTCGGCTGGACAGCATCACCTGTGTCGTGGACGCGGACCAAGTATTCGCTCATCCCGATTACCCGCAGCTGATGGACCTCAAACTGCGCCAAATCGCCTCCGCCGACATGATGATCCTGAACAAGGTGGACCTTGCAGGAACGGGCCAAGTCAAAAAGGTCAGGATTTGGATTGACGACCATTTCAACAACATTCGCATTGTCGAGACTAACTTTTGTGACGTGCCGTACGAGATTCTGATGGCAGTGGGACGATTCGACCCGGCAAGAACGGCGATGGGCGATGGCGCGGAAGCCCACGCAGATGTTCAAGACGACGCGCACGAACACGCGAACCACAGTCAACTGTTTAACACGTGGAGCTACGAGACCGACCGACCTCTATCGCTAGAGGCGCTCAAAGAGTTGGCGAGGAAACTGCCGGGCAGCATCTTTCGCTGCAAGGGCATCATCTATTCCGCAGACGCGCCGCAGCGCCGCGCAGTGCTTCAGGTCGTTGGCAGAAGGATGAACGTGTCGTTGCTCGACAAATGGAATGGCAGCAAACCTTCAACTCGCATTGTCGCCATTGGAGCGTCGGGGAACATGGACACTGCCGATTTGCAGAGGCGTTTTGATGCGTGTTTGGCAAATGTTGCAGATCGAGTGACTTCTCAGGCAACGATATCATTCTCAGATGGTCAGCCCTTGGGGTCCATCGAATCGCCGTGATCATCATAATGTTCCCGCAGGCAACGATGTCATTCTGAGACCTTGGGGGCTGTATGAGCCAAGGACTGTCATATCGAACGGAGTGAGATATCTCATCGTTTCGCCATACGAAACATTCGATATGACAAGTCCTGAGCAGAATGACACCGTGCATCATCTGCGCATCGCCAGCTGTGGGACCGCCTCAAGCGGAATGACAGAAATTTTCTCGTCAACGACATATTCCTGCTTGCCCGGATAGACAACCCACAGTCGTTCAAGTGAGAGGTCTTGAATGGCGACATGCATCGAGCGGCTCGCGCCGGGCGCATCTGCGTACTTGAACTCGAATCCATAGTGTTTGCCGCCGACGCGCACCAACAGGTCCAGTTCTGCGCCGCCGTATGTTGCCCAATAGTATGCGTCTCGCGTGTCAAGCAGCCCGATGACTTGTTCCAGCGCAAAGCCCTCCCACGATGCGCCGAGTTTCGGATGCGATTGAAGGTCGGACAGGGTGCGCAGTTGAAGCAGCGTATGAAGGATGCCGCTGTCGCGGATGTAAAGCTTGGGCGCTTTGACCTGCCGTTTGCGAATGTTTTCGAACCAAGGGGGGAGGATTCTGATCATGTAGGCGCCGGAGAGAACGTCAAGATAGCGGCGCGCCGTAGCTTCGGAGGCGCCGAGCGAGCGAGCGAATTGCGCGGCGTTCCAGAGCTGCCCGTGATAGTGGGCGACCATCGTCCAGAACCGTCTCAAGGTCTCCGCGGGGATCGTGATGCCGAGTTGCGGAACATCCCGTTCGAGAAAGGTACGGACAAAATCCTCACGCCAAACCATGCTGGCGGAATCATCGGCAGCGAGAAAGGCTCTCGGAAACCCTCCGCGCAGCCAAAGGCGGTCGCGCTGCGGTGCGCCCACCTCGGTGAGATCAAACCCGGACAGGTCAATGAATCCGATGCGCCCGGCGAGCGATTCCGAAACGCCCTTGACGAGTTGAGGCGAAGCCGAACCCAAAACAAGAAAGCGCGCGGGGTTCTCAGGGCGGTCTACCAGCACCCGCAGCAACTCGAACAAGTCAGGTCGTCTTTGCACCTCGTCAACGATGATCAGCCCGGCGAGTTCTTGCAGCACGCTCAATGGCGCGGACAATCGGCGGAGGTCAACGGGATTCTCAAGGTCGAAATAGGTGGATGGCTCGCGTTCCGCAATCATTCTGGCAATCGTGGTCTTGCCGCACTGACGGGGACCTAGCGTAACGGTTGCGCAACCAGAGGCAGAATCAAGGAAATGCCTCCGGTTTTGACAAGCCGGAAATGTTCTGATCGGCTAAACTGAGTGTCGGAGGTGAACGATGAACCAATCCGACACAAAGTTAATTGAGCGTCAGACCTAACATGGATTGTTGATTGCCTTCGGTGAGTTTGCAGAATACACTGGACTGATTGCTCGATGACGTGGGCTTTGGTGCGTCATCTGCCTTTGGCGGACCCGTGCACACGCCAACGGCGGAACGACTCGCGGCGAACGGACTGCGTTACAACCGTTTTCACACCTGCGCCCTGTGCGCGCCCACGCGGCAGGCGCTGTTGACCGGACGCAATCACCACACGGTCGGCATGGGCAACGTCCCCGAATTCGCCACGTCGGCGCCCGGGCAGAACACGATTCGTCCCAAAAGCTGCGCGCCGCTCCCCGAGACCTTGAAACTAAACGGCTACTCAACGGCGCAGTTCGGTAAATGCCACGAAGTGCCCGTCTGGGAGACCAGTCCGATGGGGCCGTTCGAGCGGTGGCCCTCTCCCGGCGGCGGCTTTGAATACTTTTACGGCTTTCTCGGCGGCGAGACCAACCAGTATTACCCGGCACTGTATGAAGGCACGATTCCCGTCGAACCACCCAAGACGCCAGAAGAGGGCTACCATTTCACCACCGACATGACGAACAAAGCCATCAAGTGGGTCCGCCAGCAAAAAGCATTGATGCCCGACAAGCCGTTCTTTATGTACTTTGCGCCGGGCGCGACACATGCGCCGCATCACGTCCCGAAAGAATGGGCGGACAAATACAAGGGCAAATTCGACCAGGGGTGGGACAAACTGCGCGAGGAAACGTTCGCGCGGCAAAAGGAGTTGGGCGTGATTCCGCCGGATGCGGAACTCACGCAGCGGCATCCCGAAATTCCGGCGTGGGATGATATCGCCGCTGACATGAAACCGGTTTTGGCGCGCGAGATGGAAATCTATGCGGGGTTCTTGGAACACGCCGATTACCATGTCGGGCGGCTGATTGATGCACTGGACGACTTGGAAGTGCTCGGCGACACGCTGATTTATTACATCATCGGTGACAATGGCGCGTCGGCAGAAGGTTCGCTTCAGGGCTGCTTTAACGAAATGGCGATGCTGAACGGAATCCAAATGGAAACGCCTGAATTCCTGACGGCGCATTTGGATAAATTTGGCGCGCCGGAAGCGCACAATCATTACGCGGTGGGTTGGGCGCACGCGATGGACACGCCGTACCAGTGGACCAAGCAAGTCGCGTCGCATTGGGGCGGCACGCGCAATGGCACGATTGTCCACTGGACCAATGGCATAAAAGCGAAAGGTCAAGTGCGCTCGCAATTCCATCACGTCATTGATGTCGCGCCGACAGTTCTGGAAGCGGCGGGCTTGCCGCAGCCGGTCATGGTGAACGGTGTACAGCAAAAACCCATCGAAGGTGTCAGCATGGCATACTCCTTTGCCGACGCTCATGCCGACGAGCGACGCGAGACACAGTATTTTGAAATGTTTGTGAACCGCGGCATCTATCATAAAGGTTGGACGGCGGTGACACGCCACAGCTTGCCGTGGACAACACCGCCCAAGCTTCCTGCTTATGATGACGATGTGTGGGAACTGTATGCGCCGGACGATTGGACGCAGCATCACAATTTGGCAAAGGACATGCCGGACAAGCTCCACGAGCTCCAACGGCTATGGCTCATCGAAGCCGTCAAGTACAACGCGCTGCCGCTTGATGACCGCTTTGGCGAGCGCGGCAATCCCGACCTCGCCGGGCACCCCACTTTGATTCATGGCAACCGCCAGCTGCTGTTCGGCGGGATGGGCCGGCTTACCGAGAATACGGTAGTCAACGTCAAGAACAAAACACACGCCATCACAGCCGAAGTGATTGTTCCCGAATCGGGCGCACAAGGCGCCATCGCCGCGCAGGGTGGACTCACCGGCGGCTGGTCGTTCTATGCTCAAGGCGGCAAATTGAAATACTGCTACAACTTTTGCGGCTTGACGCGTTTCTATGTCGAGGGCGCACAAGCAGTTCCGTCTGGCAAACATCAGGTGCGGATGGAGTTCGGCTATGACGGCGGCGGTCTCGGCAAAGGCGGAACGGTCACGCTTTACGTGGATGGACAACAGGTTGGCAGCGGACGCGTCGAACGAACCGAGCCGTTTGTCTTTTCCGCCGACGAGACGTGTGACATTGGATGGGAAGCGGGTTCGCCAGTGTCGGAGGATTATGGACCGCGCAACAATGCGTTCAGCGGTGAAGTGAATTGGGTAGAGATTGACGTGGACAAGGACGCGCTGGATCAGGACCACATCCTCACCGGCTCGGAGCGTTTGCACATCGCGATGGCGTTGCAGTAGTGCAGACAGACCTGACAGGTTTTCGAACAGGCGCGTGACATTTCGCGCCCGCGATGTTCTGAGCAATACGCATCACGAAAAACGGTCGCGGTGAAAACCTGTCAGGTCTGGCAATACCTTCGCCAACTCCTTTTTTGCTCGCGCGGGATTGCGGATGAACGCCGATGCAGTTCATCGGAGCATCCGAGTAATCCCGACGGGAAATAGCGGAAACATCAAAATCGCGTCCTTGCCAAATCTGCGCGACATTGGCGGCTGGCAGACCCGCGACGGCGCTCGGGTGCGCACGGGGCTACTCTATCGTTCCACCGAACTGGACAAGCTGCACGGTGAGGACATGGGCACATTCGCCAAGTTGGGCATCCGCTCGGTGTACGACTTGCGCACTGAGGCGGAGCGCAGTGCGCAGCCCGATCGGCTCCCGCCGAACACAGAATACATTGTCCTTGATGTGCTCAAGGACCTTTCCGGCGCCGCGCCGGCCCAAGTCTTGATGGCGCTCTCTGATCCCAAGATCGCTGCAGAAATGCTCGGCGGCGGCAAGGCAGTGGCGCACTTTGAGGAGGCAGCAATTCTCAATATGGCATTACCTTGCGTGGCGCAGGCGGCAAAAAATCCATCGTGACCGCAGGCTTGGTTCTGGCAAACTCAACGCGCCGTCCGATGAAGATGAAAAATTTGCCCGCAGGCAACACAAAAGCACGGTGGCATCGAGTTGTCAACCGTGTGGTCCCCACATCCCGTTGGTGGCCAGTCCGAAACGCCCGCACGGAAAGAAGTTTAACTCGTATCGAGTTCCAGCCCTTCACACATAAACACAAAAAGCGCATCCCACGATTCAAACAGGTTATACCGCAGTAACGCTTCAAGGTGTTGAAAGAACGCGCGCCGTTTGCGCAACGCATC
>JACQWQ010000259.1 GCA_016209205.1 Chloroflexota bacterium
GCCCCCATTTTTGCGCGTCGTCATCCAAAAAGCCAATGCACTCGTACACCGCCTCGCGTTGCGCGTCGTTTACATCGCGCAGCGTATCGAGAATGTCAACGCTGTTGCCGCCTGTGCCGAGAATGATGATTTTTTTGGTCATCCGATTCCTCGCCTCTACGTCGCCCTGTCCACTGCCGACGATATGCTAAACAAAAAGTCATTCATTCTTTTTGGATCTTCGTTCATTCAACAAGAAACCAAAACCTAACCATGTTATCAAATAGCCCAGATGGTTATCGTTGAATACGCGAGAGAAAAACATAATCACAACAAGGACCAAAGCATAATTCATCACCACACGCGAAAGCGCCTGCTGCTTTTTCTGCACCCACAGCAAGAGCCCAAAAAGCGGTACGCCAAACAAGAGTTCAAACCAGGCAAAGGGGAACGCATCCGTATTGTGCTCGACTACGCCAAACTCGACTAGCCAAAAGCCGAGACCCAGACTCTTGATCGGATAATTAGTCACTCCGCCGCCGGCGCCTGGATAAATAATAATGTCATCCAAAAATGCATGAGTATCCCAAACGAAAAATGGAATAATCACGAGCAGCAACAACACCAGTGCGAGCAAAAAGGGTTTGAGGTGCGCTATAAAGCCCCTGTTTTTGTTGCAAGCCCAAATGTAGGACACAAAAAATGGAACAAAAAACCATGCGGTTTGTTTACTCGCAACTGCCGCCGCAACGGCAAGCCCCGCCCAGCTGATATGCTCATTATCCAACAGCACCAGCGCCGCAATTAACCAAAATAACACGACAATGTCATTGCGTCCTTCGACAAAAAAGGGAACAAAGAGCGGATTCAGCGCAAGTAGAATCGTGGCGGAATAACGATTTTTTCCAAACAAGCGCGACTGCAAAATCAATAATACACTACCCACCAAAAGCAACAAGTAGACCAGACGCACATCGTACCAACCCAAAAGGCTCTGAAAAAATAGCGCAAACGGAATTGTGTCAAGCCACACAAGGGGCGGATAGGTCAAGTGAAAAAGCGCGGGGTTTACCGTCACCCCAGCATCGTAATATGCCCACTGTGCCATTGGCGTATTACTGTAATCAACGCCGTATGGGTTTTGTCCTTGCAAAAAAAACCGCGCAGCTTGCTCAATTTGAATCCCGCCGTCGTGAATATATAAATGAGGTGCGGAATCATGCCGATAAATCATCGCCACCATCGCAGGCAAAATTACAAAGCCGCTAATCGTTGACCACAAGGCGATTTTCTTGCCCCACTTCTGCCCGCGTCCGTCGAGCCAAATATCCGCGATGATATAAAGCGCGAGCAGGACACCCCACAGCACCGGAAACGGTCCCAATGCCAGCGCACGCGAAACCGAGCCCGTCAATGCTAAATCGTTCTGATTGTTCGGCGCGATCAGACCGCTTTGATTCGCATACCCAAAGGATGCCGCCCACACGAAAAGGAACAACAAGCCATCTGGCGAAAGCACGGCTTGACGCGAGAGAATTGTACGAAATTTTGAGCGCAGCATTGAACCTCTTTCATTCCGCAGTGTCAAACGCGTGGCGAGTCAGGCGCAAGGGCTTGCCGTTTGTGACAGACCAACCAGCGATGCACAATAAGACAAGTACGATTGCGGGAATAAACGCCGGCGAAGGCAATGGCAAGCCCATCGCCAAATTGCCGATAGCCCATACGAGCGCGTATCCGTACACAACAATCGTGGCAGCCACGCCCGAACGCGTTTTCAACACCAACGCGATGGGAAATAGCAACAGCAGCCAATCATACACAAATGTATGCAGCGCGGCGACGAGACCAACATTAATTAACAATGCCCACAACCATCGCGTCGGAGATGCGGTTTTGTCACGCGTGAAAAAAATGATGAATGCCGCCGCGCTGGCACCGAGAAGCAACAACTGCGCCCAGGGATAAAACGGGAGCAGCAAAACCGAATCTGCAGTACGCGGGTGCGTCAACCGTTCCACCGTCAACGCCCAGACATCGCCTATCCATCCGGGTTGAATGATGGATGAAAGCAAACTCAAGCCAACCGTCCAAACCAGCGCCCGCATCAAGATTCGCCCGCGCCACGCGTAAAGTGCGACCGCAATGAGAATCAACACAAATAGATGCGGTTTCAATAACAGGAAAAAAATTCCGATTCCAACCCATGCCGCGCGCGCGTTTTTCAAACCGTAATAACACAACATCACGCCCGCCCAGAGCACGATGAGAATTTGCCCGGCAGAAAGCAAAACGATGAACCACGGTGCAACGCCCAATAAGATGATGCGTCCACCCTGTTTCAATTTTGCCCAGCGCGCGGTGACCCAAACTATCAACGGCAACAGCGCAAGTTCGATATACAAGCGCAGTGCTTCGGCTTGCGCCAAAGGCAAGAACGCAAAAGGCAGCGCGTGATTTACAATCCACACCGGACTGTACGGTGGATACTCGCGTCCGGTGTACGGATTCGGATAAGCGTTGAAATAAATATTTTCGCCGCGCAGCGCATAGTTTGCGGCAGGATAAAACGTAAACGTAAAGTCACCCAACGGCGCACTCTTGAATACCGGGGTGGTCAATGCGGTAAACAACATTGCGCCGCATATCAAGACCGCGCTTACCAAGACTGTAGCAATTCTGCTCATGCTTCGATGCCGGTCAACTTGTACGGGTCTTGCCCATTCCAAATTGCCTGGGCGGCGGCAATGAAAATGTCAATATCCTTGAACATGGTCGCCGCGTGTGGTTAAACTGACTGAATCAATGTACGAACACCCACGAAACAAAAAGAATCAACCAAAGCGTTTGCAAGAGAAATGACCCCGCAATCAACAGAGAATGCCACCATCGTTTGCGCAGCGCGCCCAGGAGCAGGAACAACGGAAATGCCAGAATCGCAAAACGCGATACACCCGTGAGCGGAAATTGGCTCGAATAGGTTGTCACCACGAACAACGACGGCAGCGCAATAATCGCTGCATACGCGGTGTAGCTCCACGACAACCGCCGCGCGCTCCACACGATCGCGCCGAGCAAGAGCAGTTCCGCGCCCAATTGAATCGCGGTCAATGTTCCTTCGAGCCAGCTCGGCGCGCCGAGCATCGTTTGCCACACTTGGACGAGTGACTCCCATGGAAGTACCGCCCGGTGCCACAACAGCTGCGCTTGAAACCAGACGTCCAAACTGCCGAACTGGAAAGTGAGCCAGCCCAAGTGCGCCACACTCCCCAGCACAATTAGCCCCAGCGTCCAGATTTGCCTCAATGCAATTTCCTTGCGCCGATACTGCATCCAGAATTCTATTGCGAACGGCAGCACGACCAGCATTCCCTGCGCCCGCGTCATCGCTGCCAGCCCGGAGAATATACCGGTCCCGACCCAATGCCGGTGGCGCATGCACAAAAACGCCCCGAGCACGAAAGCGAGGAACAACGATTCGGTATAGGCGGCAAACAAATAGAACGCCGTAGGGAAAACGCCCATGAACAGCAACGCGCGGCGCGCGGAGGCAGCGGGAAATAACTCGCGCGCCAATTGATACAACAAGATGAAACTTGCCAGCGCGGCAATGCTGGCAAGTACAAGTCCGGCAGCAACAAAGTTGTTTCCAAGAAATGGGCTAAGCCCTCGCAGCAGCAACGGATAGAACGGCGGAAACACAATACGCGGGTCCGCCGCATATCCTTCCAGCGCGATTTTGGTATACCAAATTGTATCCCAGCGCTGCCAGGGCGCGATGAGCCAATCACGCAGGGGTTCAATCCCATAATAATGTTTTGACGCTTCTGCCGACGGCGGAATGAACGCCGCGGTGATGCTCGCCCATACGAATGTCCAAACCCGCAAAAATAAAAACAGCCCGATGGGAAAAGCGTTGTTGCGTACAAAGGCGCGCAGGAAATTCACCCGCCTTCATCCGGTTTCTGCGAGTGCCGTTCTCGCAACCACTGGCGAGCGAATAGAATTATTGCAAATACGGCGACCAGCGCGGAGGCGCGGTCATTGCTTTGCATATCCGCAATCCAAAACCCAAACCAAGACAGTGCCGCCATCGCCAAGAGAACGCGGGACGACTTGAACATGGTGTACAGCGGAATGTAGTTATAGGCAAAGATGAAAGGACTGAGAAACAAACCTAACGTTTCGACCGCATCCACATTTTTCCAACGCCATACCCATACGATGAGCGCAACCGCGATCAGTACGACCACGCCAAACCACACTGGCGCTGGCAGAAAGGAAAGCATTCCCCACAACGACGAAGAAATACTCACGCGCATCCGTTCCCCGCTTCGCGCGAGCAACGAAAAAGCCCAATTGGGTTGCAAGATAAACGATGCCAGCGCCAAAACACTTCCGACCGCCAAGAACCACCACAACTGCCGGCGATTCGTCTGCCACCACCGCCAGAGCAAGAATGGCGCCAAGAGTAAAACGATATGCGGTTTCAATACCAAGAACGCGAGCGCAATTCCCCCCCTCTTACCGCCGCTTTGAATCATGGCGTACAGTCCCATCATCACAATATCTACCTGCCCCAGCAAAAACGTTAACAGGGCCTGTGCAGACAGCATCGCCGGCAAGGCGCGCCGTTTCAAAATCGCGACGAACACGATCCCACTCATGCCGGACCAAAGCGCATGCACAACCGGCAGCGGCAGCCACGCAAACGGCAAGAATAAAAAATAAAAAGGCAGCGGGTAGAACGCTTCCATGCCCGCTAACCGGTATGGGTCTTGCCCATTCCAAATCGCTTGCGCGGCGGCAACAAAAATATCAATGTCTTTGAACATGCATGTTCAACGCGTAATCTCAAACAGCGTCACCGGACGCCCCAACGCGTCTCGGACCGTGGTCACTGGCGTCAAACCATCCACGGTTGCCTTGCCCTCATACAACGCGTGTACGGTGATAGGTTTGTCATATTGTAGAACCAGATACCGCGCGTCGAATTGATGCGCGGCGTCAAAAATCGCGTCTACACTTTCAGTCGGAAAATAGATCGAACGTCGTCCCGTTTCGTTGATAAACGAAGGCGGGTCAACCGTAATGATGGGCGCCGTGTCCGGCACGCCGCGCGCGTCGAGCGCGGCATCAATCGCCGCATATTCCACATCGCGCCCGTTCCACAGCGGCGCGGTTGCATTCTGTCCCGGCGGCAGCCACACGCCGCTTGCGTACAAATACAAGCTGAGCAGAATCGCCAAGAGCAGCGTGCCCGCGCGAAAAAATTTTTGCGCCTGCGTCACATTCCATCGGCGCCGCCGCTTGGCAATCCACGCAATCGCCGCGTCCAAGCCGGGCGGCACTGCCACCGCGCCGTAGGCGACCCATGCCGTCGCGGAATGTAACATGCTGCCGTGCGTCGCGGGAAACGTAAACACGAACGCCATCGCCGGCATCAGCAGCGCGAGATAAATCAGCGCGGCTTGCATTTCCGCGCGCCCGCGCGTTTTCCAAAAACCGATGATTTGGAACGGCACCAGAAAAACGAGACCGGCTCCGACCAGTAGCAGCAAAATGAAACCGAGCGCGTTGAGTTTGGACGCGACAATATTGCCGATGCCCCACGCGAGATAGCGGTCAAGCGTCAATCGTGAAACGTCAAACGAAAAAAATTCGTCGTAATTGAAAAGCCACAACGTGCGCGCGCTGCCCGGCGCGAGCAGACTGCCGACGGTGAAATAGTTTCGTACAAGCCACGGGGCAAGAACGAGTAAAAAGCCCGCCCAAGCAAAAACATTTGCGGCAACCAAAACACGAAATCGCCCCATGGTGACTGCGGCGCTTGCTTCACTCGTTGCAGTCTGCCCAGGCAGACTTGGCATAGTTTTGACTGCCATTCCTTGCGAATCAGTCTGCGCAGGCAGACTTGGCATAGTTTTGACTGCCATTCCTTGCGAATCAGTCTGCGCAGGCAGACTTGGCGTAGTTTTGACTGCCATTCCTTGCGAATCAGTCTGCGCAGGCAGACTTGGCGTAGTTGTTGGAGTGAATTCCATTCGCCCGTGCCACACCAACAAAATCGGCGCGACCAAAAGCAAAAGCACAGCATCTGCGCGCGCCAATTGCGCTAAACCAATAAAAATTCCCGCAAGAAAAAAATATCTCCCCGCGCGCGTGATCACACCGACTGCCATGAACAGCAGCGCGAAATCTGCCGTCACGGCGAACGGCGTGAAATTATCGGGACTGACCCAATAGATGATATAGAACCCGCTGAATGCCGTGAGCAAGCCCGCCATCCACGCGTAATCGTCACGTTGATAGAGACGCCGCGCGAGATAGAACGCGAACAGCGGTGGAATCAGCGAAAGCAGAATGAATGGAATTTGCGCGGCGCGGTAGGAAATTCCAAACAACATCATGGAACTTGCGGCGAGCATCGAAGGCAGCGGCAGCCAATACAAGTTGCTCGAGCCGGGAATCGTTTTCTGTTCTTCCAAATAATTCCACACCACATCTTGCACGAACCCGCGTCCCTGCGCGAGGTTACCGCCAACGTGCTGCGTGTACGACGCGTCCATATACCCCGCGCGTTCGAGCGGCAGCGCGGTGATCAATCGCCACCCCAACACAATCAGCGCGAGGATAACGTATGCGCGTAACGATGAATGCTTCACGACGCTGCGGTCTCGCTCTCCGTGGATTGCACCGGCGCGGCGAGCGCTAACGCATAGAGCAAAAATGCAACCCACGCCAAACTGCCGATGCCGAGCACCAGCGAAAGATATTCCACGAAACCGCCAAGAATTGCGCCGAGCAAGTTCGACGCCATTGCCGTCTCGATGTTTTGCACGCGCTTGAGCGACCCCGAGAAAACCATGCCCGCGAAGAAAATCGGCAGAGCTAACAAGAGCGCGGCAAGCATCCCGCCTGTGACCTGACCTAAACTCAAGAACACGGCTGAGGGTATGAGCGAGCTTGCCGCGAGCGTGACCAACAAAAGCACCGCCCACGGACGAATGCTGGTGATATTCAACCGCGCGATCAGCATATTCGCCAACAACGCCATCAACAGCACCGCCGAAATCGCCGCCGCGTTCACAACCCACGTCGAACCAAACAACAGTGCGACTTGAGCGATGATGCGCACTTCCATCAACATGAACGCCGCGCCGAGAAAAAAGAACCGCCATTGAATCTTCCAGCCGCCCCCCAACACGCGCCGCGCCACGCCAAACGATACCAGCGCCAGCAAAGGCAGCATCGTCCAGTACGCGAACGGCAGCGTGCGCTCACGCAAATACAAATAGGGCCAGTCGTCCGTTGTCAACGCGACGCCCGTGGAACCCGGCGCCACCGATTTCACCACTCCGCCCAATTTTGCCAATGCGTTGTCCACCTCTGCTTGCGAAATGGGCGCGCCATTGCGCACAAGAAACACGGTCCCATGATGCGCGTGCAGCACCACCGGTTTCTGTCCTGTCGCTTGCTCCAACACGCCCGCAATCCGTTCGCCGATCCACGGCTCGAACAATTCAAACGTCACCACGAGCAAGCCGTTTGGTTTCACGCGCGCAAAGGCATCACGCATTCCTTCCACCGTATATACAAAATTGTCGAGCCGCACCGAACCGAAAGCGGACAAGACTTGCTGCGAATCCAACAACCCGAATAAAACCAGGTCATATCGCGTGTTCGCATTCTTCAAAAACGCGCGCGCATCATTTGCATGCGGCGTCACTTGAGCGGACGCGTACGGTTGTTCGGGGTGCAAGCGTTTTCCAAACTCGATAATGCCTGGGTCAATATCCACTGCGTCCACTTGCTGTGCGCCGCGCCGCCGCGCTGCCGCAACATCATTGCCAGTACCCGCGCCGAGAATCAATACGTTTGCAGGGCGAATGAACGCGTACGGCACTTCGTATTCAGAGTAACGTAACTCCGGTGGCAAGTCCGGATGCATCGCAAAGAATTCATCCGAAAGATTTGCAATGTCCTGATAATAGTATTCGCCGACACCGAGTTGATAGCCCCATTGAAACGGCTGACCACTCGGATCCTGCCCAATCAATGGGCTGACAACCAATTTGTTGTAGGGCGACCAAACCGTCGCGCCGGGCAAACCTTGCATCGCCACAAGCAGTAACGCGCCGACAAGATTCGCGCGCCAGAGCCATTTCGGACTGGTGCGCACGACCGGCAATGCCAACAAGGCGACAATAGCGAACCATAGCAACGGCGGCAGCCACATGAACGAGACCAACGCAAACAAAAGCGTGCCGACGAGCGAACCTGCCAAATTCAGTGAATATGCGGGAATTGGCGCAAACGCGCGCATGCATTTTCCCGTGTATTGTCCGAGCGGAACAAAAACGAGCACTACACCTATAAAATACAACAAAGTGATGATGTAATACGGAATCCATGTCAGCATCTGCAAAAGCACCGGCACCGCTTGAAATGTTTTGACGCTCAGCCCTAACAAGACCAGCTGGTCTCCGCCAGGCAGTACCGTTTTTGTAAGCAAGCCAGACGCTCCCCCTAACGCGACGGTTGCAATCAGCACGGCTGCGCCCGGCAGGAACAACGGTATCAAGCCCACGCGTCGGCGCGCGAGAAAGAAACCCATCCCCAATCCCAAAAACGCGCCGATGAGAACAACATTCTTGAGAAACGCAAAGACTTTGATTTCAGAACCAAGCAGCCGAATCAAGACCAACTCGAAAAACAGTCCCAACACACTCACCAGTCCCAGTACCATCATGCGTTGTCGTACGCTCAACGCGTCGTCTCGTTCATTCCACGCAGTCAACGCCCGTGAAAGACGAGTCTCCCACAACATTCCGGTTCTGGCGCGCACACTCCGCCGCCGCAACGTCCAAACCAGCGCACCCGCACCGAGCAGTAACAAAAGTACTCCCAATTCGGGGACGTGCGCACTCGCATCCAGCGCAAGACCCTTGCCCATCACTCCGGCGCCAAGAGCCAGCATGAACACGCCAATAAACATAGTTGCCACTGCAACAACGGCGACTAACAAACGCGGGGTAGACAATTGGATTCTCGATGGTTGTGTCGGTTTCATTCGTAACCTCACGAAGGAGTGTGACGATCCCCCAAAATCTATTCAGTTTTCGCCTTGAGCGTACAGGACAAAATCAGTTCCGAACCCAAGATGTAATCCATATCATTGACGACAAAACCATGTCGCTCCACCAATTTAATCAAACTCTGGCGGGTATAGTGCGTAATGTGTTCATCTGCGTAACCACCCGGCGCCGCAATCTTGTATGCGGCTTCAAACATGCGCCACCACGGCGGACCGTAATCCGGCGTGCCCAAAACCAAACGCCCGCCCGGTTTCAACACGCGGCGAATTTCCGTAAAAGGCAAATCGCCGGCGGGGATGTGCTCGATGACTTCGGAACAGACCACACAATCGAACGCGTCAGCCCGAAACGGCAGCGCCCAAATAGAACCATTTGCCAAGGGCTTGCCAAATTTGCGCGCATAACGCAGTTTCCGCAACAAAATATCCACACCAACCATTGGCGTCAAAGCTTTGATAATCCGACTTGAGCCGCATCCAATATCCAGTGTCATGCCTGCCTGGCTCGCAAAGCGCGTTACAATTTCATAGCGTTTCCTTTGCCAATAACGCTGCAGCGGAATGATGCTGTCATAAGCGCGGTCATCATAATCGGCGCAATCAATCGAATTTCTCAAACGCCACATTCGCACAAAGGTAGATAAAAATGCCCACCCAAAGCGAATGAGTTTTGCTTTGGAGCGCCCGCCCTGGCGCGGTTTATAGTCCAGCGGAATTTCAACGACGCGCCATCCTTCCGCAAACACGCGCACTGCGATTTCCGCCAAAATATCGAACTTGTTCGCGTCCAGTTTCAAATCTTGCACAATCCTTGCTTTGTTTAAACGATACCCACTCGACAAATCGGAGATGGGCAGAGACAAGCCGCGCGACATAAAGCGATTGAGCACGATGCTCGCAACGCGGCGCGATTCCGGCATTTCCACTTTGCCACCCAAAACATAACGCGACGCAATCGCCATATCGCAGCCGACTCGTGCGCGCCATAAATCCGCAATCAAAGACGGAGGGTGCGAACCGTCCGCATCCATCGTAATCAAAAATTCACCCCGTGCTGCGGCAAAACCGGAGCGTAACGCCTGACCATATCCCGGGCTGGACTGCAAGATGACGCGGGTGTGCGCATTGCTCGCCGCTGCATAGCGGATCGTTTCATCGGTGGAACCACCATCCACCACCAGAATCTCGTATGTGATTCCAAGCGCGTCCAATGCTTGCCCCAGTCCGGTGACAAGTTCACGAATATTCTCGGCTTCGTTCAAAGTGGGGAGAATTATACTCAGGTCCATATTGTTTCTTTTCCGTCATTTCTCGGCCGCGCCGGTTGCGCCATTTCGTTTTTCGCGCAGTTCGCTCAAAGTTTGGTTCTATAGATTACGACTGCTTTGTTCGCGTACACCGGTTGTAACGCCCAAAACTTTGCCGGGTCGAAATCACCCAATGCGCGTTCGGCGCGCCCATAAAACAAATAGTCAATGCGATTCGCGCGCAGAAACTGGAGGCGCGTGCTCTCCGCCGTTCCCGCGTCAAAAAGTTCGTCCACCGCGCGCATTTTCTCCTGAAAATGAATCGTCTCGTAATAATGTCCCAAATACACGCGCATTCCGCTCCGCAGCGGCAAATAGCTGCCGCTCCAATACGAACTCAAGACTATATCATTTGCAGTACTCTGCGTTCGCAGCCAATCCATTGCCGCAACTTCATCACGCGGGCGAAATAATGGATATGGCTGGACGATTGCGGTCAATGCTATCGCGCTCACCCATTGATAGATGCTGGATAAACAGATAAGAGCGACGCACAGCGTGACAACCAAGCGCGACAAGCTCGCAACAGTGTATTTGCGCCGGTGCGCCAACTCTTGAAACCATTGCGCTTGCTGCAGCCGTGGCAGCGCGACCTCGAACAATCCGAACGTGGCGAGAATGGCAAGCGGAATCTGAACACCTTGCAAAAAACGGCGCTGCGGTCCCAACGGTACGTACACCAAAAGCGCGACGACGAGCACCCATGTCCATAACAAGACGCGCCGCCGCGCTTGCGACGCATCGCCCAACCCGACGCGCCACGCGCCCCACAACGCGAAAATCAAATACGGCGCGTAGGTCAACAGATAGTGCAGCGGATTTGGTGAAAACGTTTGCGATTGCGCCGACCACACGCGCAGCAGCTCTGACTCCGCGAATGCTTGTTCATAATAATAGACCAGCGGCGAAACAGGCAGAATCAGCGCGCCCAGAAAGATTCCTTCGCGCCACAGAAATTTGCGCCCATGTACGCTCAAGAAGACAAAATACACGCTCAAAACGCCGCACGACAAAATAACAAAGAAGGGATACACCAAAGCAATGCCGATGTTCGCCAACCCGCCGAGCAGCAGCAAACCAATAATTTTTACGCGCGACAAGTTTTCCGTACACAAGCGCGCCGTGCACCAAAACAAAATCAACAGCAAACTGATGGACGCCAAATAATGCGGAAAGGTCAGCGCGGCGGAAAACAAATGCGCGTCTGCCATTTTCAAATCCACCGGCGTCGCGCTCGTCGGGTCCAAATGCTCCCAAGGAAAGGCAAACCAATCGAACCCCGAGCCCGCGATTGCCAACAGGTACGCCACAAAGCACTGCGTGGAATCTGCGATAAACGTTCCAACAAATCCAAAGGCAAGCAGAAACGCGATGAACGTAAACACGACACGCGCAAGATGCCACATTGTCGTCGCGCCAACGCCAAGCACATGCCCAACGTGACCTAACGCCAAATAAAAGACATACAAGAAGGCGGGCGCGTCCGGTTCGGACGTAAAGCGTAGCGAATGCATCCACGCGCCTTCACTGCCGCGCTGCATGATGGTGATGTAATTCGCATCCTCGACATTGATGAGCAAACCGGTGTACATCGTTTCCGGCGGCGTCATCACGTAGCCGAGCACATATGGAAGCTGCAAAACAAGCACGCCAGTTAACGCGACGAGTGCAAGCAACCACTTGTGTCCAAGAGTCACGCCTCCTCCTCCCGCCGCGTCGGCGCAATAAACACTGCAATGACGAGCGCCTGCAAAATAAAGATCACATAGTTATCCGCAAAAAATCGAGAAAAGAATTCGACGACAAAGGAAAAAATCGCAAAGCCGAGCCACATTTGTGACAAAGTATTTTCGCGGCGCTGATAGCGCAGCAGAAAAAAGAGTGTGGGCAAGCCAAAGACGAGTTCAAACAACCCAAAGGGAAACGCGGAATCGGGCGTAGGAATCACTTGAAGAAATAGCATCAACGCCCCAAAGCCCCAACCTTTGATGGGAAATGCATTGGGACCCGAACCCGTAATATAGGTAACCGTATCGTCGTAAAATGACGCTGCATCCCAGAACAGAAACGGCAGAATCAGCACGGCAACCGCAATCGCAAGCGGCAGCAAACGCCAGACCAGCTTGCGAAGCGAAGCCGTTGTAATGGGCGCGGGCAATAGATAGCACAGATAAAACGGAAGAAAAAAGAAGGCAGAATGCTTGGTCGCCAACATCAGCCCGAGCACGAGCGCCGATGCCGCAATCCAGCCGCGCGCGACAAGCGCGGTCGTAATGACCAACCCGCACAGCACCACAATATCATTGCGTCCCTCGGCAAGATAATCGCCAAACAAAAAATTCAATCCAACCGCGATCAGCAAGCTCAATTTGTTCCTCTGCGGTGAGGCGAGCGCCGGCAGCGCGAGCAGCATGATTCCATAGAGCAGCAGATAAGGAAAACGTTGGTCATACCAACCAAGCCACAGGTAACTGGAAAGGTAAAATGGAATCGAGCCGATAACCAGAAAAGGCAGATAGGCAAAATGATACAAGGGCGACATTGTCAACGGCGGCTCTCTGCCCGGAAATTTCTCCAGGGGCGTTCCAAAATAATTTTCGGTGTACGGATTTTTGCCATCTAGCAGAAATTGGATTGCCGTTTCGGTCTGAATCAGCCCATCAGTGGCATGCGTTTCTGGACCGTCGGCATGGCGAAGCATGATAAACCACGCGGTCGGCAAAAGCGTAGCCAGCATAATTACAAAAAAGATAATTGCAATGCGCGCCAGATACGCGATGCGATTCGCCCTTTGCGGCACAGCCAGTTCATCCGGCAATTGCGGGTATATCCAGCCCAAGACGACGTAGAGAGCCAACAACACGACTGCCAGCGCGTTGCTGACCGGGTTGAACCACAAGAGCGCAGGGGTGAGGAGCAAGAGCAAAAGTGTATCGAGAGACAGTGAAAAATGGGTATGCTTGGTCAATTCCGTACCTCCCGGGCAGTGACCTGCTCAACTGCATCGTGCAACCATCCATCCAGTTCGGGCAATTGCAGCGCAATAAAGTACCATACCAATGGCGTGACTTGCAGGACCAGCCGATCCATCGAAAGCTCTAGATGTTCGGTGAACGGCTGCCAAGCCGAAAAGACAAACGCGGCAGAAAAAGCAGTAATAGGAATGACAATCCCGAGCCAGAGGTAGAGGTTTGAGGCAGCAAGTAAATTGCGCCAGCGCGCAAGGGATATGGCGAAAAACAAGACCCACAACAATCCCCATTGACCAAGCGCAATGAATTGTCCAAACAAAGACACTGCGATAATTGGCAAGCGGTCAATGTTTTGCCAAAAAACTTGAAGGCTTGGCGCGACGAAATCAGAATTCGGAATTTGCTTGAACGCCAGAAAGCCCAACCACGGCGCGAGAACCAGCACAACCGGCACTGCGAATATTAGCGTGGTTTGGAGCGCCTTACGCCGCATCCACAATAGATAAACCGCAAGCGCGCCCAGATTGAACACCAAAAAAATCATTCCCTCGCGTTTGACCCATACGCCCAAGGCAGAGAGAATCAAACCCAGCCCCAGAGTGGACGGAGAATTTTCTATCAACCCTTTGCGAAAATACACCGCAGCACTGAAGACGAACAGCATCAGCGGCAAATCGGCGTATCCTGAAATGGCAGACATCGAAGCAAGATATGGCGTCAAGGCAAGCAGCAACGTGTAGATAACACAAAGCAACCGCGAAAATTCGCGCCGCAGAGCATGATAAAAGATCGCGAGCAGCGCCGCATAATACGCGATAAAGATAACCTTTACAGCGCCTTCATCCACACGCGCCAGGAACGTGTATGCCCAAGCTTCGAGCGTTGGAACTAACAAGGGATAATCTTGATGCGTAACTTGCCGCAAGGGATCCGTAAAATAAGAAATGTCCCAGCCACCGTAAAGAAAAGCGGACTTGGCTTTCAACCCCCACGTGACCAATCCATCAAAACCCAAATCGGTCGAGAACGCAACTACCGCCAGTATGACAAGCCACAAGCCGAACGGAAGCAGGAGCCATAAGGTACGGCGGAAGCCAACAAATTTGAAATCAGACCGTAATGCAGCTTGAAGTTGGTAGACTCGCACCGCGCTCACGGCGACGACCGCGATGACCGTAACTGCCATTCCAAATCGCGGAGCCACCAACGATGAGCAAAAGAGCACGTACGCCGCAAACCCACTGCCGAGCAAAAGCCCCAACACCGCGTGCTCCGTCAACGAATACATGCGGCGCGGGAAAAACCGGCAGGGCAATGCATCCCCCGCAAGTGCGATTAACACCAAACTCAAGAACGTAATCAGGACTGCCATGTCAATGCGCCAGGATGAGAATGTACCGTGCGGGATCAAAATCAAGCCGCCTGCCGCCTAAAGGCAATGGTTCCGCCACTTCGTCCACAAGCACAGCCGTTACCGCCCGACCGGCAAGCGCACGTTCCAGTTCAGGACCCGACAAATCTACTGGCGTCCAACGACTCAGTGCGGAAGTGCGCGTTCCCATTCCGAGCCAGAGTAGCTCTCGCGGGTAAAGTAGATAGTGCAGCCGCGCAAAGCGCGCGGTGTACCTGTCTCCGGTTGGCGAAAGATAGACCAGATTCGAATCTGCCGGAGTTACCTGCTGAGCAAACTCGATGAACGCATCATACTCCTTGGGCACGCCCGATGGGTAAACTTGAAAACCATTCCACAAAACCAGGTCGTACCGCCACAGAGTCATCACCAGACTCAAGACCAATTGCGCCCACAACGCCAACGCGAACAGCGCGATACGCCAATTTGATTTCACGCCACCCACCCCCAAACAAAGAACTGCGCGCTCAAGTACAAACTCAACGCGATGGACGGATAAACAATCGCGCGCTCGACCCACCGATTCCTGCCCCACATGCCCCACACGATAAACACAGGAAAGAGCACCGCGACGTAACGCACCATGCTCACCAGGGGCTGGGTTGTCGTCATGCGCAAGAGCGGCGCGAGAAACATCAATACCGTGTACAAGCCCAACGCGCGCGGCAGCTTGCGCCATACCACGATGCACATCGCGCCGAACAAAACCGTCGCGGCTATATTCAACCAGTCGGCTTGACTCGCGCGCCCTTGATAAATAACCGCCAGCGACGCGGCAATGTTCTCCCACGGCGTCACAAAGCGCGCGTGCAGTTCGCCTTCATACGACGACAACAAGGTGAGATTGTTAAACAGCAAGAACCCGACGAGCGCCAACGGCATCAGCACTAACGGCAAGAGCGCGCGCAAAACATTTTTATTCCATCGCCATTGATATTGCCCTACTTGCGCCCAAACCATGTACGCCATCGGAATCACCATCAACACGCCTTGCAGCCGCGTCAACGTCGCCAACATGCCAAGCGCACTTGCCCAAACCCAACGGTTTCTGCGCGCACAATAAAACGCGGCGAGCACCAGTGCAAGAAAAAGTGACTCGGTGTACGCCGCGAGAAAATAGAACGCGGTCGGAAACAGCATGAAATAAACCGTCGCGCGTTTTGCCGTCTTGTCATTCACCCACTCTTGCGTCAAGCGATATAACAAATATAACGCGAGAACCAGCGACACATTAGAAATCACTAACGCTGCCAACAAATAACTTCCAAACAAAATGAATCTGAAGACGCGAACCAACAGCGGATAGAGTGGCAAATAGACCGTGCTGCCGTCGTCGCCCGCATACCCGCGCTGCGCGATTTTCAAATACCAATTCGTATCAAACCGCTGCCACACGCCAAGCAGCGGATTTTGTTCTGGCGCCACACCGCGATACGGAAAGACATCTTCGACCGTGTACACCTTCGCTTCGGGGAGTGTCGGCGCGCTCCCCTCGCTTTCGCCCGGCAAGATTGTCCAAATACCGCCAAACTGGTCCGTCGCCTGTCCCACGCCGCCCGGTTTGAGAACCAGGATTTTTCCTGCGCCCAGATCGCGCGAATACAAAAAACGCTTGCCCGAGCCAAGCTCGAAAATCGCGAGCACCGGCGTCCCATACAGGTCGAGATTTGTAACGACGATGGGAGCGAGCGCCAAAACGACGAGCGACCACAATGTATAAAACACGCGCGCGACAAGATACACACCGAGCGCCCACCGCCACGCGGGTTCGATGCCGCACCAGAACGCGCCGACTTTACTTTTCAAAGAGATAGAGTTCGAGGTCATGGAAAGTCATCTCTTGCGCCAAATGATAATGCGCGCGCATCCATTCCAAATTCCCCGTGTGCGCCGATTCCTCGCGCGCCTGGCGAAATATCACAAACCACACGCGGGGATGCGAACCCGTCGCGTTTTCCAAATTGGTCGCGAACAAATCCAACGCCTCTTGCGTGGGATATGCCAGCGTGTCACTCCCCCCCCCCGCCGGGTCGGCAATAAATGCTTGCGGCAAACCGTCGCCGTGCGCATAATAGTGCATCGGGAAATAGGTCATCTTGTTGTCATGCACAATCGCATCGCCGGGCAACACGTGCGCGTCAAGAAATGCCACACCTTCGCGAAAAGGTGGGCGCGGAAAATCGGCGTACGGATAATAGAACGCGTACGTGGCAATGGTCACGAGCGCCAAGACAACCATCACCGCGCGTCTCAACACGCGCGGCAGCCGGGTCAGCAGCCAAGCTACGAGCACTGCCAACATCAAGAACGACGGCATCAGCGTACGTGTGAGATAGACGGGACGCCACAACGAGACCAAAAAAATCAAGAGCGGCGGCGCGCCTGCCATTACGGCAAAAAATCCGATACGCGCATCGCGCCATCCTCCGCGCATCAATTCAAACATCAATAACACAAACAGCAACACCGCGACGCCCAATGCGAACGGCAGCAGCAGCGGTGGAAAACGCGCGTTATCAAAATCCGCCGTAAACGTCAAGAGCGTTTGCAGCAGCGTCAACACGTCCGGCTGCGCGACCCAGTACGCTTGTTGAATTTTTCCCATCTGACTCGGCAGCAGCAGCAGCCACGGCAGCCACAGCAACAACATCGCCGCGCCCGCGATAACAAAGGGGCCCAGAGACTGGAGATTGCGACTTTGCCGGGCGCGCACCACAATCACCACTCCAAGAGTCAAACCAAAAAACACCGCGAGGTTGTGCGAATACAACATTGCCGCGCCACTCAACACAAACAGTAGCCACCACGCGCGCCCGCGTTTTTTTTCAATCATCACATACGCCAAAACAAACAGCGCCGCAAAAAAACCCAGCTGCGCGTACATCCGCGCTTCTTGCGAATACGCGAGATGGAACGGCGCGCACGCGACGATTGCCGCCGCGAGAAGCGCCAAGCTTGCTCCACGCGTTTGCTCGAACCATTCGCGTGTCAGACGGTACATCACCGCTACCGTGCCCACACCAAATGCAACGGACATGAAACGCACCGCGAACGCGCTCTGCCCGACCGCGTTCATCCAACCGTGCAGCAAACCGTAAAAAAATAACGGATGCACGTCCGCTGCCGCGCCTTGCACCTGCGTCACGGTCCCGTACCACATTTGCGCGAACGATTTTTCCGCGTACAGCACCGCGAACGCTTCATCGTACCACACGGGTCGCGCGTCCAACTGTATCACGCGCAGCAAAAAACCGCCGAGCAAAATTCCCAAAACCTGCCAAGGTGCTGACTTCATGGCGTTTTGATTTGATAGATCGCGTACGGTTCCTCTGCCGCGCGTGTCAAGCCCGGTCGCCCGTTGCGCGTTGTCAGCCCCAAGGCAGCGCCGCCGCTGACCGGCTCCAATTCATTTTCCACAAATGCGCTCAATACTTGCAAATCACTTTCCGTAAGTGGATCAAAACCCGTTTGCAAGATACTGTCCAGCCCTTCTCTATACAGCACCACATGCGTAATTCCTTCGCCGCGCAAGCGTTCCGCAATTTTGCGTGAATCGTCATGCAGATAGCTCAAATGCGGGAAACGATCCAATAGTGCATCGGCTTGCGCGTCGCGTTGAAAATAGTAGGTACGCGGTTCCCACAAAAAGACAAGGCGCGCGTCCTTTGGCAAATTTGCATTCGCCCACTGCGCGGTGCGGTAATGGGCGCCCAGGCGTTGACTCAGATATTCATCGCGCGCCATTCCGCCGAAGATGTAACGGAGCACACTATCGTCTGCCAACGCCAACACATAACTCAACGCCGTCAGCGCGACGATAAACGCGACCAACAACGACGCAAACCGTCGAATCGAAAATTGAGGCAGTTCGAGGGAGGCGAGTTTTTCCCAACCCAGTGCCGCAAGAAGCGCAAACAACGGGAACGCCGGATACAACAGGCGCGTTTGCCACACCACCCGCGATTGCGCCACGCCCAACAGCCACACTGCATAAAGCACTGCGGCAAAATACCACATCGCGCGAATGGGCGCGTTTGGGTTACCGATACGCGCCGGAATCAAGTTCAACGGCAAGAGCAGCAGCAGCAATGGTCCCAACGTCGCGTCGAACAAGACACTTTGCGTCCCATGAATCGTCACCGTCCACGGCACCATCAACAAATCCAGCGGCTGGTTCCACATCCCTGTGCCAAGACGCGTATTCCACGCAGCCCGAAAGGAATCCCAATACATTCCACCAAACCCGTACGGATAAAACGGATTGCCGACAAATGCCCAATTACGCAAGAACCATGGCGCGGCAATCACCACTGCGCTCGCCAACATGACGAGCGTTTTTTGGATCGCGGCGCGATTCGGCTGCACCGTGATTACGGCAAGCGCAACCGGCGCCAATCCGGCAGTGTATTTTTCGCCCATTGCCAAACCGGACAAAATTCCCGCCAACACAAAATCGCGCAGCGCTTGCGTTTCACGCGCGCGCACGGCAAAAACAAACGCGGTAAAGGTATAGAAAGTGAGCGCGAGATCGTTGTACGCCCACGTCGCCACTAAAAGCAAGCTCGGCACGGTGCACAGCAGCGCCGCCGCGCGCCAACCTGCGCGCCACGAAAAATAGCGCGCCGCAAACGCCAGCATCGCTCCCAGCGTTAAGGGGAGAAAAATCCAGTGCAACGCCTGCGCGGTCCCATCGCCTTTCAAGGCCATGCCCGCGAGAAAAAGCATCTCGACCAAACTTGGAAAGTTCAACGAATAATTGTCAGGGGGCGGCGCGATGCGCCCGTTTTGCAGAATCAGTTTTGGCGCAATCAAATGATATTGCAGCGAATCCCAGCTCCACGGCGGCGCGAATGCCAACAGCAAGGTCACGCCAAGCGCGAGCGCGCAAAAGAGCGCCAATGCTTTGTCATCACGTGTGACGCGCGGCAAAGCAATCGCGCGCTGCGTCCGCCACAACGCGACCACATCGTTGCGTAAAAGCGCCAACGCCGCCGCCACCAGACCCCAATAGATCCACTGATTCACCACGCCAACCAAACCCAATCCGAACACGAGCAAGCCCACCGCGCCAAGTCCAATCCCTGTCCACATCACCATGGCTTCCAAAGCGGAATCGAACGAACTTGCCAATAGGCGATGCCCCAACGCGGCAGCCAGGAGCGTTATCACACCGACAACCAACGCGTCACCCAAAACGTTCGCCAACGCGCCCAATGTCGCGCCCAGTGTGGGCGCGAACAAATTCTCGAATGTCCTGAACGCCCCCGCGAAACTTTGCAAAGTGAACGGCTTGTGAATTAGATAATAGTTGATGCTGACAAGAAACAACCATGCCACCACCAACACAATCAAAACAACACGTTTCCGCTGAGTCTGCACCATTGCCGTACCTCACACGAACGCCCACCGTTATGCGGAAGGCGCGGGTTCGTAATTTTTTCGCAATGTATCCAGCCCTACACCCCGCAATTCAATTCTGTTTGCGTCTATCTGTCCGAGTCCTGCCCACGCCATAAAAACAAGAATTTCCATCGCGGCAGGGTCAAGCCCCATCAAGCGCGCGCACGTGGCATCTACCGCCAAAAAATCCCCCCCCCCCACAAGCGCGCCGCTGGCAACGGGAGTGCCGAACAACGGACCATCGCCCTGCAAACCCACAATGCCATCCACCAATGCGAAACGTTTTGGCGTTGGCAGCGAGTCCACTAATTCCGCGAGGAACGCGTCAATCCCTTGTATATGCAGCGTGTTTTTTGGGAAACCGTATTTGACGCCGGGGACGATGCCGAATAAATTTTTGATGCTCCCGGAAATTCGCGTCCAGTGGTGCGTTTTCAGTTTCGGGACCGAAATCAACGCATCCGCTTGCGCCACCGTGCGCGCCATGAATAATTTATCCATTTTCGCGTAACCGCCGCGCAGCGGAATCGGCACAAGGTCATCGTAATTCAAATCCACAAATGCGACGCGCTGGCGTGCGAGCATGTCGCGATAGCCCGTCTGAATCAAGAGCGCGTGCGGGTCGCGGCGAAACGTCGTGCCTTCGGCGACGACGACGCTTTTTACGCGCACTTCCTCGCGCAAAAATTGCAGCAATGCTGCGGTGACTTGCGGCATGGTGTAACACGGACGTTCCGTGATGTAATCCACCAGATTGGGTTTCACCACGACGTTGGCATTTTGCAAATCGGGCGCGTTCGCGTCGCGCCATAACGCGCGGATCGCGCCCAACACATCCGCGTCATACGACGGCACCGCAGCGAGCGCGACGCGCGACGCGGGGGCGAAACGCGCGGCTTGCCCGCGCAGCATCCAGCGCGCCCATTTGTCAAAACCGACAGATTCCGTCTGTTTGTACACCACCGCGCCGCCCGCGATGATTCCACCACCCAAGGCAAGGCGCAACAACGCGCGGCGCGAGATTTTGAAATTTGTCATGCGAAGAATCAGTGAACAGTCATCAGTGATCAGTAACCAGTGACCAGTAATCAGTGATCAGTGCGATAGGGCGATTTGCCATTCGCCATTCGCCATTCGCCATTCGCGATTTGCCATTCGCTATTTGTTATCAGCCATCTGCTACACATCAAGCGTCATGGCGGCAATCGCGGTTGTAAAGGGATTCCCGTCGAAACTGCCATCCGCGCGCTGTAACTCTTTTAGCGCAACGAGCGCGCGGTTCGCGTATTCTTCCGACGCCTTGAGATCTGAAACCTGCGACTTGGACCTTGTCCAATACCACGCGCGCCATGCCCATTCGAATGCGGTCGGCGTGAAATTTTCTTGGGCGAGCCACGCGCGGGCGCGGCGCGTGATTTCATTTTCAATCGCGTACGCGTCGAGCGCCAATAACGCGAGCGCGGTATTTTCTACCGTCGGCGGCAAGTCTCCAGTGACCATGAACGGATTGCCGATATTCCAGCCGCCCGTCGGAATCGCGCGGTCGAGCAGATATTGAATGGCTTCTTGCTCGCGCGGATGTTCGTGGATCCGCATCGCGTTTAACGCCAACAGCGCGAGCGCGGTCGGAAAAATCCACGCGGCATCGCCGGGCAGCCAGGGCCAGCCGGTGATGGTCGCGTCAATTTTCAATACTTGCTTGACCCGTTCAATTTCCTTTGGGTCCGTTACGCGAAGGCCTGAATGATTCAAGAGCCATTGCACACCACGCTGTGCCACGTCGTCGTCGCTTTGCGCCAGTGCCCATACTGCCCACGCGGTCATCCATCCGCTTTCGTCGTCCGGTGCGGCAATGCCCCAGCCGCCATCGGCGCGCTGCAACTGTTTCAAAAACGCCCGCGCGCGGCGAACCAAATCAACGGCGAATGCGTCTTGTTCTAGGGCGATCATGACAGCGGCGGTCGGTTCGACAAAAGACATTCCACCGGGTTTGTAACCCCAACCGCCATCAGAGTTTTGCGCGGCAAACAGAAAATCACGGGCGCGGCTCACGGGGAAAAGGTATCACATTCCCCTAACAATCGTCAACGGGACTGTGGTACAGAGGTATTCAGGGAAAGAGGTAGACAGGTTTTGGGGAAACAAGTAAACAAGTAGAAAACGCGCCCTACCTGTTTCCCTATTTCCTTGTCTACCTGTTTACTTGGTCTTTCCCCCCATCCCAGTTATAATTTCAGCCGGAGGTCTGTTTGAACAAGTTATTCATCGTCATTCTCGGCGCACTGGTCGTTCTAGGGAGCAACACCGCATGCAACGGCGTGCCGTTCCTCGCGCAAAATGAGCCGACCGCCACCGCGACGCGCCGAATCCGCCCGACGTTTACACCTAAACCGCGCGCGACGCCCACGGAGGAACTTCCGCCGACAGACGAACCGACAGAAACGGATGAGCCGAAACCCACGGACGAACCCGCGACGGAAACCCCCAAGCCGGTGACCAAAGCGCCGACCAAACCAGCCGCGCCCAAAGCGACACAGACGCCCAAGCCGACCGATGTGCCTAAACCGCAATTTTCGATCAATATCACAAAAGATAGCGATAAATACTTTTGCGCGGAACAAGGCAGCAGCGTCTTTGAAGTGGTCTCCAGCGTCAAGAAAGGCAAGACTTGGGCGGGGGGCTATTATATGGCAGCGCTCGATCCCGGGGGGCGCTTGCTGACGGACGGCGCGGGCAAGAATCTGATCGGCGAATCGCAGTCGGAATTTTCAGTTTCGATTGGTTCCAATTGTCGTGTGTCAGCCGATTTTGAAAATCCGAATACGTCGAATGCCAAAATTGACGTGGGCGACGCCGTACGCCAGGGCAATACCAAGCTGCTCATTCGCTTTATTAAATCGCCGACCGATCTCACTCCGCTCTCGCCCGATTTTGCCGTTGACTTTGGTCAATCCGGGCGTTGGTGGATTTACGTGCAGGTCAAATAACCTGTGCGCGTTTGAAATGAGGCGAGGCGTTCCTGTGAGCATTTGCAGGAGCGCCTCTTTTCGTGAGAACAAGAACCTTATCAAAACAAAAATTTTCTCCGAAAATTTTTGTTTTGATAGAGAATGATCGTTCCCTCTGCCAAACTTGAACCGTTCAACCGCCGCGACTCTCGCGGCGATCATTCTACTGGGGCTCACACTGCGCGTTCTCCAACTCGATTTCCAGCCGCTGTGGTGGGACGAAGGATACAGCGTTTTTTTTGCCACGCGCGATTTTGGCGCGCTGCTCGCGCGCACGGCGGTAGATATTCACCCCCCCCTCTATTACGCGTTGATGCAAGGGTGGACGCGCGCGCTCGGCAAGGACGCGCTGGTATTACGCGGGCTGTCCGTTATCATCGGCGTCGCCGCCATTCCCCTGCTCTATCTCGTTGCCAAACGATTGTTTGACCGCCGCACCGCGCGGGTCGCCGCATTCCTGTTGGCAATTTCGCCGCTGCACGTTTTCTATTCCCAAGAGCTGCGCATGTACGGCATGGTGACACTGCTTGCGCTGGCGTCCGTCGCGCTGCAACTGAAAATTCTAACTGCAGAATTGGAAATTAGAGATTCAAAATTAGAAATTGGAAATTCCAACCTCCAACCTCCAACCTCCAACCTCCAACCTCCAGTCCTTCTCTACATTCTCTGCACCACCGCGTTGCTGTACACGCAATACCTCGCCGCGTTCATCATCGCCGCGCAAGTGGTCGTCATCCTTTTCCTTCATTTCCGTCAGTCCCCTCTCAACCTTCGCCAATGGGTCACGCGCTGGCTCGCTGTCGGCGTATTGTATTTACCGTGGGTGCTCTATGCCGGACCAAAACTGTACGCCTATGTGACCGCCAAAGTGGGAATTGAACAATATTCGCGCCTCGACCCGCTCACCTATCTCGCGCAGCACCTCGCCGCGTTTTCGGTGGGACACATTTCGGAATGGACGTGGCTGGCGTGGGGCGCGCTGGTGTTCGTCGGGCTGGCAATCTTTGGATTTGTCGCAAGTCTCCAGTCACAGGATGCGATACGCGATACGCGATACGCCATCGGCTATCCGCTATCGGCTATCCGCTATCGGCTATCCGCCATCGGCTCTCCGCTAACTGCCATCTACCTTTTCGTCCCCCTCTTGCTCGGTTTCCTCGTGAATCTCGTCTACCCGTTTCATCCGCTGCGCTACGAACGCTTGTTGTTGTTCGCTGCGCCGTTTTTCTTGATCCTCGTCGCAC
>JACQWQ010000239.1 GCA_016209205.1 Chloroflexota bacterium
GACCATCGGACCCGACCTCACCTTCAATGGCGGCACGTATGACGCGTTCGTCGCGAAGGTGGCAGAGATATGCGCAGTGAGCAAGCCCAGACTACTTTCGCCGGAGAACGGCGCGCCAGTCACCGCACAAAGAGTCTCACTCAAATGGAAAGCCGCCAAGTGCGCCGAATGGTACAACGTCGTCGTGACACGCGATTCACCCAAGGGGCGAACGGTGTATCAGGAATCGAATCTCACCACGCGCCAAGTCAAGACCAAGAAACTGGCGCGCGGCAAGACGTACTTTTGGCAAGTGGAGGCGTGCAATGCGGTTGGCTGCACTCTATCCAAGAGGTGGAAGTTCACCATCAGCGCGACGGCGGCGACCGAAGCGTTGAACCGCGACGATTAGATGCTCGCGGGTTCATTCGCGCTGGCGCGGGGAATGAGTGACACGTGACCAGACAGTGGCGAGTAACGAGTGGCGAGTTCTAACTTCCAATTTCCAATTTCCAACTTCCAACCTCCAACCTCCAATTTTCGATTGTTCTTTGCGTCACAGCTGAACCTGTGATAGAATCGGCAATCGTTGTGCGCTGGAAATGCTCGCCCTTTTGTTTCCGGCGGACCGAACACTAACGCATCGTCGCGCCGTGTCCTTCTCAAGGCGCGGCGTGACGTTTTTTTTGCACCAAAATTCTTTTTCTCACGCGCTGCCCGTGTGAGGCCGGCTGCGTTCGCGCCGATTAGAGCGGATTCCGAATTGATTGGTGGTGTCAGCGTAGGGGCGACGGCTTGTCCTCGCCCATTCCAGTTGGGCAACCACAAGGGATTGCCCCTACCATCCCACAAACGAATCAGGAATTCGCTCTAGGACAACGTTTTCTGCAGTACAAGTCGCTGATTGATTTGTACACTGCGAAAGGAGTTTGTGGAATGGATTCGATCTGGATTTCGATCATCCCCATATCCGGAGTTTTGGGGGTTGCCTTTGTCGCCTATTTGGCGTGGGATGTCTTGCGCCGCGACGAAGGCACACCAGCAATGAAAGCCGTCGCCGATACAATCTATGAAGGCGCGATTGCATTCATTCGCCGGCAATATGCCACGATTGCCGCCCTCGCTATCGTCGTTGCCATCGTCATTGCGTTTCTCGTTTCCCAAGAACAAATTACCGAAACGCCCGTGCGCGGGTTCGACCTCGCGCTCAAGACCGGCGTCGCGTTCCTGGTTGGGGCAGCAGCCAGCGCGTTGAGCGGCATCATCGGGATGTATGTCGCGGTGCGCTCGAACGTGCGCGTCGCCAGCGCGGCGCGTTCGGGTGTGGCGCAGGCGTTGAATGTGGCGCTGCGCGGCGGCGCGGTCAGCGGTTTCCTCGTCGTCGGGCTTTCGCTCATCGGCGTCGCGGTGATGTTTTGGTTGTACGACGGATTCAATCAGCCCGAAATCGCGCCCTTTTTGATCGTCGGCATGGGCTTTGGCGCGAGCTTTGTCGCGTTGTTTGCGCAGCTCGGCGGTGGGATTTACACCAAAGCGGCGGACGTGGGCGCCGACCTTGTAGGCAAAGTGGAAGCGGGCATTCCCGAAGATGATCCGCGCAATGCAGCCGTCGTCGCCGATCTCGTCGGCGATAACGTCGGCGACTGCGCGGGCCGCGGCGCGGACCTGTTCGAGTCCACCGTCGCCGAAAATATCGGCGCGATGATTTTGGGCGTCGCGATTGCTGCCGTGACCAGGAATCCGGTGTGGATTTTCTTTCCACTCATCATTCGTTCTTTCGGTCTGATCATTTCGATCATCGGCGTCGTCGCCACGACAAGTCTCCCCGGCGTCAAATACAAAGAGGGTGAAGAACCGACGAACGCGTTGTATCGCGGTTTCGCCGTCGCGATCATCCTGTGCGCCATCGTGCTCGCCATCGTGGCGAATCAACTGCTCGGCAATTGGTGGTTTGTGTTAGCCGGCTTTATCGGTTTGTTGAACAGCGTCGCGTTCGTCCTCATCACGATGTATTACACCGAAGGACGCTTTCGCCCTGTGCGCAGTATCGTGCAAGCCAGTTTGCGCGGCACGGGTCCGAATATCATCAGCGGTTTCGCGGTCGGTTTGGAAAACACCGCGCTGCCCGTCATTTCGGTCGGCGTCGCGTTAATCGGCTCGTACTGGTGCGGCACGCAAGCTGCGGTTGCGTTAGGCATCGAGCCGTACGTTGCGGGAGTGTATGCGACGGCGGTCGCGACGATGGGCATGTTGATGACCGCCGCGTTCATTCTCGCGATGGACACGTTCGGACCGATTGTGGACAATGCGGGCGGGATCGTCGAAATGTCGGGCGCACCCGAAGCCGTGCGCAAGGGCACCGACGCGTTGGACGCCGCAGGCAACACAACCAAAGCATTGACGAAAGGATATGCCATCGGTTCGGCGGCGCTCGCGGCGTTCTTGCTCTTTAGCGCGTATCTCGACAAAGTGGCGCTGGTCAAACAGGTAACGCAAGGCATTTTGCCGACTTCGCCAGAAGGGCTGCGCATCTTTGCGGAATCGCACGTTGTCAATCTTGGCAAGGTCGAGGTCTTTGTCGGGGCGATGCTGGGCGCGATGTTGATTTTCCTGTTTAGTTCATTGGCGATTCGCGCGGTCGGCGCGACGGCAGAAAAAATTATCGAGGAGACGCGCCGTCAATTCCGCGAAGATCCGGGCATCATGGCAGGTACGAGCAAACCGGATTACGCGCGCGCGGTGGATATTACCGCGCGCGGCGCACTGCGCTCGATGATTCTACCCGGCGTGCTCGCGGTGGGCGCGCCGATTCTGATTGGGGTGCTGTTGCGTTGGGAAGCCGAAGCAGGATTGTTGATGGTCGGCACCATCGCGGGGATTATTCTCGCGACGGTGTTGAACAACAGCGGCGGCGCGTGGGACAATGCCAAGAAATGGATCGAAGCGGAAGGCGTGCTCAATCCAGCCACCAAACAACTGGAAAAGAAACGCAGTGAGGCGCATAAAGCATCGGTCGTCGGCGACACGGTCGGCGATCCGTTCAAAGATACGGCGGGGCCCTCGATTCACGTGTTGATCAAATTGCTCGCGACGATTACGTTGGTGCTGGCGCCGTTGTTTATTTAAGGTCAAACGAGGGGCGTTCCAAAAACGCCCCTTTCTTGTTTGTTTTCAAACCCGGTTCAAACCTGTGAGGTCTCCGAGACCTCACAGGTTTGAACCAGTTAATACCCCGTTGACAAGCGAAAAATAAGCATGGTATAGTTTCAGTCACACGAGGACTGTTGAGCTGTATTGTCCCCCATTTAGGCCAAAACAAAATAGTGCAGACTTGCCCGCAGGTACCCGCCCTGCGGAACGTATCGCGTTTTTCAGACCGGTCGATCCCTTCGAGGCAACTCTGGTTCTCCAATTCGGGTCCTTGGTGCGAGAGCAAAATTCACGAGTTGTGGTGGCATTGGGCAGCGCCGTCGGATGCCGCAGCTGGGAGAAAGGAGCCCGCGCGCGTTTTGGCGCACATCGGACCAGATTGGTAAAACAACGTTTCCGTCGTATTAGAACCCGATTCACCCCGCTTCAAGCACTCGCTTTGAGGCGCGCTCAAAGGAGAAGATCCTCATGAATGGCACTCGCCCCCGACTTTATGTGGGCAATCTCCCGTATCAACTCTCGGTTGACGAGTTGAAAAATTTCTTTGCGGGCGCAGGTACCGTCACGGACGCGGCAATCATCACCGACCGCGACACCGGACGCTCCAAGGGTTTTGGCTTTGTCGAATTCGCAACCGAAGAAGATGCCTCCCGTGCGCAATCCATGTTCAACGGCGCGCAGCTGCGCAACCGCACACTGAAAGTGGATTTGGCAAAACCACGCGAAGATAAAGGCAACGCAGCCGGCCGACGCGGCGGCGGCGGTGGTGCAAGTAAACTCGGATAACTCGAACTAAACTCGTGCTGTGCGTCACGTCGGCGCACAGCATTTTTGTTGTACAATGGGAATCAGTCATCAGTCATCAGTTGTCAGTCATCAGTTGTCAGTCATCAGTTGTCAGTCATCAGTCATCAGTTGTCAGTCATCAGTTGTCAGTCATCAGTCATCAGTTGTCAGTCATCAGTCATCGCTACTGGTCACTGATTACTGGTCACTGATCACTCTTCACTTTCCCGACAAATCCCGCCACGCGTTTTGGCAGCAGGCGCTGAACCAGTAACCATTCATCGGGACCCAACGCGCCGAGCAATAACAACGCAGCGCCGTACACGAGTGTCGCCGCGAGCAACGCGAGAATGAGATTTTGCGGGACGAGCAGATACAGCACCCCGCCCATCAATAACCCCGCAACGGCGGGACGCCAGAACATGTCCAGAATCGGCAGCGGCGCGATGTGTTTCCGCAGCGCGTAATAAAACGGAATCAACAACGCGAATTCCGAAAGCACCGTGACCAGCGCCGCGCCGCGATACGTCAATGGCGGAATCGCAATCCAGTTCGCCGCAACGTTGAATGCCAGGCCGATGAGGAAGGCGCGTGTCAAAAAGCGCTGCTCGTTCAACGCAATCAAGACGTAATGCACGACGCTGTTGATGAAACTGAACGGCAAAAAGAAAATCAACCACTGCAAGGCAATCGCGGAATCGGGAAGGTATGCCGCGCCCGCAAAAATCAAAATCAACGGCTCGGTAATAAACACGGTCGCCACAGTGATCGGCACCGCAATCCACACTAACAGTTTCACCGACATGATCAACGCGCGTTGCATCGCCTCAGTCGAACTCGTCGAGAGCCGCGAGAGCATGGGAAAAATGGCGAGCGTAAATTTGGACGGAATGAAATTCAAGGCGTTGACAAACTTGTATGCCGCGTTGTAGTAACCGAGCACCGTTGGGCTGGTCAAAGGAAGGAGCAAGAATACGTCAATCTTGAAAAATAGATTGGCGAGCAGATTGTTCATCATCAAGGGAAACGATTCAAAAAACATCCAGCGCGCGAGTTTGCGATCAAACGCGAAATGCGGTTTGAACAACAAGCGGCGCACGAGATAGAACAACACGCCCAAGGTAAACAGGTTCGTCGCAATGGAAACCCCGGCGAGTCCGACGATCCCGTAGCCAGCGAGCAGCACCGCGATTTGTAAAACGACGCTCACCAGCGCCGTCGCAATTTCGACCGCAGTCGGATATTCAAACCGCTCGAATGCATAAAACATTCCCGACAGCGCGCCCGCGAGATTGTTGGGAAAGAGCGAGACCCACAATAGCAACATCGCCCCAATCGTCGCCGCGTTCATATCGCCGGTATACGTATAAAAGGCGATCACTCCGGCGAGCAACACAATCGAGAGCAACGTTAACCCCATCCGCAGCACAATTGAATTGGTGAGAAACACGTTCGCTTTGGAGCGGTCGCGTGCCACTTCACGCGTGGACAAGATGCCCAAACCGAATTCCGAAATCGCGCTGAGAAAGAACCACACCGTCACAGCAAACGCATAGCGCCCGTTGTTTTCGGGACCGAGAATGCGCAGCACCACCAACGCGAGCGCGAAATTGATGACTTGGATCAAGAGCGACGCGCCCATCGGCACGAGCGAGTTTTTGGCGACGGTGTGAACCTGCGAATCCCCCTCCCCTCTTTGCAGTACGAATCGCTGCCAGACCAACGCGACGAGCGCCAACAGCACCGTAATCACAGCCAGCAGCGAAAGCACTGAGCCGACGCGGAATGCAAGCGGCGAATACTTGAAACGCACCGTGTGTTCGCCCGCCGGAACGACGACCGCGCGAAAATTTCCGTCCGCGCGATAAATCGGCGTGTCCTGCCCGTCTATTTGCGCAATCCAGCCGGGGAAATAGGAATCGAACAAAATAAAATACGCTTGGTGTGGGAGCTCTACATGAGCAACGACTTCACTGCCGGTGTATTTTTCAATGAGAACCTGCGGCAAGTCCGTACTGCGTTCCTGTAGTATCGGAGCATCGCCTTCAAGCAAAACGCGGTTATCAACCTGATTGAATGATTGCAGCGCGTCGAGTAATTCTGAGCGGTTCTGATAGACTCGCGCCCCGCCCACCAGCCAAGCGCGCGGCAGCGCCTGCTTGTTTTTGTAAATCTTGATTTCGCGGTCGTATACCAATTCATAGCCGGGATTCGGCGCGGGGCGCGTCGTCAAAATATATTTCACGCCGAGCAAGTTCAACAGCGGCGAACTCAACGGCTGATAATCGTACAACGCCGCGATGCGGTTATACAAAAGTTCATCCTGCGGCGCGAGCAAACTCATGTACTCGACGTATTGTTTCGGAATGATCGAGTCGTACCCGCGAATGTCCTGAATCCCGAACGGCATCGCGCTGTTGGCGTTCAACACCTTTTGCCCGCGTTCGTCATACGTGGCAATGCGATACAGTGATTTGTCTTGCTGTAAAAATTGAATTGCGGGCGGCACGAACTCGGCAAGTTTCGCATCCGCACGCGGGTAAAAGCCCATCCCCGCGACAAACAAATCGAGCACCAACACAAACAGCGCGAGCGGTTTCCACACCGCGACGCCGCGCACCTTGAAATTCGCGCGCGCAACCAACAAAACGATTCCCGCCAGCAAAACGAATGCGCCGAACAAGGCAACATTGCGCGCCTCGTACGACCAAAACGCCCGCCCCGTTTCAAACACCGGTTTCGCCAAATCCGACGCGTTGACGAACGCATCCGCGAATCGCAAAAATACATCGCGCATGGCGAGCGACAACGCGACAACAAAAAGCGCAAGCGCCCCAACCACTATCAGGGTCACGCCAAACGCAACAACAACGCGTTTCAAATTCCCTCTCCCATTTTGGGAGAGGGTTAGGGTGAGGGTCTCGGCGCCGACGCCCGCGAGAAACGCCATCGCCAGCGTCCACGGAAAAATCCAGCGAAAAGCGGTATGCAATTGATTCCAACCGGGAAGACCATAAAAGAGGAGCGCGTAAAGCGGAGTGCCGAACGCAAACAAAAGCGAAACGATTGCGAGGATTGCGAGAAACCAGATTGAATTCGAAATTGGAAATTGGAAATTGGAAATTGGAAATTGGAAATTGGAAATTGGAAGTTGGAAATTGGAAATTGGAAGTTGGAAGTTGGGCGTTCGAAATTGGAAGTTGGGCGTTGGAAATTGGAAGTTGGGCGTTGGAAATTGGAGGTTGGAAGTTGGAAATTGGAGGTTGGAAGTTGGAGGTTGGACGTAGAGACGTTCCGGTGGAACGTCTGGACTTGGATTTTGAATTTTGAATTTTAGATTTTGAATTACGGCAACGACGGCAAGCACCATCGCTAAAATTCCGATGTATGCGCCCGCTTCCACATAATTCTTGATGCCCCAAAAGATCGTGCCCTGCGGCGCGGCGCGCCACGTGAAATCAAAAATGTCAAAATACGCGTGGTGCGTCGGATTGCCAAAAAAGTCGGGCATGAAAAAGGTGAGGATTTGGCGCGACGGCAACGCCCAGCCCGCGACATCCGCGTACGATGCCGACCCTTCACGGAAATTCAAGCGCGCCAATTCGTACAGCGGCAGAATTTGAATCGCCGCGAGCGCGAAACCCAGCACGACGATGCCCAACATCACTGCGCCTGCGCGTACGATTCCGCGTAGATTCAGCGTGCGCGCACGGAGCGAAACATTCCTCCCCAAAATGCGCCATGCCGCGTAAAACGCGAGCACGAGCAAAATATAGTACGAAACCTCGACGTGTCCGGCAAGAAATTGCAGACCGACGAGGATGCCCGCGCACAGCGCGAAAAATAATGCACGTGCACCTCTGCCTTTCTCCCCTCTCCCGTTGGGAGAGGGGTCGGGGGAGAGGTTCCGCAGTGTCAATTCCGTGAACGCCAGAATTGCGGGCAGCCACGTCGCCGCGCTGACCACCATCGGAAACACTATGCTGACGACCATGAAACCGCCGAACGCGTAGATCACGCTGCTGACTGTTGCTGCAAAGGCGCGCAAGCCCAGGACGCGCGCGAGAAAATACATGGCGCACGCGGCGAGCCAATAGTGCAAAACGGCGAACACGGCGTACGCGCGCGCAAGCGGCAATACATAAAACACAATGCCGAGCGGATAAAGCGTCGCGTTCTGTCCCGCCGCGAGAAAGGGCTGCCCGGCGAGAATGTACGGATTCCAGAGCGGAATTTCACCGGCGCGCAGCGACTCGCGAATAAAAGATTTCCATGCGTAATTTTCGAGGATTAAATCGTCAAGCAGCGGATTGTAAGATTGCGTAACGCCGTTTTGTGCGGCGAACGCGTTCCACGGCGGAAAGCGATAGAGATTGTCGAACGGCGCGAGGGTTGCATCGCCGCTCAACACCGGGGCGAAAAACACAACTGCCAGTGCAAGAAAAAAGAGAATTGCAGCAAAGTCAGAGCGTTTCATCAATGCTCAAGTTGATGCGCGACTTGGGCGGAACGATTGCGCATGCGTCCATAGCGCGAACGAATTTCCCACACGCGCGAGGCGGCTTCCCATTTCACGCGCATGGACATTTTAGAATGCCCAATCCGCCGGTCTTCAAAATAAATCGGATACTCTAAAATTCGCAAGCCGTGTTGTTCCGTCAGGTACGCCATCTCGACCTGAAACACGTACCCGTTTGCGCGCACTTGGGACAGATTGATTTCTTCCAACGCGCTGCGGCGCCATAGCTTGAATCCTGCGGTCGCATCGTGCACGTCAAGTCCGAGAATCAACCGCACGTAAACGCTGTTTGCCCACCAACTCAGCAGGTAACGTCCAAAACTCCAGCGCTCGTCCAATTTCCCGCCCGGCACATACCGCGAACCGACGACGACGTCGTGCGCGTCAATTTTTTCCAGGAAACGCGGAATGTAATCCGGTGAATGTGAAAAATCCGCGTCCATTTGCACGATATAATCGGCGCCGTTTTGCATCGCCCACGTAAAACCTTCGAGATATGCCGTACCCAATCCTGATTTTGCGGCGCGATGAATGACCTGAAAACGCGGCGCAAATTCGCGGCGCAAAGCGTCGGCAATCTCGCCCGTACCATCAGGCGAATCGTCATCTACAATCAAAATGTCGAGCTCGGGAAGTGGGAGCTGGAGGAGAGCGGTTGTGATCGCGCGGAGGTTATCGGCTTCGTTGTACGTCGGTATGACGACCGTGATCTTCATCGGCAAAGATTATAACCGTACAAGCCAGTTTCTCAAACAAGGTAACTCCCTACCCTAGTGGTTCACCACAAAAGTTTTGTGGGGTTGTCACTGCGAGAGCAGTAGCCGGCGTTGATACAGCGGAGGTCGGATTTTGAAAGGCGAAAGTGGGATGAAAGTAAAGCTAGACAATCCCAAAGGAAGCTTGTACATTATGCGCTGACGACCTTGCAAGTTCGCTGGGTTGAGAAACCCTTCGTGTTCTTTGTGTCCTTCGTGGATCATTCAGCGACCGCGATGATTGCAGGATCAGGTATGAGGCGTTATGAATTCGGTGGGGTGCAGACTAGACGCAGCGCGGAAAGGTAGACGATTATGAACAAGAGCGGAGCAAAACGGAGAACGCGCGCTGCGCTATGGCTGCGCGATTTCCCGATGTGGTTGCGGGCTTTGTCGCGGAGCGGTCAGCCGTCGCGTCCTGCCGCTGCGAACGCGGAGCTCGATCAACAGGCGCAACAGCGCGCCGAGCGTCTTTCTCTGCTCAACCACATCGCGCGCGCCCTCAGCACGACTTTGAATTTGGACGAATTGTTGGAGGTCGTTTATCGCGAGATCACCGCCGGAATTGCAGCCGATACTTTTTTTATCGCGTTGTACGACCCTGCGACCAATGAAATGGATTTCCGCGTTCAGGTGGACCGGGGAGTACGCGAACCGCCGGTGCGCCGCTCTTTGCCCAATGGACTCATCTCGTCTGTTATCACCCACAAGCAGCCCATCCTCATCCGCGATCTGGAGCAGGAAAAAGAGTATCAGGCGCGGGTGTCCTTGTGGGGCACCATGCTGGCTCCGGCATCGTATCTGGGTGTTCCGATGCTCATCGGCGATGAGGTGGTCGGCGCCATCTCCGTCCAAGCATATCGCCCCAACGCCTATGGCGACGCGGAACAAGAACTGCTGTCCACGATTGCAGACACGGTGGCGGTGGCGATCAAGAATGCGCAGCTGTATCAAGAGGCGCACCAATACGCCCAAGTCATGCACGCGCTGAATCAGATCGGACAGAAATTAACCGCCACGCTCAATGTGGACGAAGTCATCGCGCTGCTGCGACGTGACGCGAGCGATCTTTTGCAGCCCGGCAATTTCGCGCTGGCGCTGCACGATGAAACACGCGGCGATCTCGAAATGAAACTCTACCTGGACCACGGCGAGTCGAAAAAAAGTTTCCGTTTCGACTTGGGCAGTGCCTTGGTGAGTCAAGTGATCGCGAATCGAGAGCCAATCATCGCGGTGGATTATCAAAGCGAATGTGAGAAACGCGGCGTCAAGCCGATCCTGCGCGATGCCCGGGCTTGGTTGGGTGTGCCATTGGTTGCCAGAGAAAAGGTGCTGGGCGCACTGATGGTTTGGGACAATGAGCGCGCGGGAACCCTTCAAGAGCGCGATCAACAGGTTCTGTCAACCCTCGCCGCCCAAGCCGCGATTGCGATTGATAATGCGCGGCTGTATGGGTTGGAACATCATGCCCGCCAAGTCGCCTCTCTCTTGTACGAGATGGGGCAGCTCTTTTCCTCGACTCTCGATCAACAAAAGGTTGTCGAGCAGATCAGCCGCCGTTGTTCCCAAGTTCTGGATGTGGACTTGGTTCTGCTCCGTTTGATCGAGGGCAACAACCTCGTGCTAAGGGGCAGCTTTTTTCGTCATCCAGAGGAGGAGATCGAAGTAACGCGGTTACTGCAAGAAAATCCCATTCATGTGGGAACGGGCATCGCCGGGCGCGTCGCGCAGACAGGCGAACCGGCAATGTCCGGCAGCGCGCCGGTGCAATCGCTGACCCTACCGGGCTTTGTCAATTTCTTGAGCCAACGGCAGTGGCTCGTCGTGCCCCTGAAAGTAAAAGAAGCGGTCATCGGCGTATTGACTTTTATTACCGCCGACGCGGCGCGTTCGTTTTCGCCGCGTGACGTTGCCCTGGCGCAGGGGATCGCCAATCAGGCGGCAATCGCCCTTGAGAATGCACGTCTCTTTGAGGCGGAACAATCGCGCCGCGCGGAAGCGAATGCGCTCTACGACCTCTCGCGCGCCCTCGCGGACATTCCTCAAGATTTGGACGCGATCCTCAACCTTGTCACCCGGCACGCCGTCGAAAGTGTTCGGATCACCTTTGCACGTGTCGCGCTGCTGGACGGCGAAGAATTTGTCTGGCGGGCGGCGTACCCTGTCCGCGCGCTCGAGCACGATCTGGAGGTCGGCGCGCGCGCGCCGACCTCCGCGCTTTCCTATTGCCGACGCGCACTGCAGCAAAATACACCCGTCGTCCTGCACAGCGCTAGTCCCGATCTGGGCGAGTACGAACGGAGGACCCTTTTCGGTGATACGGCTCGTACGCTTTGCCTTGTTCCGCTGCTGATCGGCGATCCTGCCGCTTTCACCAGTCGCTCCGGGGGTTCCGGTCGCGCGTTGGGCTTGTTGCTGCTCGGCGAAGCGCGGCGTCAAGAACGCGAGCCATTCGGTGCTGAAAAACTCCGGCTGGCGCGCAGCATCGCTGACCAGGCGGCGAGCGCGCTGCATCGCGCGGAACTGTTTGCGGAGCTGGAACGCGCGTATTTGCAAACGGTGCTGGCACTCGCCAACGCGGTGGACGCCAAGGACAACTATACCGCAGATCACGCGCTGCGCCTGGCAGAAAGTGCGACGGCGGTCGGGCGCGCATTGGGATTGAGTCCACGCGAATTGCTCGAGCTGCGCTACGGCGCGATCTTGCACGACATTGGCAAGATTGGCGTCTCTGATTCGATTTTGAAAAAACCGGCTGAACTTGACGCTGGCGAATGGGATCAGATGCGCCAACATCCCAAGATTGGCGCGGAGATTCTCATACCGGTCGCGCGCTTGCAAGGTCCAGCGGAAATCGTCCGTCACCACCACGAACGTTATGACGGCAAGGGCTATCCTGACGGCTTGGTCGGTGAAGCGATTCCGCTCGGCGCGCGGATTCTCACTGTAGTGGATGCGTTCAGCGCGATTGTGGATAAACGCGTTTATAAAGGGGCACGCTCTGATGAGGAGGGAGTCGCGGAACTGCAACGCTGCGCAGGCACACAATTCGACCCGCGCGTCGTAGAGACGTTCTTGCGCCTGCTGGAGCACGGTTTTGGCAGTCACAGGAAAGAGGTTTGACACCCGATGCGCCCTACCCACCACAAAGGATCGCCAAAGAGTCCGCGCTTGTGGCATGTTATCCGGCTCAGCCCGATCTTGTTTGTTCTCCTCACCGTAATCGTCGTCTTTTTCTTGCTGATCGGGACACAAATACGTTTGGAAGTAATCCTCATCGCGGCTCTGGGAACGTTGTATATGATTTTGATTGAGATACCGTTCCGCGCAAGCCATAAAGCCATTGCAGAGACTGCGCCGCACTGGGTCGCCATCGGCAACACGTTGATAATCACACTTGCCGTTACGCTCTTTGGCGCGGTGACGCCCTTGATTGCTGCCTACTATCCGGTGTCCATTGCAGCCATGGCGGCACGACACGGTCTCCGGTTCGCGGTGTGGACGGCGTTTCTCTCCACACTCGGGTATCTCACCGCACTCACGCTCGCCGGAATTATTCAACTCCACGTGACCGAATCGGTGGCGCTGATCGGCATCTTTTTTCTCATTGCCCTCTTGACCGGTTCGATCGCGGAGGCGGCGCGAAGGCGAGCGCATGAACTCGCCGCCGAGCGTGTGGTCGCGATGGCGGTCAGTCAGCCCCTTGACCTACAGCGAGTGCTTGACCTGGCGCTCGATCAAGCCCTCGTCACGCTTCATGTAAGTGCAGGGGCGATTTATCTCGCGGACGAAGCGCAGACGGAACTTACTCTGGCGGTCTGGCGTCATCCGTCTCCAGAATACGCCATGCGTTGGGACCGTCATCGTTTGGGCGAAGGGATCACGGGGCAAGCGGCTGCCCGACGCGAAGCCATCATCGTTCACAATCTCGATCAGGACCCGCGCGTCTCACAGGAACGACGCGAGTCCCCGCGTCTCCTTTCACAGGTCAGTGTGCCGTTGATCGCGCAAAACCGTTTGGTTGGCGTGTTGAACGTCAACGGATACGAGCCGCGCGACTTTTCCGAAGCGGATGCCGCGCTCTTGCGCGCGATTGCCACGAGCGTTGCCGTGGCGATTGACCACGCGCGGCTGTTCGAGACGTTGGAGCAGCGCGTGGCAGAACGCACTGCGGAACTTGCCGCGCTGAATCAGATCGCCGCGAGCGTCAACCAATCTCTGGCTCTGGATGAAATCATGGACACCGCGCTGGGGGAACTCACTCACACGCTGTCAGTGCGCGGGGGATGGATTCATCTTTTGGACCCCGAACGCAAGGAGTTAATTCTGCGTGCAGAGCGCGAGGAGAGCGGAACAATCCGCGCCTATTATCAGACGATCCGTGCGGATCAAGAATACTTTCGACAAATCGTGCAGAATCGTCAACCCTTTACGATGAACCTGGAGGAGGTTCATGTCAAGACGTCGAGTCCGTCGTCCGCAGCGGGTTATCGCTCGATTTGTGGTGTGCCGTTAACGGTCGAGGATCGTGTCGTCGGCGCGCTCGGGATGGCGAGCGATCAGCGCGACCGCTTTGGGGAAACAGAATTGCGCTGGCTCGGCGGCGCAGCCAACACGATCGCGGTCGCGTTAAAGAATGCACGCCTGTTTGAATCCGTGGAACGTCAGTTAAAGCAACTGGCTGCGCTGCGGGAGATTGACCACGATCTCAGTTCGATGCTCGACCTCAAGCCGATGCTAGAGACCATGCTCGAGTGCCTCGAAGAGGTTGTGCCATTTGACAGTGCAGCGGTGCTCTTGCGTGACAAGAATAGCTTGCGCGCGGTTGCCGCGCGCGGACGCGAACAGAGCTTGCTGCAACAATTCGAACTCGACATTTCGGACAACGTAATCTTTCGAGAAATGGACGCCAAGCGCACGACGATCTTGATCCGTGATCTGTCAAGCCACCCGGGCTGGGTGGTTGTGCCCGGAGTGCAGTTCGCGCAGGCATGGCTTGGCGCGCCGCTGGTCGCACGCGGCGAAATCATCGGGCAGCTCGGCCTATTCAGCGCGGCGGCGGGCGCGTTCACTCGCGAACACTGTGATCTGCTGCTCGCCTTTGCCAATCACGCCGCGATCGCGATTGCGAATGCCCAGCTCCATGCAGAGTTGCACGAACAGGCGCGGCACGACAGTTTGACGCAGGTGTTGACGCACGGCGCATTCATTACGGATTTGCACAAGGCGTACGCGGAAACGCAAAGCCGGGGCGAATCGCTCGCGATGATTATGCTCGACCTGGACGCCTTCAAGCACTATAACGATACGTATGGACACGTCGTCGGCGATATGGTTCTGACGGCGACGGTGCAGGCAATCCGCGCGCACGTCAAACGCGCGGACTTGATCGGGAGGTGGGGTGGCGAGGAATTCGCGATTGCGCTGCCCGGCGCGAATCTCGCGGACGCGCTGCGGGTCGCCCAGCGCATTCGTGCAACGCTCGCAGGCACTGCCATCAAGGATCGGCAGGGTCAACCGATTTTAGCACCGACGGCCAGCCAGGGGACCGCGGCCGCGCCGGAAACAGCGCACGCGGTTGACGAGTTGATCGAACAAGCCGACCGCGCGCTGTATCGCGCCAAGGCGAATGGGCGCGATCAAATCGCGCGGGTGGATAGGGGCGTGCGGTTCTAGAGTCAATCTACCCGTTTTCAAAACTTGTTCAAAACCTGTGAGGGTCTCTGCTTCGCGCCGACCTCACAGGTTTTGAACTTGCACATTTCTTAAGGTTCGTTATAATCCTCGCCTTGGATGCAAGTACTTTTTGATTGACTCACCCTTGCGGTGATGAACCCCTTCCCTTTCATCACCGTCGCTCTGCGAGCCAGCTGTACGTCAGCCCGATTCCAAAACACTCTACTCGGTTTCCTCATGTATGACGTGTCCTCCACAGGTCGGAGGCGCTCGCGGCTACGGACGCAAAGAGATCAAAGCGATTTCTATCGCTCAGGAGTTTGCAATGCCAGCGACCGTACTGATTATCGCCAACGACAAGGATGTTACCGCGCAGCTTGCCGAATCGTTTAACAAAAAAGAATTTTCCGTTTTGACCGCGCACAGTGGGCGCCAAGCATTGGCGCAAGCCAAAACGCGCATGCCGGATGCCATCGTTTTGGATTCCACGGCGCCGCGCCTGAGCATCAAGCGATTGGTGCGCGCGCTGCGTAGCGACTCGCATGCGATTTTGATTTTGCTGGCGCAGAATCCGAATCGGGTGGACGGCGTCACGAATGCGCAGTTGGTCTTGCCCAAAGCTACTACGCCGAAAAAACTTTCGCAGCGCGTGCGCGCCGCGTTGGAGAATCGCCCTCCGCGCGAGCTGCGCGCCGGGAATTTGACTTTGAACATGGAACGCCGCCGCATCACGCGCGGCAGTCGCTCGCACAAATTGACGCCCAAAGAATTCGAGCTCTTGAAACTTTTTATGCTGTGTCCCGGACAACTCGTCACGCGGCGCACGTTGATGAAAGAAATTTGGCGCACTGATTACTTGGGCGATACACGCACGCTCGACGTACACATGCGCTGGCTGCGCGAAAAAATCGAAGATGATCCCAACAAGCCACGTTTGCTCGTGACCGTGCGCGGCGAAGGGTACCGGCTGGAAGTCAAAGAAAAGTAAAAAAAAATCTCAAGTTACGACGTAACTTGAGGTCTTTTGTGCGCCCCCCATCGCCCCCGCCGCAATATCTTTACTACGAAAACGACGAGCGCCCACTGCCGCTTTGCCCGCCAGGGTTGAATTGTCAAGCGAAACAACCACTCCAAGCCAAGCCGCTGCATCCACGATGGCGCGCGGCGCACGCGTTTCGCGATAAAGTCAAACGCCCCGCCGACGCCAATCGCCACGCGCACGTTGGGCAGGTTATGACGATTGCGTTCAATCCAGATGTCTTGGGCCGGCGCGCCGTACGCCACAAACAACAAGTCGGCGCCGCTTTCGTGAATGCGCTCCAGAATCGCGCTTGTTTCCGCGGGGTCGGGCGAACCTTCGAACGTGCCGACGATTTTCAGTTTGCGATAACGCGCCTGGAGCCGCGCGGCTGCCAAACCGCCGACGCCATCGCGCCCGCCGAGCAAAAAAACTTTCCAACCACACACCGCCGCGACGCCGCACAGATACCACACAAAATCGGTGCCTGCGACGCGTTCCCGCAGCGGTGTGCCTTGTGCCTGCGCCGCGCGCAGCAAGTTCGCGCCGTCGGGCAAGTTCAAATCGCTCGCGGCAAGCGTGCGCGCAAAGTCCGCGTCCTTTTGCGCCGCGACAATGAACTCTGGGTTGACCGTGACAATATGGTGCAAACGCGGCTCTTGCATCCAGTCGTCCACTTGCGCCAGCGCCTCAGCCATCGTCACGTCGTCAACGCGCACACCCAATACTTGAATGGAATTCATGAAGGAAGTGACGGGTGACGAGTGACGGGGGACGGGGGAAGGACCAACGTCGCCACCCGTCACCCGTCACTTTACCCTTTCACAACAGCTTGTGTTTCTTTTCCGCAGCCGTAATCGCCTCTTCGAAAAGCTCTAGGCCCTCTTCCACGAGCGGTTTTTCGATCATCAGCGGCGGCGCGACCCGCACCACACTGCGTCCGCAGCCGAGCATGACGAGTCCGTTCTGAAACGCGTTGTGCACCACATCTTCGCGCAGTTGATGCGCGGGCTGCTTGTTGGTCTTGTCCTGCACGAATTCGACGCCAATCATCAAACCCCTGCCGCGCACGTCACCCATCGAAGGATGGCGCATTTGCATTTCGGCGAGCGCGTCCATGATGAATTCGCCCATCGCTGCCGCGTTTTGCATCATGCCATTTTCGACGAGCTCGAGCGTCGCCAACGCGGCTTGACAGGCGATGGGATTGCCGCCGTAGGTATTGCCATGCGCGCCCGCGACCCATTTTTTCATAACGGATTGGCGCGCGGCCATCAAACCGAGCGGCATCCCCGAAGCAATCCCTTTGGCAATGCAAACAATGTCCGGCTCGACGCCCCAATGTTGAATCGCCCACCATTTGCCGGTGCGCCCGACGCCGGATTGAATTTCATCCGCAATCAGAACAATGCCGTGCTTGTCGCACATTTCGCGCAAGCGCGGAAAAAAGTTTGGCGGCGGCACAATGTAGCCACCCTCGCCTTGAATCGGCTCGACCAATACCGCCGCCACTTCGTCCGGCGGCAAGATGCTTTGAAAAATTACGCGCTCGATGTAATCAATCACCGCGTCGCCGTAATCTGCGCCGCTGCGCGGCGCCTGCATGTCCAACACCGGACGATACGGGTCGGGGAAGGGCACATGTACGACGCCGGGCATCGTCGGAAAGAATCGTTCTTGCTGCACATATTTCGACGCGGTAAAGGAAAGCGAACCCATCGAGCGGCCGTGAAACGCGCCGAGAAAGCCGAGAAAGCGCTGCCGTTTCGTCGCATAGCGCGCGAGTTTGATCGCCGCTTCCACCGCTTCGGTTCCCGAATTGGCAAAGAACACGCCGACATCTTCTTTCATCGGCGCGATTTCGTTGATACGTTCGCCGAGCCGCACCATCGCTTCGTGATAATAGTCCGACGAAATGTGAATAAATTTTTCCGCTTGCTTTTGAATCGCTTCGACGAGTTTGGGATGACTGTGCCCCGTGGCAGCGACGGCAATGCCTGCCGCCCAATCAATGTAACGATTGCGGTCTACATCCCACACTTCGGCGCCGCGCCCGCGCTCCATTACGAATGGATAATCGCGGGGGTAGGACGGCGACACGACCTTTTTATCGCGCGCCAGTATTTTTTTTGCGTTCGGTCCCGGCGGCGGCGTAAGGATGCGCGCGCCTCCCGTCCGCAAGCGACCGTTGGTTGAATTCTTCATAGTTTCCAGTCATAGGTACAAGTCACAGATTACATCCGAATGTGGCATGTGACCTGCGACGTGTGACCCGAATCTGACTCCTTTGTCATTATGCCAAGCCAAACCGTTTTGCCAAATCAATGATCCGTGCATTCAACCCATTCGTTGCTGCTCCATAGCGAAACGGCGCATACACCGCGCCCGCGCCAATCAACGCGCCGGCGATTACGTCGGACGGATAATGCACGCCTGCCATGACGCGCGTAAACGCGAAAGCAAATGTCAACGCAAGCATTATCAACCCCACACGTCGTTCAAACAAATACACGCCGAACGCCAGCGCCATCAGTGTCGCCACCGGTTCGCTCGGAAACGAAGACACCGATGGGCGATAAAATAACAGTCTCACGGTCTCTTCCGCCGCGAAAGGGCGCGGGCGAAAGAATGTCATCCAACACAATTTCACAATCAGATTCGCGAGCAGCAAGCCAACCAACGTACTCAACACGCCCGATTTGAAAACAACGCGTTCCCGCTCGGCATGTCCCGCAAACCACAGCGCGCCGACGATAAACGCAAACAGCGCGGGCACGGCATAATCGTTCACGATGAACAACGCTATCGTATCGAGCGCCAGAAATGTCCCCGTCAGGTTGTTGAGCAAATGAAATAGTGCAACGTCAGGATTCATTTGGAATGTAATTCACGCTTGCGTGGCGCTAAAGCATGTACGTGCCTTGGAGTAAACCGCGTGGCGAGCCAACCCAAGAGGCGAGAAATCAAGAATGCAATCACAAAGCCAACAAACGAATAGACCACAAATTCGCCGCCGGCGAGTCCGGGAATAAACAAATCGGGCTGGATGCGAAAGAACCACGCGAACGCGAAAATCACGAATACGGCGCCAACCAGTTGCGCGAGACGCGGCGCGAACGGCGTCAAGTCACGCCGCGCATATTTGCCTGCAACAAATTGCAGCGCGCCGAACGAGCCGCACGCGCAAAACAGAATGTAATTGGGTGTGAGATTGCCTTCGCCCCACATCAATAAACCAAAAAAGAAGCGCTGCTCCAATTATTTTTTCCCCGCAATCGCGCGCCGCGCGATTTCACGATTCGCTTCAATCACAAGTTGCATCGCTTCCTTTAGATTTTCGCGCGCTTCCGCAAGGGGCTTGCCCTGTGTATTCGCCCCGGGCAATTCTTCTACATAGCCAATCCACCAATCTCCATCTTGTTCAAACACCGCGGTAAATGTGTTTTGCATTGTTACCTCCTATCCCTCTACTCCTGTAATGTTGCCTTCCGCGTCAATGTCAATCTCTTCCAATGCGGGGTGCGCAGGCATCCCCGCCATCGTGCGAATTTCGTTGCACAGCGCGATGACATAACCCGCGCCTGCGGCGAGACGCACGTCACGAATCGGTAGCCGAAAATTTTTCGGGCGTCCCTTGATTTTTTCTTCGTGCGTGAACGACAAATGCGTTTTCGCAATGCAAACCGGTAATTCGCCCATGCCCTGTTCCGTCAATTGTTCCAACTTGTCTTGCGCGGTGGATGAAAAATCGGCGCTCTCGCCGCCGTAAATTTGCGTCACGATGCGTTCGAGCTTGTCCTTGAGCGGCAGCGAATCGGCATAGAGTAGCTTGGCTTGACTCTTTTTGTTTGCCGCGTGCGCCACCGCTTCGCCCAGACTGATCGCGCCCGCGCCGCCGCGTGCGTACGCGTCGGACGTGTAGGTACCTTCCGCGCCCGCCTCGCGCGCCAATTGCTCCACCCGCGCGATTTCGCGGTCGGTGTCCCGCGCAAAGCGATTGACGGCGACGATGACGGGCGCCCCGAACAAACGCGCGTTCTCCACATGCTTGAGCAGATTCGCCGCGCCGCGTTCCAACGCATGCAAATTCTCTTTGTACAAATCATCCGGCAGGGCTTTGCCGGATTGCACTTTTGCCACCCCGCCGTGCATTTTCAACGCGCGCAACGTTGCGACGAGCACGATCGCCTGCGGCATCAAGCCCGACGTGCGGCACTTGATGTTCATAAATTTTTCTAGCCCGAGGTCGCTGCCGAACGCCGCTTCGGTAAGCACGTAATCGTTCGTCTTGCACGCGATCCGATCCGCCAAAATCGAACTCGCGCCGTACGCCAAATGACCGAGCGCGCCGGTGTGCACGAATGCCGGGGTGCCCTCGTTCGTTTGCACCAGATTCGGTTTCAAGACATCTTGCAGCAGCGCCGTCATTGCGCCTGCGGCTCTGAGATCGTCCGCCGTGATGGTTTTGCCGCGCCGCGAACGCCCGACGACGATGCGTCCGACGCGCTTGCGCAAATCACACAAAACGGCGCGTTCGTCGTCGCCGTTGACCAAACCCAACAGCGCCATCACTTCTGACGCCGTGACGGTATCAAAGCGCGCCTCGCGCGGGGTGCCATTGTCGCGCCCCCCCAAGCCGGTCAAAACCTGCCGCAGCGCGCGATCGCTCACCTGAACGACGCGGGTCCACGCGAGCGAGAAGGGATCGAGTTCCAGCGCGTTGCCGTGCAGCAAATGATTGTCCACACACGCCGCAAGTAAATTGTTCGCCAAGCCGATGACGTGATGATCGCTGCTTGCATTCAAGTTCAACATGGGGTACGGGACCAGCCGCGCGTTCCCCCCCCCCGCCGCGCCGCCGCGATAATTGAGCACCGCGCCGAGCGAACTCTGGCGCAGTGAAACCGCCGCGCGATACCCGATGCGGTGCATCGCCATCGCAATCCCGATTGCCGTCACCGTTTTACCCTCCCCGGGCGGGGTCGGCGTCATCGAAGTTACGACGATATATTTACCGTCGGGCTTGGCGGCGAGACGCGCCAACAAATCGGGCGAAAGTTTCGCGCGGTATTTGCCGTGCGGCTCGATGTCGTCCAGTTTCAAGCCCAGCTTGTCGGCGACTTGGGCGATGAGCAAAGGAGAGTCGGGAGTGGGGTTCACAGGCGGGTTTGCACCGTATCGAGGATGGATTGACGTTTTGCCGCAATGCGTTTGAGCGGCTCTATCGCGTTGCGTGTCTGGCTCACAAAATCCGCATCTTGAATCAAACCTAAATTGATTTCCACATTCAACAATGCCGCGCGCAGACCGGCTTCGACCATCAGCGCGCTCGCACCGGCGTCGCTTGCCGCGTTCTTGTTGCCGCGCGTGCTCGCGGCTTGGCTCAGCTCTAACAGTTCCGCGCACACCGTAGCAACGCGCAGCGGAATCTCCGCTGCGCCTTTTAACGCGTCTTGAATAACCGCCGTGCGCGCGCTTTTTTCCGCCTCGGTGGCTTTGGGCAATCGATATGCCGCCATGACGCGGTCGTACGCCTCCGCATCTTGTTTCGTCAATTGCAATAACTCGGCGCGCAAGCTCTCGGCACGCGGCAGCATCGCTTCAAATTCCGCGCTGACATTCTGATAATTCTTGCGCCCGATGGTCAAGCGACACACCATTGCCGCCAACGCTGCGCCGAATGCGCCAGAGAGCGCCGCCGCGGAACCGCCGCCGGGTGTCGGAGAGGCAGACGCGAGTTTGTCAAGAAATTGTTCGATTGTCATGTGGTTCCCCCGCCTGCGATTATACATCACCTTTTCCGGGAGCATCATCCTGTCTTGCGAACACAAGAAAAACCTCCGTAGAGATAAGCCCCGGAGGTTTTCTTGATTCAGGTCATCAGACAATACGCTACATGATCGCTTACGGTTGGAATGTCAGATTGTAGCACTGTCCCGCGAAAACAGGACCAAGTTTGGCGCTCGCTTTACCGACACCGGGAATCGAAGCCGAGTATGTGTATTTGTCGCTGGGCGGCATATCAATAAAGTGGAACTGTCCATCAGCAGGAATGTCAAAGTCCTTCTGGAACCCAACATCAGGAGCGCCTACAGTAAAGCGCATCGTGCCGCTGTAGCCGTTCTTGACCAACAAGCGCGCCTGATCTTTGGGCGCGTTGCATCCTGCAGTGACCCGCGTCGGCGTGCGCGTCGGCGAGCCGCTTGAACCCACGCGCGTTGCCGTTGCTGTTGCCGTTGCTGTTGCCGTTGCCGTTAGAGTTGTCGTCGGAGTTGCCGTCGCTGTAGCATTCGTCGCTACTGCGCCTTTCACCAAATTGGTCGTGCGCATTTGCTGTAAAACATCTTTGATGAATGCGTCGGGCGTAACCAACTGGGTGCTCAACAATTGCAGGGTCCGTGAGGTGGTGGAAGCGTCGTGGACAAAAGGTCCATTCAACATGAGCACGTGATAGGTTGCCGCATTCGGGTACTGTGCACGCAGGGCGCTAAAACCTGAAGCAATCTGCCGCACCGCGTTGTCACTGGTGGGATCAGTTGCCGCTGCCAACATCATGACATACACGGAATCGCCGAGTACATTGCCCTGTTCATCGTACCAATTCCCCGCCTGAACAACGACATAGTTGTTTTGTGCCAGCGCCTGTTTCAGTAAATCGGTGTTTGCCGGAGTTGTGGGCGTGGCAGTGGGTGTCGTGGTCTCGGCAAATAAATTGCCGAACGAGCCGAGTTCAGAGGTCGCAGTTGGCGTCGGTCCTTGGGCAAGCGTAACATTCGTAGGCATGACCAAGAACACGAATAATGCGAGAATCACGAGTGTCTTTTTCATCATACGGAGTCTCCTTGAATCGCGTACTGCGCGTATTTATTTTTGGTCGGCGAGTGATAGCGCCAAAATGACGGCATTGATTCTAATCCGAATGCGAATTCAAGGCAATGTGTCGTTCATCGAGGCGCGCAAAAAAAATGGTGCAGCAGTTGGTCTGCTGCACCAAGAATCTTTATTCCAAGTAATCGCGCAATTTGCGGCTGCGGCTCGGGTGACGGAGTTTGCGCAACGCTTTCGCTTCGATTTGGCGAATGCGTTCCCGCGTCACGCCGAATTTCTTGCCGACTTCTTCGAGTGTGTGACTCTTGCCGTCCTTCAAGCCGAAACGCAGCTGCAGCACGCGTCCTTCGCGCGGTGAGAGCGAGGTGAGAATTTCTTCCATCTGCTCGCGCAACAATTGGTGCGATGCGGCATCGGTCGGACCGAGCGTGGATTCGTCGGGAATGAAATCGCCAAGGTGCGAATCCTGTTCTTCGCCCACCGGCATTTCGAGCGACAACGGCCGCTGCGAAATTTTGATGATGCGCTCGACCTTTTTCGGCGTCGTGCCCAATTCCTGCGCGATTTCGTCGGGCGTCGGTTCGCGCCCAAGTTCCTGTACGAGCTGCCGCGAGACGCGCGTCAATTTGTTGATGCGCTCGCACATGTGCACCGGCACGCGAATCGTACGTCCTTGATCCGCAATAGCGCGCGTGATCGCTTGGCGAATCCACCAGGTCGCGTAATTCGAGAACTTGAAACCGCGATGGTAATCAAATTTTTCGACAGCGCGAATCAGACCGATATTGCCTTCTTGAATCAAGTCGAGGAAGGAAACGCCGCGCCCGATGTATTTTTTGGCGATCGAAACGACGAGACGGAAATTTGCCTTGATCAATTTTTGACGCGCCAGTTCACCTTCCCGCACTTTGGTTTCGAGTTTCGTGCGTTCCGCTGCGCTCAAGGTAAGCGTACGAGTGATTTGCTGGCGCGCGCGCTTGCCCGTTTCCATATCCCGCGCGTATTCGACCTCTTGTTCGGCGCGCAAGAGCGGGATGCGCGAAATCTCTTTGAGATACAGCGAGACCGTATCGTCAATCCCAATCTCGTTCAAGTCAACTTGCGCAGGTTCTTCGACGTGCTCCGTCTTGGCCGCCTCCGCGTCGAGCGGCGCTTCGATCAGTTGAATGCCTTCTTCAAAAAGCAAGATGTAGACTTCTTCCAACTGCTCCATATTGGATTCGGCTTCCGGCAGCGCAGTCATGATTTGTTCTTGCGATAACCAGCCCTGTGCCTTGCCCTTTTCCAACAATTGCTGCACAATGACGCGAGCGGACGCCTGCGCCGTTTGCGCCTTGGTCGTTTGAGACGTTACGACGACTGCCTCTTGAATCACAGGCGCGCTGGATTTGGCTTTGTGCCCGTTGCTCTTGCCATTGGTGATTCCACTGCGTGTGCGACGCGATTTGGTTGAAGTAATATTCACTTGACGAGTGCCCTGTTTCACTTGCTTTGCCATTCCCATCACCTACCTAGAGCGGATTCCGAATTGATTGGTGGTGTCAGCGTAGGGGCGACGGCTTGTCCTCGCCCATTCCAGTTGGGCAACCACAAGGGATTGCCCCTACCATCCCACAAACGAATCAGGAATTCGCTCTAAGCGATTTTTCGTACGCCCATCTCGACGTTACATCCAACGGTAATTCTGCTTTACATAATTACGGCTCGCCCCATGCCGCCGAATGGCAACAAAATTGAGACAGGGCGAGCCGTCTCATGGGGCATTATACGACGTTAATAAACGCGCGTCAATACTTTTGTGCGAATTTTCGTTAAAAACCTACTTTTTGGGGTTTCCGTCGCGTCAAGTTACACATATATGTTACGTTCCACACGTTACCAAGCCATTACACCGTCCCCGAGCAACATTTCCGCTCCAAAAACCGTTGCGCGCGCGCCGAGTTTTGACCTCCGCGCCCGTCCGAGATGGCTTGGGGTACGCCGTCGGAATCCGATAATCTCGTTCCACCGACTAGGTAAGAAACGAACGTGGCGGCGAACATAACGCTGTGTTGGTGTATAATTTGCAGTGCAACAAAGTTACAGCATCTTTATAAAGGGTGGAGCAGCCAAATGGCACGCTACAAGGATTCCTTCGAGGAACTGCTCGGATTTTCGCGGAGCATGGATCGCATGTTGAGTTCGTTATTGTTGGTAGACAATGGGCAAATGCCTTCCCTGTGGCGTCCCCCGACGGACGTGTACGAGACACAGGACAGCGTTGTGATTCTGGTCGAAATCGCGGGGATGGACCCTGACAAGATCCAAGTCGAATTTAGCGACAGGATTTTGCGTGTGCGCGGGCGGCGCGAGGATAAACTGCGACGTGCCGCCGCCCATTGCCTCGAAGTCCAGTACGGCGAATTCACCAGTGAAGTCTTTTTGCCCGGTGAGTATGATCTCGACGCGATTGACGCGGAATACAAGGATGGCTTTTTGACCATCACGCTCCTCAAGACAAGACCGGAAACGCGTCTGATCGCGGTGCAAAACAAAACGACGGGCGAGGATGAGAATTAAGGGACACGGTTGGAACGCGTGATCATAAAATGAGGTTGAAACAATGCCTATTTTCAAAAAGAACAAACCCGACGAAGAAAATCGAGAATCGGATACGGAAGCGGAAAGCACGCCGCACATTCCCGATGAACTGGCTATTTTGCCGCTCAAAGGCGTGGTGGTGTATCCATTGACGGTGCTGCCGCTCAATGTCGGACAAGCACGTTCGCTGCGTTTGGTGGACGATGTCGTCAAGGAACCGAATCGCCTGATCGGTCTGGTGACGATCAAGACCGACAAGTTTGAAGATGCGGGACCCGAAGATTTGTATGACATCGGAACGGCGGCAATCATTCACCGCATGCTGCGCGCGCCGGACGGCACTGTACGTCTTATTGTGCAGGGCATTGAACGCATTCGGATCGATGGATTTTCCGCGCTGGAACCTTACTTGAAAGCCACTATCGAACTCGCGCCCGAGAAAATTGACAAAGACGTACAAGTGGAAGCGCTCATGCGCAACACCGTCGAGCTGTTCCGCAAGTTGGTAAGTCTTTCGCAAACGCTGCCGGAAGAATTGTTGATGGCGGCATTGAACGTCGAAGACCCGCGCCAGCTCGTGTACATGATTGCGACCAGTTTGCGCATGGATTTGAAACAGGCGCAAGAACTGCTCGAACTGGACGACATCGAAGCGAAACTCATCAAACTCAATGCGCTGATGACCAAAGAAGTAGACGTGCTCGAACTTGGCAAAAAGATTCAGGGCCAAGCCCAAGCCGAGATGGAAAAGAATCAGCGCGAATATATTTTGCGCGAACAGCTCAGGCAGATTCAAAAAGAACTTGGCGAAGGCAGCGAGCAGGAAGCGGAAATCACCGCGTACGACAAAAAGATTGCCGAAGCGCACATGCCCGAAGAAGCGGAAAAGGAAGCGCGGCGCGAATTGGATCGTATGAAGACGATGCCGCCCGCCGCCGCCGAGTACCACGTCATCAAGAGCTATCTCGATTGGCTCGTAGATTTGCCGTGGAACATTGTCACCGAAGACAATCTCGACATTCCGAACGCACGCAGGATTTTGGATGAAGATCATTACGACCTCAAAGAAATCAAAGAGCGCATTCTGGAATATCTCGCGGTGCGCAAGTTGCGCGCCGAACGGTTGCGTTCGGATGAACGTGACGGGGCAAGTCAAGAGGCGCGCACATATCGCGGCTCGATCCTCACGCTCGTCGGACCGCCCGGCGTCGGTAAAACTTCGCTCGGTCAATCTGTCGCACGCGCATTGGGGCGCAAGTTCATTCGCATGTCGCTCGGCGGTATGCACGACGAAGCGGAAATTCGCGGGCATCGCCGCACGTACATTGGCGCAATGCCCGGGCGGCTGATTCAATCCATCAAACGCGCGGGCACGAAAAATCCCGTTGTCATGCTCGACGAAGTGGACAAGGTTGGCGCAGATTATCGCGGCGATCCGTCGTCGGCGCTGTTGGAAGTGTTGGATCCGGCGCAAAACAAAACGTTCCGCGATCATTATCTCGACGTGGACTTTGATTTGTCACAAGTGATTTTCATCTGCACGGCAAACACGCTCGAAACGATTTCGCCGCCGCTGCGCGACCGCATGGAAATTTTGCAGTTGTCGGGTTACACCGATTACGAAAAAATCCAAATCGCCAAGGGCTATCTCATCCCACGCCAGCTCAAAGAAAATGGACTCGCACTCGACGAAGCGACTTTTCAGGACCAAGCCACGCGTACGATTATTCGCGACTATACGCGCGAAGCGGGGGTGCGCAATCTCGAACGCGAAGTGGGGCGCGTGACGCGCAAGCTCGCCACCAAAATCACGGAAGGCGAAACAGGTCCGTTTGAGGTGACACCCGAAACGGTGCGAAAACTTTTGGGCAAACCGCGCTTTTACAATGAAGTGCGCGAGCGTACGGAAACGCCCGGCGTAGCAACGGGGCTTGCCTGGACACCTGTCGGCGGCGACATTCTCTTTATCGAAGCGACGCGGATGCCCGGCGGCAAAGGTTTTCTCGTCACCGGACAGCTTGGTGATGTGATGCGCGAATCGTCACAGGCGGCGTTCTCGTACGTGCGCTCCAAGTCGTCCGAGCTGGGCATTAGCCCAGAGGCGATTGAAAAGAGCGATGTGCATTTGCACATTCCCGAAGGCGCGACGCCCAAGGACGGACCGAGCGCCGGGGTGGCGATGGCGACGGCGCTGGCATCGTTGTTTACGAATCGCCGCGTCAAGGACAATATCGCGATGACTGGCGAAATCACGCTGCGCGGGCGCGTGCTCCCTGTCGGCGGCATCAAAGAAAAAGTGCTCGCGGCGCATCGCGCGGGTCTCGACACGGTAATCCTGCCGAATCGTAACGAGCGCGATCTGGACGACTTGCCGGAAGAAATCCGCAAGGACCTGACCTTTGTCCTCGCCGAGCGTGTCGAGGATGTGTGGAATGCCGCACTCGAACCCAAGCCGACGCTGGCGGAGATGAATGGACACGAACGTGAATTGCCCATGTCGCATTCGCTGGAACATGTGAACTAGTCCCAATCTCGGGCGGGCCGACAATTGGAAGTTATCGGTCGGCAAAAAAACGTATCACGACGAGTGCGCCTCTTTCGATAGAGGCGCACTCTTTTATCGTCTGTGTCGTTCTTTGCCAAATTCGGAAACGCAGGTGATTGAAACTTGTGGTGAGCGTTCGCGTCGCATCCGACGCAACGAACCATCGCGCCAACAACTAGACAAAGTGTGCGCGCGAACCGAGTTCGCAACGAATCGCCAAGATTCGCGAACGCACACTAGAATTTCAACCTGCGCAGGCAGGTTTTGTGTTTTCGTTGCCGCGAATTCTATTCGCCGCGAATTCTATTCGCCCGTAATTGAGAGGAAACGAAAAATCTGCTAAACTGTTGCGCATCCTCAACTCAGTCACGGAGTCCATTCATGAAATTCCCGCGTCGCAGTGGTGTGGTTTTGCATCCAACTTCATTGCCTGGTCCGTACGGCATCGGCGATCTGGGCGCGCCAGCGTTCGACTTTGTAGATTGGTTAGTTCAGGCCGGACAGAGCTATTGGCAAGTGCTGCCGCTCAGTCCGACAGGTTACGGCGATTCGCCGTATCAAGGGCTGTCCGCGTTTGCAGGGAATCCGATGCTCATCAGTCCCGAAAAATTGTTGGAGGTAGGACATCTCCACGCGAGCGATTTGGAAAACCTCCCCGCATTTCCGCGCGCGGGCGTTGACTTCGGCTGGATCATTTCGTGGAAAATGGAATTGCTGCAACGCGCCTACACCAATTTCAAAACGCGCGGGACTCGCGTACAGCGCGCCGCGTTCGAACAATTTATGCGCGACAACGCGGCTTGGTTGGACGATGCCGCGTTGTTTTTGGCGTTAAAGGAAACACACGACCGCCGCGCGTGGTACGACTGGGAACCGGAAATTCGGTCGCGTGAACCCGCAGCGATGGCGCAGGCGCAAAAAACGCTTGCCGATGAAATCGCGCGGCAAAAGTATTTGCAGTGGATGTTTTATGAACAGTGGCTGGCGCTCAAAGCGTACGCCAACGCGCGCGACATTGACATCATCGGCGATATTCCCATCTATGTCGCGCGCGATTGCTGCGACGTTTGGGCAAACCCGCATTTGTTTGCGCTCGACGCGGATTTGAACCCGACGCTCGTTTCGGGTGTGCCGCCGGATTATTTCAGCGAGGACGGGCAGTTTTGGGGGCACCCGCTGTATCGCTGGGACGTGATGGAACGCGAAGGATATGGTTGGTGGATCGAACGTTTTCGCAGCGCGTTCACCCAATGCGACGTAGTGCGGATTGACCACTTTCGCGCGTTCTATAATTATTGGGAGGTGCCTGCCACCGCGAAAACCGCGCGCGAAGGGAAATGGAAATATGGCGCGGGCGGCAAATTGTTTCACGCGGTGAATGCGGCGTTGGGCGATGACCCACGACCACTCCAGCCGCCCGACGTACAAGGGAGTGGTCGTGGGTCAGGTGTGCGCATCATTGCCGAAGACCTCGGCGATTTTGACGCGGCCTCGCGCGCGGGACTCGACGCGCTGCTTCAAGAATTCAGTTTCCCCGGCATGAAGATTCTGCAATTCGCATTTGGCGGCACTGCCGAAGCCGCGTTTCTGCCGCACAACTATACGCGCGAATGGGTGGTATACACCGGCACGCACGACAATGACACGGCGGTCGGTTGGTGGAATTCGGCGAACGAGTACGAGAAACATTTTACGCGCAAATATCTCAATACGAGTGCGCACGATATCGCGTGGGATTTGATTCGCGCCGCGTGGATGTCGGTTGCCAATACGGCCATGACGACGGCGCAAGATATTTTGCATTTGGGCAATGAAGCGCGGATGAATTTGCCCGGCGTCCTTGGTCCGCCGAATTGGTGTTGGCGAATGCGCGAAAGCGCATTGACACGCGAGTTGGCGGAACGTTTGTTGGACATGACGCAAGTGTATGCGCGCGTGAAACCGGCGAAACCCGCGTCCGTGTCGCCTGAAACCGAGACCAATGAAACTCTCGCGACACAGGCGTGAACCGTAGTGACGAATTTATTCGTCAGGGCGCGCGCTATACGCGGTGCGGATGTCTAGTGCAAATTGTGAGAGAGATAAATCCATGACCCAAATCATTTCGCGCGAGCCGCCTCGAGAATATCCTGAAAAGGAAGCGTTTTCAATCGCAGAAAACGATTTCGTCGTTTCGCGAATGGTTGATGTATTTTGCGCACTGCGCAGCTTTTTTCGCGCCATTCCGTCCGTATTGGTGGGATTCAAACAGTTGGTCTATTATGCCGAACGTGATTACATGGTATTTTTCACGCCGGATATTTTCGTCGCGCGAGATGTTCCACCGAAAAAACGATTTGCGTTTTACACCTGGGAAGAAGGCAAAGCGCCTGATGCCTTAATCAATTTCGCCACTGCCGATTTTGCGCGGGATGATTTTGGATATTACCGAGAGGTCTTTGCGAATCTTGGCGTACGCGAATATTTTATTTTTGATCCCTTGGGCGAATATCTCAACCCACGTCTGTGTGGTTATCGTCTCGTTGGCGATGAATACGCGCCGATGAACGGCGGGCCGCTTTTCAGCGAGGTCCTTGGGCTTGAACTGCGCGTGGAGCAAGAACGATTGCGCCTGTACGATCCCCAGCGCGGCGCGTATTTGCTTTACCCTGATGAATTACAAGCCGAAGCTGAGCAATTGGAGCAGGAAAACGCGCGCCTCCGCGCGGAATTCGCACGCTTGCGCGGCGAAAACACGTAAACTCAAACCAATACTCTTGTCCTATTCCCGCCGATTTGCGAGTTTGAAATGCCTGTGCTAGTATCCCGTTCGCTCCGCGTAGGTCGTCGGATTGTATGCCATTGCTGCATTGCCCCGTACGTCTGCGCTTCACCCAAGTTTACAAATAGGAACACTCTTGAACGCTCGACCCTCTGCGAACTCGCTTCGCACCAATCCCGTCGCAAGTTTTTCATTTTGGCTGCGCAAACATCCCGGCTCGGCGCTGATTTATTTCGTGCTGCTGCCTGTGCTGGCGTGCGCGGTTTTGATGCTGCCGCCGATTGCGCTGCCCTCGCTCATCGCGAACGCCGGTTATATCGCGGTGAACAGCAAAGGCATGACCGTCAGCAATTCGGACGGCGCGGAAATCACGATTCCCGAAAACGCGGTCAAAAAAGGCAGCTCGGTCCGCCTGACGACGACGGCACTGAATAGTTTCACGTCAAGTGAGTTGGCGCAAAAACTTGCCTCGAACGTCGAACCGATCAGCCCGTTCTATCAAATCCAGGTGCAAGGTGAACAGCCGAAAGAAACGCAGCTCAGTTTACCCCTCCCGTATGATGGGGCCGAGCCGTACGAAACACTGGACCTGTACGCGCTGTGGAATCAACGCTGGTTCAAAATCCCATTTCTGCTCAATCTCGACGACGAACGTCTCGAGTCCACGTTGAATTTTGCGCCCGAAGGTGTAGTCGTCGTGCAAACGTTCCCGCGTGCGCCGATGATCTCCGCCGATATTCAAACGCGCAACGCGCTGCCCGAAGCCGCGGACAATATCATCGTGCAGGTCAATCCCATTGGGCTCCAATTGGCGGATGCGGGCAGCATTGCCGGTGAACCGATCAACACGACCGAAACGCATGCATCTTCCAATTTCGCCGTCGTCCCGACCATCACGAATGTAGACGCGAACGGCGCGCGCACCGATCTCACGGGCAACATGATGGAAGACCCGGAAGCGCGCAAGGCGCACATTAATGCGCTGGTTGATCTGGCGGTGCAAAAAGTGTATCGCGGCTATAACGTTTCGTATCAAGGTATTAGCGCAGGCGATCAAGAACTCTTTACCGCGTTCGTCAAAGAACTCGCGCGTGCGCTGCACGATAAACAAAAAATGTTAAGCGTGACACTCCCTGCGCCCATCCCGATTTCCGAAGAGGAATTTGACACGGCGGGCTACAACTGGGCGCTGCTCGGGCGGTACGCGGATGAAATCAAGCTGCCCCTTTTGAGTGACCCGCGCGCGTTTGAAGGCGAACCCGCGCTGCAGGACCAATATCTTGCGTGGACCACCAAACAAATTGATCGCAGCAAAATTCAACTCGTCGTTCCGACCGAAGGACGCGACAGCACGGCGGACACGTATACGCCGGTCGGGTTGAGTGATGTATTGAAACTCATGGGGCAGGTGAGTGTGCCTGAGAACGCGCAGCCCGGCACTGACGTCGAGTTGGAATTGCAAGGACTGGCAAAAGCGGGTGGCATTCAGATACACGAGCCGAGCGGTTTATTCTATTTCAACTATACGGACGCGAACGGGACGCCGCACACGGTTTGGTTAGAGAACGCGGATTCGCTTGCGAAAAAAATCGCGCTGGCGTTGAAATACAATCTGGGCGGCATTGCCCTCGCGAATTATGATTCCAAGACGGGCGCGGACGAACGTGTCTGGACCGTTTTGGAAAACTATAAATCGTTGCAGCCCACCATCGTCGAAAATCAATTGCAGCTGGTGTGGAAAGTAGACGGCAAAGTAATCGGCAAGACACCGGTTCAGGAACCCAAGATCGTTTGGAAAGCGCCCAAAGACGGCGGGCAGCACAATATCGAAGTGTCATTGTCTGTTGACGGCGGCGTAACTGCGAGTCCGCCAGTTTCCTATGTAGCGAAACTGCAAGAGGCCAAACCGACTCCGAAACCAACTGAGCCGCCGCCGCCGACCAAAACTGGCACCAATCCCAAGCCGACGGCAAGCACAAAGAAACCGACCGCCGCGCCCGCGGGTTCTCCTGCACCCAAGCCGACCAAAGCCGCGCCGCCGCCGGTTAAAGTCGTTGGCGGTCAATTCGGTTATGGCATTCAATTGGACTGGACGAACAAAGATCGCGACGGCGAATTGAGTCAGGTCAACAGCATGGGGTTCAATTGGGTCAAGATTCAGGTCCGTTGGTGCGACATGGAAGGTTCCAAAGGCAACGCCGATTTGGGTTCTACCGATGATTTTGTCGGCAAAGCGGCGGCGCACGGCGTCAAAGTTATTTTTAGCGTTGTGTGCGCCCCGACATGGTCGCGTTCCGACGGCGGCGCGGGCGGCTCCGGTCCGCCGGACAATATGAACGATGCCGCCGACTTTATGACGGGATTGGCTTCGCGCTATTGCGGCAAAGGACTGGGCGCCATCGAAGTCTGGAACGAACACAATCTTTTGACGGAATGGCATGGCAAACCACTCTCCGCCGCGCTTTACATGGACATGCTCAAAGCGGCGTACCCGCGCATCAAAGCCGCCTGTCCTGACATTGTGGTGGTTTCGGGCGCGCCGACGCCAACGGGATGGAATGACGGCGTCGTTGCGATTGACGATGCCGTCTTTCTGGAGCAAATGTATCAAAATGGGCTAAAAGACTATTCGGATGCGATTGGCGCGCATCCCAGCGGATTCAATGTGCCTGCCTTGTGTAATATCATGGATCCCGCGTGCAATCGTCCCGAAGCGTCATTCCGCGCGCCGTACGAGGGACGACATCACAGTTGGGGCTTTTTGGGGACGATGCTCACGTATCGCCAAATCATGGTGGCGCATGGCGACGGGGGCAAACAAATTTGGCCCACCGAGTTTGGCTGGCCCACGCACACGGGCGGTTCCTGCGGCGGCGGTCCCTGTCATCCGGCGGGCGCCGACAATTCACCCGAACAAGCCGCGCAGTGGTACAAGGAAGCATATCAGTGGGCAAAGCAACAAGGTTGGGTTGGCGTCACGACGGCATGGCAGTTGGACTTTGATCGCGGCGAACTGGATGCGTTCCGCATCGCGGGCAAACCGGCGTTCGATGCCTTGGCAGCGATGCCGAAATAATCATGAATCATGCCGAGCATTCTGCGCGTCGGTCCCTATCGCTTTTACTTTGTGAGTCACGATTTACGCGAACCGCCACATGTTCATGTGGATCGCGATGACCAATCCGCTAAATTTTGGTTGCGACCCATTGCGCTTGCGCGCAACCTGGGATAATGAAAAGCAGCGATGCAAAAAACACTCGCTGCTTTTTTGTTTTGGAGAATATGGGTATACTTGCAATCGTCTTTTTTAACCGTTAGCAGCGAGGGATTTTCGAGGGAGGAGTCGCTTGTGATTGTCCACCCGGTTACGATACAATTACCCATCACGCTCTATGACAAACTCAAAGCGCGCGCAGAGCAGGACAATGTGACGTTGGAACAAGAGTTGCTCCAAGTGGTCGCGGCGGTCGTACCACAATCAGATGACCTTGATTTGGAACTGCGAGACACTTTGGCTCAATTGACGACGTTGGAGAATGACGCGTTGTGGCGCGCGGCGCAAAGCCATCTCTCTGCAGAAATTTCCGCCGAACTGGAAGCATTGCATTGGAAACGGCAGCGCGAGGGGCTGAGCGCGGTCGAAGACGAAAAACGTCAAGAGTACGTGCGTCAATACGAACACAGCATGCTCATTCGCGCGCAGGCAGCAGCACTTTTGCAGCAGCGCGGCTTTGACGTTTCCGTATTACCCAGAGCGCAATGAGCCAATCATACATCTCAACCGAGTTGCGCCGACAAGTCGCGGAGCAAGCGCGCCACCGGTGCGGTTACTGCCTGACGCGGGAAGATATCGTCGGCGCGCCCATGGAGATTGACCATATTTGGCAAGACCACTTTGCGTGGAGCATGGACAGTGATCGTATTTTGGGTTTGACACCGGTTGGTCGCGCCACGGTCATTGCGTTAAATCTCAATCGCCCGTCGCTCGTGCGCGCGCGTCAGCTATGGGCACGATTCGGATGGCATCCGCCACAGGACTAACCACAAGCAGCGATGCAAAAAACGCTCGCTGCTTTTTTGTTTTGGTGAATACGGGTATACTTGTCCAGGAAACAGTTTGGCAGGAAAGGAAAATGCCATGCTTACGAATACGAAACCAAGCGTCGAAACGCGAATCATTTCGCGGTCGCGCGAGATTCTGAGTGGCACGCCCGTTTTCGCTGGAACGCGCGTCCCGGTGACCACGATTATTGATTATCTGGCAAAGGGACACACGCTCGACGAGTTTTTGTCCGATTTCCCTACTGTGCGTCGTGAGCAGGCAACCGAACTCTTGCACCGCATCAAGCAACTGCTGCGAGACGCACAAATATGAGGGTATTATTGGACGAGTGTTTGCCCAGGCAACTCAAGCGCACAGTGAGCGCCGACATAGTTAAAACCGTACCAGAAATGGGATGGGCGGGCAAGAAAAACGGCGAACTATTGCGCTTGGCGGCTCAAGAATTTGATGTTCTGTTGACCAACGACCAAAACCTTGAATACCAACAGAATCTCAAAAAGTTCAAGTTGGCATTTATCGTGTTGGTTGCAGAGACCAATGACATTCTCGACCTTGAACCGCTCATGACGGATGCAAACGTGGCGTTAAACAGGATTCAAGCAGGCGAAATTGTGTACATCGAAGCGAGCGCGATATGACGATGCGTTACACTGACCTCTTTGCCAAAACCAAACGCGATGCCCCCTCCGAAATCACCGACGCGACGTTGCGTCTCGCGTTTCGCGCAGGATTGATCCGCCCCACCGCGAACGGGCAGTGGTTATACTTGCCGCTCGCGTCGAATGTAATCTCACAAATGCAGTTGATGCTGCGCGGCGACTTGGACGAACTCGGCGCGCAAGAATTACGCGGCGTACCGCAGGTTGACCTCGACGGGCTGGCTGCCGCAGAAATCCAATCCTACAAACAATTTCCCATGCGCGTGGCATGGCACAGCGGCGGCATGACGCGTTTGCACCTCGCCGCGTTCGATGCGAGCCGCGACAAGGCGTTGGAAACACGCGCCGCCTTTGAAAAACTCGCGTCCGATTTTTTTGAATACGCGGGCGTCCAAGTCGAAGCCGCGGAGGATGTAAACAACTCGCGCACGTGGTTCGCCGCCACACCGTCGCTTACGCTCGAAATTTTCCGCAGCCGCGCAGGCGCGTACGCCGCAACGCGCGCGGTGGCAAGCCCGTTGAAAACTCCCGCCCCGGCCGAAGCGCCCTTGCCCTTGCAAAAAGTGGAAACACCGCATTGTGACACGATTGACGCGCTGGCGAAATTGTTGAACGTGCCGACGAGCCGCACCGCCAAAGCCGTCTTTTATTCCGCCGCAGGACGCGTCATCTTTGCCGTCATTCGCGGCGATTTGCAGATTGACGAGGACAAGGTAAAACGCGCGTTGGGTGTAAGTACACTCCGTTGGGCGACCGACGATGAAATTACGCGCGTCGGTGCGACGCCCGGTTTCGCTTCACCGATTGGCACACGCGGCGCGACGATCATCGTGGACGATTCCATTGTTTATTCGCCGAATCTCGTCGCGGGCGCGAATAAAGAGGGCTATCATTTGCTGAATACGAACGTCCCGCGCGATTACAAACCGGATGTGGTGGCGGACATTGCGTTAGCGCGCGCAGGAGACGCGAGTCCTGACGGTAATGGAACGCTCGAACTCGTGCGTGGCGTCACGCTGGGGACCCTGTCTGCGCCGCGCGAATTGAACGCGAGTTTTCTCGACATGAATGGCAAGGCGCAAAAACCGTTTGCCGTTACGCTGGAATTGAATTTGGGCGCGGTGCTGTTGGCGCATGTCGGCGCGCATCACGACGACAAAGGGATGGTGTGGACGCGTGCGCTCGCGCCTTATGATGTGTACATTGTTGCCTTGAATGCGGACAAACCCGAAGTCGCACCCGTGCTGGCGCAGGTGATTGACAAGCTGGAACTTGCGGGTCTGGAAGTGCTGGTAGATGAGCGCAACGAGAGTGCAGGCGTAAAGTTCAATGATGCTGATCTCATCGGTTTGCCCTTGCGCCTCACCATCGGTCCCAAAACGGTGGCGCAAAACGCGGTGGAATTGAAAACGCGCGGCGATGTCACGGCACATTGGGTGCAACTCGACGCGTTAGAACAAGAATTGACAAATTGGCTCAATGAACCGCTTTCCTGAATTCAACGTTGACGGCGATTTACCACCAGGAATCTATATGATCAAGAATGATCAAGAGTATCAAGTAACATTGGAGCGGATTTCATACTTTCAACGCCAAGTGGAACGGTTGCGACAGGTTGAAAAAAATCCGACGAATTATCGGCTTTCTGTCAGCGGTTATTTGGCGGAACTAGACCGCATGTATCTCGAGATACGCGAATATCTTTGGTTGCATCCGGTTGAACTGGCTGCCAAGCCAGTGGCATGATGGGCTTGATGTTCAGAGTGTTTCTTGCAATCGTCGTCGTTGCGCTGTTCTGGCTGAGTATTCATACCGCGTTGACCATTCTCATCGGCGTCAACGCGCAGCCGCGTCCATCGGATGTAGCCATCGTGCTCGGTAATCGCGTCGAGCGCAGCGGAATTCCTTCCGGTCCTTTGCGTTTGCGCCTTGACCAGGCGTTGGTATTGTATCGGCAAGGTATCGTCAAAACTATCATCGTCAGCGGCGGATTGGGACGCGAAGGATATGAAGAAGCCGACGTGATGCGCGATTATTTGAACCAGCGCGGCGTGCCCGCCGAAAATATTTTCACCGACCGCGGCGGTTATGACACGTACGAGACCGCGCGCAATGCAAAACGCATGATGGACGCGCGCGGCTTTTCATCTGCCGTGATTGTGTCGCACTATTTTCACTTACCCCGCGCGCTCGTCACTTTCAAACGCTTTGGCGTTGCCAATGTCTCTGCGTCCGCCGTGCAGCGCGCGCCGAGTTTTCGCGATACCTATAATGTGCTGCGCGAATTCGCCGCATTCTATTTTTACCTGCTGAGAGATTATGCCGCGACGTAACCAAGAAACACCCAATCACCCAATTACCGAATCACCTACCCCTGCGCACCGCGCGGGCTTTTGCGTCATTGTCGGACGCCCTAACGTCGGCAAATCCACGTTGCTGAATTTGTACGTCGGCGCAAAAGTGGCCATCGTTTCCGACAAGCCGCAGACAACTCGCAGAGTGGTACGCGGTATTTTGACGCGCCCCGACGCGCAAATCGTTTTTGTGGACACGCCCGGCATTCATCGCCCGATTCACCCGCTGGGCAAATTCATGGTGCGTTCGGCGGTTGACACGCTCGACGGTGTGGATGTCGTCGTCTTTGTCGTGGACGGTTCCAGAATGCCGACGCAAGAGGACGAGGACATTGCCGAACTGTTGAAGGCGCGGGTCAATGCGCCGGTCTTGCTTGCGCTCAACAAAATGGATTTACTCAAGCGCGACGCGGTTGGTGAAATCACGCAAGCGTTTTTCGATCTGGTCAAGCATGACGATTGGATGCGCATTGCGGCGACCAAAGGTGACAATACCGACAAATTGCTCGACATGATCGTGGCGCGGTTGCCGGAAGGCCCTGCGCTGTTTCCCGAAGATGAAATTACGGATGCGCCGCTGCAATATCTCGCGGCAGAACTCGTGCGCGAGCAATTGCTTCTGAACACGCGCCAAGAAATTCCACATTCCATCGCGGTGATGGTGGACGAATGGGAAGAACGTTCTTCCAGTTTGACGTACATTTCCGCGACGATTTGGGTGGAAAAAGATTCGCAAAAGGCGATTGTAATTGGCGAACGCGGGAGTATGTTGAAACGCGTCGGGCAAGCCGCGCGCAAGCAAATCGAAGAATGGGTCGGGCATCAGGTGTATTTGGAACTGACTGTCAAAGTGCGTCAACAGTGGCGGCGCGATGATCGGCTGCTGCGCGAATTGGGCTATTCACTGGATTGACCGTAGTAACGAATTCATTCGTTCGGTGGGCCGAACGAATGAATTCGTTACTACGGCAGGCGCGTTATGAGTGATCCAATCGTCATTGCGCCGTACGACCCAAAGTGGGTGGTTCGGTTTGAGGAGGAATGCGAACGCATTCTGGACGCGTTCAGTGATTTGCGCGCGCAGATAGAACACATCGGTAGTACTGCGGTGCCGGGGCTTGCGGCAAAACCGATTATTGATATTTTGATTATGGTGTACACGGCGGAGGATGCCATTCGCGCGATTACACCGCTGGTACGTTTGGGATATACCTGTTACGGCGAAGCGGAAATTCCGGGTCGCATTTATTTCGACCGGCGCGCGTACGAACCGTGCCATCTTCATTTATACGTACAAGGCAATCCCGCAATCGAGCGGCACTTATTATTTCGCGATTATTTGCGCGCGCATCCTGACGCACGCGACGCGTACGCGGAGTTAAAGCGCGGGCTTGCCGAAAAATTTCGCAATGACCGCCCCACTTACACGGAGGCGAAAACGGAATTCGTGCGTGACATCGAAGCGCGCGCCCGTGAGGAACGCGCGAACGGGAGGTTGTAATGGGTTCTCCATTTCCCGGCATGGATCCGTATCTCGAAGGTGAGATGTGGATGGAATTTCATGATCGGCTGGCGAATCAAATCAGCGAACAATTGTTGCAGCGTCTACCTGAACGCTATGTCGCGCTGCTCAACAAGCATTATTGGCTTGATACCGGCGCGCTCGAAATTGTATCTGACGCACGCGCGCGCAGCATTTATCCCGATGTGCATGTCGTCGAACTACCGGAAGCAAAAGAAGCGGTGGCAGAGTATGTCATTGCCAATGCGCCCGCGCGGGAACTGGAACTCGTCAGCCCGATTCCTCAGGAGATTCCCGCGTTAAGTGTGGAAATTCGCGATGTCGCAGAACGTCGCCTTGTGACTGTGATAGAAATTCTTTCTCCTGCGAACAAACGCGGCGAAGGTTGGGAAGAGTACGACGCCAAACGTTTGGAACTATTGGGCACGCGCACGCATCTCGTCGAGATTGATTTGCTGCGTGCAGGGCAGCGCATTCACTTGCTCGGCGAATTACCTCCCGCGCCCTATTTTGTTTTTACGAGTCGCGTGCAGCGTCGTCCGCGCACCCAAGTGTTTCCCATCGGTCTGCGCGAAAAACTGCCGACTATCCCAATCCCGTTGCTCCCGCCCGATCCCGACGTGCCGCTCGATTTGCAAGCCGCTGTGGACACGTGTTTCAATCTGGTGCGCTACGAGCGTTTGCTGGATTACACGCAGCCGCTTCCGCCGCCTGAATTGGGCGCGGAAGACGCGCAGTGGGTTGAGGAAAAAATTCGCGCGGCAGGTTATACAAAACAAGACGGCGGGTGAAACCCGCCGTTCGCATTTTCATATCAAAAGCCCACCGTTCGCTAATTCGACAATATCGCGTTTTTGCACGCGTTCTCCCGCGAGCAAACGGGGCAAAATCAAATCCACCACATTCGTCTCGCGCGATTTCACACAGCCCGGCGCGCCAAGGATCGGCAAATCGCCCGCGTACGCGAGTAACAACAAATTCCCTGGCTCGACCGGCGCACCGTATAGCTCGATCTTTCCGCCCGCCTGCACAATCCCACTCGGCGTCACGTCGTTCACATCCATGATGGATGTTTCGCCCGCGAGAATGACGCAATCCACGTTCTGCGTTTTTGCGCGCTCCAGCGCGTCGGCAATCGCGTGCGCGTCGTGTTCCACATAATCGTTCCACACCACGCGGCTGCCCAATTCTTGTATGCGGGAATGAATCGGCGCGGTAAATGTTTTTTCCACGCGTTCGCGCGCCTCGTCACTTCCGGTCAAAATCACTGCTGCGCGCCCCGCGCGCAATTCACGTACGGCTATCACATTTGGCGTTTCACGTGCAATTCGTTCGACTTGTTGTAATACACTTTCTGCAATTGCCAACCCGATTGTTTTAATCGTCGCGACCATTTTTTTCACGTCAACGACATGGTGCGCAGGCGCCGTCGCAACGGTGATGCCGTCCAGCAAATTGATTTCATGCAACGCATCGTCGTTCACCTCGAGCACGCCGCGCGTGCTTGCCAAAAGATTGATGCGCCCACCTCTGACCGGCGTAAGCGTCACATTTTTTCCCGCGACCGCGTTGGCGATGCGCGTCGCCGCGTCGTTCTCGCCCACGTCGCCATCTTCAAACATGCCAACGAGCACATTCGTCTTGCCCAACGCGCGCAACTTTTCTACATCGTCCGCTGTGAGGCGATACCCTTTGCTCAACGCTTTGTGTCCTTGCGCGTCGGCAATGTTGTGAAGCAAGACGCCACCGGCGGATTGCTCAATCTTGACGGTTGCAAGACGCACGTCCTATCCCTTTACCTTTCTCGTCACCCGTCACCGGACACTTTCACCCTTTAATCACTGCCAACGGCTCCAATCGCGCGACCCTCTTGCCGATGCCCGCCGCATCCACCACTTGTACCACGCGCGAGACATCTTTGTACGCTTGCGGCGCTTCCTCGGCGAGGCCGCTCAACGAGCCGGCGCGCACGGCAATGCCCCGGTCTTCCATTTCCGCGCGCAGCTTGTCGCCGCGAATTTCCTTTTTGGCGCGGCGGCGACTCCACACGCGCCCCGCGCCGTGACACGACGAACCGAACGTTTGCGCCATCGAACCCGCCGTGCCGACGAGAATAAATGACATGGTACCCATCGAGCCGGGAATCAAGACGGGCTGTCCAATCGGCTTGAGGTCGTCAGGCAAAACGGGCGAATCGGGTCCGAACGCGCGCGTCGCGCCTTTGCGGTGTACTAGCACACGCGTGATTTCTCCGCCGATGATGTGATCTTCGACCTTCGCCATGTTGTGCGCAATGTCGTACACCTGATGCAGCGCGAAATCGCGTACGTGCCCTTTCAAGACATTGGCGAAAGAACGGCGGATGTGAAACGCGAGCACCTGGCGATTAGCAAACGCGAAATTTGCCGCCGCGCCCATCGCCGCCGCGTATTCTTGTCCTTCGGGCGACTTGTATGGCGCGGCGACGAGTTCGCGGTCGGGCAGAACGATGTTATATTCCTTGACCACGCGTTGAAAACGATCCACATAATCCTGACACACTTGATGCCCAAGCCCGCGCGAGCCGCAGTGAATTTGCACCACGATTTGATTTTCGAATAAATTCAAAACGCGCGCCGCCGCGTCATCATAAATGCGCGTAATGCGGTCCACTTCGATAAAATGATTGCCCGCGCCGAGCGTGCCCAATTGATCGCGCCCGCGTTCTTTGGCTTTGTGCGAAACCTGTGCCGCATCGGCGTACGGAATGCGCCCGTACTCTTCGGTACGCGGCAAATCGTCTGCTAGCGCATAGCCGCGTTCGAGCGTCCAGTCAGAACCACGATTCAAAATGTCGTCCAAATCTTCGGCGCGCAAATTGACCGTACCGCTGACGCCGACGCCGCTCGGACAATTGCTATACAGCTCGGTGGCGAGGTCGCGCAAATGAGGACGGATTTCTTCCGCGTTTAATTGCGATGCAAGCACGCGGACCCCACAATTTATGTCGTAGCCAACGGCCCCAGGGGAAATCACGCCATCACTGGTCGCCGTCGCAAAGACACCGCCAACGGGCGCGCCATATCCCAAATGAATATCGGGCATCGCAATCGCGTATTTCACAATGCCGGGCAGTGTCGCCGTATTCATCAACTGCTCGACGGATTTATCTTGGAGCGCATCGTCCAACAACTCTTCGTCGGCGTACATTCGCGCCGGCACGCGCATATCCGCGCGCAGTTCGCGCGGCACTTGCCAGACGAATTCGGAAATGCGTTCGAGGTCGTGTTTTGTAATCATTGCGTTAAAGTTTTGAATTTGGTAGCACTCAAGGAACGTTAATGGTTATTTGCTTGCCGGTTAATAGTCCGAATGCTAACGAGACAATGGCGAGGAGCAGCACTCCCCAAATCCAACAGCCAAAAAGCCGCGCGCAGGTCACGGCACGCGGGAATCTTTCGGGGTGTTCGGACGCTTGATTGATAAAAACACTTTGCGACCCGCTCATGAAGAATTTATCGGTCGGCAATTGATAACGCTTGGCGATGGCGTCATCAGACATGCCCAACAAGGTCTTATAAAGCAATCGCAACATTCTTCCTTGTGATCTGACAGTCTCCTCAGGGTGAAATAATAACAACCATCCGACGAGAGCAACTGACCCAAATCCAAGTATAAAAAGGGCAAGCACCTCAAGGATTTTCATATTAACTCCTAGCAAGATTTCAGGGTCATTCTCTAAACATCTACCACAATCGTCGCCTGCCAACCCTTGTCGGTCTGTTCGATTTTCAAATCGTGGAACGTGACGGCTTTGATGAATTTCGTGACCGCTTTGGCTGGCGCACCGTGAATGGTTGCCTTGAGTTTTGTGTCGGAGAATTCGGTGAAGTTGAATTTTTGGAACGTTTCGTGTTTTGTTTCCTGCAAAAATAGTAATTCATTCAGCCAATTGACGAGCAGTGCTTCACGATCCACGCCCTCGACTTTAATTTCGCGCGTGAGCGTGGACTGGGCATCCAACGCGCCCTCCAAGGCGAAAATCGCGTACGCCGCGTTCTCGAACAATTCTTGCAGCGTGCTGCCATACGCGCGAAATGCCCAATCGGCAGTGTGGTCAATTTCAGTATAGCGGTCCATGGAAGGGTAAGGTGACGGGTGACGGGTCAAGTTGCAGGTTGCAGGTTTCACGCTTCACGCTTCACGTTTCGCGTTTCACGTTTCGCGTTTCACGTTTCGCGTTTCACGTTTCACGCCTATCGCGTATTGCACTATCGCACGATTGCTCGGATGCAGTTCATCCGCACTACCGCCCCATCGCACTCGCTTTCACGCTTGGCTCACCCGCATTCACATTTTTCAAAATCGCGCGCGCCTTCTCTACGTCGCGCGCCATCTGGTCGAGCAGGGCTTGGATGTTGTCAAACTTTTCTTCGTCGCGCAAGCGTTCGATAAAAAATACTTCTAGTTCTTCACCGTAAATCCAACGCGCAAAATCGAGAATATAAATTTCGACGAGACGTTTGCCCCCGCCAAAAGTCGGGCGGACGCCGATGCTCGCCGCGGCGTCAAACCATTCGGCGCCGAGCCGCACGCGTACGGCATAGATTCCGTTGGCGGGAATCAATTTTTTGTCGGGCAGGTCGAGATTTGCCGTCGGGTAGCCGAGTTCGCGCCCGCGATGATCGCCGTGAACGACGATGCCGTGCAGCGCCGGATAGCGCCCCAGCAGCTGCGCGGCAGCGCTGACTTGTCCGCGCGCCACCAAATCGCGCACGCGCGTGCTCGAGATCATGCCTTCTTGAAATTGACGCGGCTCTATGACCGTAAGCGTAAAACCCATTTCAGCGCCCAGTGCTTGCAACACCGGCACGGTGCCTTCGCGTTTGTAGCCCAGCGCGAAATTGGGGCCGCAAACAATTTCAATCATGTTGAGATGATTGTGCAAGAGCGCGATAAATTCGCGCGCGCGCAGTTTGGCTTGTTCCGGCGAAAATGGAAAAACGACGGCATAATCCAAATCTTGCTGCGCCAACAGCGCGAGCCGCTCTTCTAGCGTACTGAGCAGTTGCAAGGACGAATCGGGACGCAAGACGAGTTTGGGATGAGGGTTGAGGGTAACGAGCACACTCGCGGCGTTCTGCGCCCGCGCGCGCTGCTTGACGGTTTCTATTAATTGTAAATGTCCACGGTGCAGTCCATCAAATGAGCCAATGGTCAGGACACTCGGTTTGGTCAGACGCGCGTCGGTAAGATTGCGGATGATTTCAGTCATAAGAAACGCTCAATGCGGAATGCACAATGCACAATGCCAAATGATTTTTTCTGCCATTGACCATTGAGCACTGGGCATTGAAAATTGTGCATTGAATATTGTGCATTTTCATTGGGCAGGATCGAGAACTTTTTTGGGTTTTAATTCTCGCTCGGAAACACGTTCGAGAATAGCAATCAAATTCTGCGCGTCATCATACGCGCGCACAAGGGGCGTCGTCAAATTTGGCGGTGCGGGGATAAACAGCCCATTGCGCACCGCGCGCGCGTGCGCCGCGTCGAGATGCACTGCATCGAAATGCTCGATCGCCAAATCCATTGGCAGCACCAATTGGGCGAGGGTTTCCGCAGCAACGGCGGCGGCAAGTTGTTCGAGTGTATGGCTTGATTCGATCGAAAAATCACCGCTGGCGGTGCGTCGCAGCGCGGCGAGATGCGCGCCGGTCCCAAGTTTCGCGCCAATGTCGTGCGCCAGCGAACGAATGTAGGTGCCTTTGCTGCAATGTACGTCGAGCACGAGACGCGCGGGTCCAAGTTCTTGCAGCGTGATGGAATAAATCTCTACCGCGCGGGGTTCCATTTCCAACGCGACGCCTTGGCGCGCGAGCTTGTACGCGCGTTTGCCTTGAATTTGAATCGCGGAATGGGCGGGTGGAATTTGATTCAATTTTCCGACGAACGACGCGACGACTGCGCGAATTTCCTCCGGCGCAACGTTGACGTTCGACCCTTCGCCGCGCTCAGGGCGGGCTGTTTGAATCACATTCCCCGTCGCGTCGTACGTATCGGTTTCGACGCCCAATTGAATCGTCGCGCGATATTTTTTGTCGTGGTCCACAATGTATTCGGACAAACGCACCGCGCTGCCGAGTAATACCACCAAGACGCCGGTCGCCAGTGGATCGAGCGTGCCCGCGTGCCCCACGCGTTCGATGCCGGTGATTTTGCGGATGCGGTGCACTGCGCTGTGCGAAGACAGGTCCTGGGGTTTGTCGAGAATGAAGAGCGCGTTCATCAATGGTCAATGCACAACGATCAATGGTCAATGGTCAATTCGACCCACTTTGCATTGTGCATTCAGCATTCAGGATTGTGCATTTTGTATTAGCCATTGCGCATTTCCTGGCGAATGGCGTCGAGCACGCGCTGCGGCGCGGTGTCAAAGGGGGGGGGGAGCAAAGCGCCAGAGGCTTGTTTATGTCCGCCGCCGCCGAGACGCGTTGCCACGCCGGAAATATCCACGCCGGCACGCGCGCGCAGTCCGAGGTCGCCGCTGCCGTCCTCTTTTTCGACGAGGAAAAACGCGATTTTGGCGTCGGCGACGGTGAGCAGTTGATTCACAATGCCGCTCGTGCCGTTCCCGTTGAGGCCAAACGATTGCAGTGTTTTGTAATCCACCGCGCTCCAAATCACGGCGCCTTCGAGTTTGGAATGCGTGATCGCGTAGCCCAAAATACGCAGTGAATTGTACGAGCGGCGATTGTACACGCGGTCAATAATTTCGGGAATGGAGCCGCCGTCACGCAAGAGCACGGTGGCTTTTTCCAATGTGGCGGGAGTGGTCGAAGCAGTGCGAAAGCCGAGTGTGTCGGTGACAATGCCGGTGAGCAGCGCTCGAGAGGTGGGGGGCGTGATGGGAACGCCAAGCGCGAGAATCAATTCATAGATAATTTCGGCGGTAGACGCGGCATCCCGGTCCACGAGATTGTAATCGCCAAACGGTTCGTTCGTCGCGTGATGGTCAATCAAAATGACGGGGCGCGCGCCGGTTTTTTCGCGATTCAGCGCCTTGCCATAGCGTTTTGAATCGCTGCCGTCCACATAGACAAAGCACTGTTCGTCGCCCGGCTCGCGCGGCGCGATTTCCTTGAACCCGTCCAGAAAAGTTAGACTTTCGGGAATCTTGTCGTCGAGCGCCAGCGTCACCTGTTTTCCCAATGCGCGCAGTGCATGCGCCAGCGCCAGCTGCGAACCGACGCAATCGCCGTCGGGCATGATGTGCGCAGCGATGAAAACGCGGTGCGCGTTTCTTAGGGTTGCGACAACCTGTGAAAGAATCTGATTTTCGATCATAGTAATGTGACGGGTGACGGGTGACGGGGGGATAAAGACCCCGTCACCCGTCACTCGCCACTCAACTCACGCGCTCCTTTTTGTAAAACTCGATGATATCGCCTTCTTGCAAATCGTTAAACCCTTCGAGGCCGATGCCGCATTCGTACCCTTCGGCGACCTCTTTGACATCATCCGTAAAGCGCTTGAGTGAACCGATGGCGCCGGTGAAAATTTCTTTGGTGTTGCGGAGAACGTGCGCGGTGCTGCCGCGCGCCACCGTGCCTTTGATGACGCGACTGCCCGCGATCACATTCTTTTTCACATTAAAGATTTTCAACACCTGCGCGCGCCCGGTCAGCACATCTTTGTATTCGGGCTCGAGCATGCCCTTGAGCGCCTTGTCAATGTCTTCGATGAGTTTGTAGATGATGTTGTATTTACGAATGTCAACCTTTTCTTGTTCTGCCAATGTTTCAGCGGGACCTTCGATGCCGACATTGAAGGCAATGATGATGCCTTGCGACGCCGCCGCGAGCATCACGTCGGCTTGGGTGACGGTGCCGATGCCTTGCCGCACAATTTTCGCGTGCAAACTGCCGTCGCCCAATTTTTCCAGCGAAGACACGATCGGTTCGAGCGAACCAGCGACGTCGGCTTTGACGAGCAAGTTGAGTTCTTTGACCGCGCCTTCTTTGAACTTGGCATAAAGGTCGTTGAGGGAAATGGCAGGTGTTTTGGTTTCTTTGGCGCGACGCGCTTGGATGCGCTGGTACGCGCGATTGCGCGCTTGTTGTTCCGTCGCGACTTGTTCGAACGTTTCGCCTGCAGGCGGCACATCGCTCAACCCGGTGACGACGACGGGTGTGGCAGGTGACGCGTCTTGAACGGTTTCGCCGCGCTCGTTGAACATGGCGCGGATTTTTCCACTCGTCTCGCCAATCACGACGAAAGCGCCGACGCGGAGCGTGCCTTCTTGCACTAAAAGCGTCGCAGTCGGACCTTGTTGTTTGTCGAGGCGGGATTCGATGACGACGCCGTGTGCGAGTTTGTCGGGATTCGCTTTCAGGTCGGCGAGTTCCGCGACGAGCAAGATATTTTCCAGCAGGTCTTCCAGACCGATTTTTTGTTTTGCCGACAAGGGCACGACCGTCACTTCGTCTTTGCCGCCGTACACTTCCAGCCCGATTTCGCTCAGCTGTTGTTTGACGCGTTCGGGGTTCGAGGTGGGGCGGTCAATTTTGTTCAAGGCGACGATGATCGGCACTTGGGCGGCACGCGCGTGCTCAATCGCTTCGCGTGTGGTAGGCATTACGCCGTCGTCCGCCGCGACGACGATGATGGCAATGTCAGTGGCTTTGGCGCCGCGCGCGCGCATGGCGGTAAATGCTTCGTGCCCGGGCGTATCGAGAAAAGTAATTTTCTTGCTGTGGTGGACGATTTGATACGCGCCGATGTGTTGGGTGATGCCGCCAAATTCGCCGCCGACGACATTCGTGTTGCGAATCGCGTCGAGCAGTGAAGTTTTGCCGTGATCCACATGCCCCATGACGGTGACGACCGGCGGACGCGGTTGGAGCTTGGCAAGCTCTTCGGGAGTGTATTCTTGTTTCTTGGGCATCGAGCTCAGCGTCGAAACAATTTCTTCAACTACTTGCGGTTTTTCTTCTTGGACCAGAAAACCAAGTTCTTCGGCAATGAGCGCGGCAGTATCAAAATCAATGGACTGGGTGATGTTCGCCATCACGCCGTTCGCCATCAATTTCTTGATAATGTCAATCGGCGTGAGCTTGAGCGTCGTCGCCAACTCGCGCACGGTCAACATCGCGGGCAAAGTGACGACTTGTTGAACGAGTGGTTTCGGCGGCGCCAGGGGTGCAGAGGGTTTTGGTGATAGGGAACGCTGTAATGGTTGTCCGCCTTGTCTCGGACGGGAACCATGCGATGGACGTTGTCCGCCGGATGGACGACTGCGCGAAGGCGGGCGATTGCCTGAAGGCGGGCGATTGCCCGAAGGCGGGCGATGTCCTGATGGTGGGCGATTGCCAGGGTGTGGACGATTTTGGGTGTTGGCAGGACGCTGCCCGTTGCCGGGTCTTGAGGGCGGGCGCGCATTGCCCGATCCAGTACCGCCGGGGCGTGGTCCACTGGGACGCGGCGCGCCGGGGCGCGCTGGTTGACCGGAAGGGCGCGGGGCGTTACCGCTTGAGCCGGAAGGGCGCGGGGCGTTACCGCTTGAGCCGGAAGGGCGCGGGGCGTTACCGCTTGAGCCGGAAGGGCGCGGAGCGTTACCGCTGGTGCCGGAAGGGCGCGGGGCGTTACCGCTTGAGCCGGAAGGGCGCGGAGCGTTACCGCTGGTGCCGGAGGGGCGTGGCGCGTTCGGACGCGCGGCATTGCCCCCGGTACCGGAGGGACGCGGTGCGTTGTGCCGTTGCGGATTGTTGCCCGATGTTGCCGGACGCGGTGGATTGGGGCGCGGTGCAGCGGACGACGC